>NZ_JARVSW010000048.1:0-153293 GCF_030208985.1 Pseudomonas sp. MEJ108
ATGGTAGTGTGGGGTTTCCCCATGTGAGAGTAGGTCATCGTCAAGATTGAATTCCAGAAACCCTCTTCGCTTACGCGTTGAGGGTTTTTGTTTGTCTGGGGTTCCAGAAACCTCTGTCTTCTCCTGAACTCATAACTCCACCTCTCCGGCAGTCATCCAGACCCACGTGCTTATGGCAATCCGGCGCGCTTGCCCTTATGGTTCGGCATCAGGTTCCACGCACCCGTCAAGGAAGCAAGCATGTCCGTTACAACCTCTCTGAGTGCAGGCTTCATGGTGGTTCAAGGCAACCGCCCGGATGAACTGCGCAGTCTGGTTGTGTCCTGGATGCGGCGATATCCATTGGCGCCCCTGGAAAACGAGATTGCTCTGGTGCAGAGCAACGGCATTGCACAGTGGCTGAAGCTGGCCTTGGCCGAAGATGCTCAGGATGAAGATAACGGTGGCTGTGGTATCGCTGCCGCCATAGACGTCCAGTTGCCCGGCAGTTTCATGTGGACGCTGTATCGCATGGTGCTGGGTGCGGACGAGATCCCCCAGACGTCCTTGCTCGACAAGACCCCTTTGACCTGGCGCTTGATGCGCTTGCTGCCGTCGCTGATCAATCAGCCGCACTTCGAACCGCTGCAGCGCTTCCTGACCGACGACACTGATCTGCGCAAGCGCTATCAATTGTCCGAACGCCTGTCCGATCTGTTCGACCAATATCAGGTTTACCGCGCTGACTGGCTGCAAGACTGGGCCGCTGGCCGCCATCAATTGCGCGACGTACGAGGTCAGTCCAGGCCATTGTCAGCCGCCAATTGCTGGCAAGCCGAACTGTGGCGCGCGCTGCTGGACGATGTCGGGGCTGAAGGGATGTCGCAGAGCCGTGCAGGCGTGCATCAGCGCTTCATCGAGCGCATCGGCAATATGACCGAAGCGCCACCGGGCTTGCCGGCACGGGTCATCGTTTTCGGCATTTCGTCACTGCCGGCACAAGCGCTCGAGGCGTTGGCAGGGCTGGCCAGGTTCAGTCAGGTTCTGCTCTGTGTGCACAATCCGTGTCGTCACCACTGGACCGATATCGTTGCTGACAAGGACCTGCTGCGTCACCAGTACAAACGCCAGGCGCGCAAGAGCGGAATGCCGATGGTCCTCGACCCGCAAGCGCTGCATCAGCATGCTCACCCCTTGCTCGCGGCTTGGGGCAAGCAGGGACGTGATTACATCAACCTGCTGGACAGCCATGACGACCCACGCAGCTACCGTTCCTCGTTCAAGGACGAGCGGATTGACCTGTTCAGTGAGTCAGAGCCCACCAACCTTCTGAACCAGCTGCAGGACGATATCCTCGAGCTGCGTCCGCTGGATGAAACCCGTGAGCTGTGGCCGGCAGTCAATCCTTCTGAGGACCGCTCGATCCGCTTCCATGTGGCTCACAGCGCGCAGCGCGAAGTAGAGGTGCTGCATGACCAGCTACTGGCGAGATTCAGCAAAGACCCTGGCCTGCGCCCGCGTGACGTGATTGTCATGGTCCCGGATATCGACAGCTATGCCCCGCACATACGAGCAGTATTCGGGCAGATCGAGCGCGAAGATCGTCGCTTCATCCCCTTTACGCTGGCTGACCAGGGCCAGCGCGGCCGCGAGCCGTTGCTGATTGCTGTCGAGCACCTGCTCAAACTCCCGGACAGCCGTTTCCCGGTCAGCGAGATTCTCGACCTGCTGGACGTTCCAGCCTTGCGCGCACGCTTCAGGATTCAGGAGCGTGACCTGCCAACACTGCATCGCTGGATAGAGGGCGCGGGCATTCGTTGGGGGCTGAATGCTCAACAGCGTGCCGGTCTGGGTCTGCCGGATGCTCTTGAGCAGAACAGCTGGCATTTCGGCCTGCGTCGCATGTTGCTGGGGTACGCGGTGGGTGCCGGCGCGGCTTACGACGGCATCGAACCCTACGATGAGATCGGCGGGCTTGATGCAGCGTTGATCGGTCCGCTGGTCGCGTTGATTGATGCTCTCCAGGTCGCCCACACAGAGTTGTCGACACCCACCACTCCGGAAGCATGGGGTGCTCGCCTGCAATCGCTGCTGCAGTTGTTCTTCCTCGCCGACAGCGAGCATGACGACTACTTGCTTGCCCAGCTGGAAACACTGCGCGAGAACTGGCTGGAAACCTGTGCAACGGTAAGACTGACCGATGAGCTGCCGCTGACCGTTGTGCGTGAGGCCTGGCTGGCCGGGCTCGATCAAGGGCGCCTGTCCCAGCGTTTTCTGGCGGGCTCGGTCAACTTCTGCACGCTGATGCCCATGCGCGCCATCCCGTTCAAAGTGGTCTGCCTGTTGGGCATGAACGACGGCGATTACCCGCGTGCGCAACCGCCGCTGGATTTCGATCTGATGGGCAGCGATTACCGACCCGGCGACCGCTCCCGGCGTGAAGACGATCGCTACCTGTTGCTGGAAGCCTTGCTCTCGGCCAGAGACCAGTTGTACGTCAGTTGGGTTGGCCATAGCATTCGTGACAACAGCGAGCGTCCAGCTTCGGTGCTCATCGGTCAGCTGCGCGATCACCTCGCCAGCGGCTGGAAGCTGGCCGGCGAGACCGATCCGGACGGTAAACACGATGATCAGCGCTTGCTGAAAGCCCTGACTGTGAATCACCCTTTGCAACCCTTCAGCGCCAATTACTTCCACGCCGGCACAGGTTATTTCAGCTTCGCCCGCGAGTGGCGCCTGCTGCATGAAACCGACCTTCAGGTGGCTGTGCCTCAAGCGCTGCCTGCTCATGAACAGGAAGAACCGCTGTCCATTGCGCAGTTACAGGATTTCCTGAGAAACCCGGTAAAGCACTTTTTCAGTCAGCGCCTGAAGATCTATTTCGAGGTGGCTGAAGCGCCGCTCGCCGATGAGGAACCGTTCGTGCTCGATGCCCTTGAGCGTTACGGCCTCAGTGAAAGCCTGCTCAGCGCAGCGATGGTTTCCCCTGACGATATGGATGCCGCCCTGAAAACCCAGGCGCTGAAACTGCAAGCCAGTGGACTGCTGCCGCTCGCGGGCTTCGGCACCTTGATGCAGAGCGAGCTGATCGAGCCGCTGCCTGACGTACTCAGGCGCTACCACGATCTGTTGACCCTCTGGCCCGAGACCCTGAGCAGCGCTTTACCGATCGGCTTCAGCCATGCGGGTGTGAGCATCGACGGCTGGCTGGGCGGGCTGCACCGTAACGCCCGCGGCGAGCTATTGCTGGTCACCGCCATTCCCAACAGCATCGGCTCGAAAAAGACCCGCAAGTGGCACCGGCTGATTCGGCCGTGGGTCAATCACCTGGTGGCGTGCGCCTGCGACCTGCCGTTGAGCACGGCACTGGTCGCCAGTGATGAAACCCTGATGCTGGAGCCGCTGGACAAGGCGAGTGCCGTCACCACGCTCAATCACTTGCTGACGGCCTGGCTGCACGGCATGCAGGAACCCCTTCCGGTCGCGGTCAAAACCGCCTTCGCCTGGTTGGGCCAGCCTGCCGACAAAGCCGAAGCGGCTGCCCGCAAAGCCTACGAAGGTGACGGACAGACCAGCGATGGCGAGCGTCGCGAAAGCACGGCACTGGCTCGGCAGTTCCCGGACTTTGACGCACTGATCGACAGTGAAGAATTTGCAGGCTGGTGCGAGACGCTCTACAAACCGATTTACGACGCGCCCTGGCAATCGTTGTCCGGCGGGGAGGGCGGCGCATGAGTGAGCAATCCCTTCCTCTCGCGCTGCGCTTCCCACTGCGCGGTAGCCAGTTGATCGAGGCCAGCGCCGGGACCGGCAAGACCTTCACCATCTCCGCCTTGTACTTGCGTCTGGTGCTCGGCCACGGTACCGAGCAGTGCGGCTTTGGTCGTGAACTGCTGCCGCCGCAGATCCTTGTGGTGACCTTTACCGATGCCGCGACCAAGGAACTGCGTGACAGAATTCGTACCCGGCTGGCGGAGGCTGCACGCTTCTTTCGTGACGAGATCCCTTCCCCCGATGGCCTGATTGCCGAGCTGCGTGAACAGTTTGAAGCGTCGCTATGGCCTGCCTGTGCCAGCCGTCTGGACATCGCCGCGCAGTGGATGGACGAGGCCGCGGTCTCGACCATCCACAGTTGGTGCCAGCGCATGTTGCGCGAGCACGCATTCGACAGCGGCAGCCTGTTCACCCAGACGCTGGAAACCGATCACAGCGATTTGCTCGGCGAAGTCCTGCGCGATTACTGGCGGCGCTTCTGCTATCCCATGAGCGGCGACGCGTTGACCTGGGTGCGGGAAAACCTCAGCGGCCCCGCGGCGTTGCTGCCGCGTGTGCGAGGTCTGTTCGGACGCGATCGCAGCCCACTCACCCAAGAACCGGCCGAACTGATCGCGGCGTCATTGCAAGAGCGCCGGGCAGCGCTTGCCGCGCTGAAAGCGCCGTGGGCCGTTTGGTCCGACGAGTTGTATGCGCTGTGTCAGGACGCGGTCGCTCGCAAGGCAGTCGATGGCCGCAAAATGCAGGAGCGCTACTTCAAACCCTGGTTTGAAAAGCTCGCCGCCTGGGCCGCTGACGATACACAGGAAGCGTTGGATCTGGGCACCGGTTTCACTCGTCTGACCCCCGACGGCATTGCCGAAGCCTGGAAGGGCGATCCACCTGCGCACCCGGCCTTCGAGGCCATGGCACAGCTGAAGGCGGCGCTCGATGGCTTGCCCAAACCGGACGCTGCCGTGTTGCAGCATGCGGCGCAGTGGGTCAGTGTCCGCTTTGAAGAAGAGAAGCGTCGCCGCGCCGAGATGGGCTTTGATGACATGCTGCTCAGGCTCGACGCGGCCCTGCATGGCGCTGGCGGCGAGCGTCTGGCCACCCTGATTCGCGAGCAGTTTCCGGTGGCGTTGATCGACGAATTCCAGGACACCGACCCGGTCCAGTACCGGATCTTCGACAGCATCTATCGTCTCGAGGCCAACGATGAGCAGACCGGGCTGTTCTTGATTGGCGACCCGAAACAGGCGATCTATGCCTTTCGCGGCGCCGATATCTACACCTACCTGCGTGCCCGCCAGGCGACCGATGGCCGTTGGCATACACTGGACACCAACTACCGCTCCAGCCATGCGATGGTCGAGTCGGTCAACCATGTCTTCACGCGAGCAGAGCAACGTGAGCAAGGTCGCGGTGCGTTCCTGTTTCGCGATGAGCACGGCAATCAGGTGCCGTTCTCCGATGCGCTGGCCCAAGGCCTCAAAGAGACGCTGCACGTCGACGGTGGACCCCTGACGCCGCTGACGGTCTGGCACCTGAAAAGTGACCAGCCGGTGTCCGGCGTGGTTTATCGTCAGCAGTTGGCAGCCAGTTGCGCGAGCGAGATCGTGCGTCTGCTCAATGCCGGTCAGCAGGGCCGTGCCGGTTTCGTTACGCCCGACAACACAACACGCGGGCTGCGTCCCGCCGACATTGCGATTCTGGTCCGCGACGGCAAGGAGGCGCAGGCGGTGCGTCAGCAACTGACCGCGCGGGGTGTGCGCAGCGTGTACCTGTCCGACAAGGATTCCGTGTTTGCCGCTCAGGAAGCCCACGACCTGCTGTCCTGGCTCAAGGCCTGTGCCGAGCCGGACTCCGAGCGCACGCTGCGTGCCGCGCTGGCGTGTATCACGCTGGACCTGCCGCTGGCCGAGCTGGAACGCCTGAATCAGGACGAGCTGGCATGGGAGCGGCGCGTCATGCAGTTTCGTGGCTATCGCGCCATATGGCGCAGCCAGGGCGTGCTGCCGATGCTGCGCCGTCTGCTGCACGACTTTGCCCTGCCACAGACCTTGATGACCCGCAACGACGGTGAGCGAGTACTCACCAACCTGCTGCACCTGTCTGAACTGCTGCAGCAGGCCGCCGCCGAACTGGATGGCGAGCAGGCGCTGATCCGCCATCTGGGCGACCACCTGGCACTTTCCGGTCAGGCCGGGGAAGAACAGATCCTGCGCCTGGAAAGCGACGAGCAACTGGTCAAGGTGGTTACTATCCACAAGTCCAAGGGCTTGCAGTATCCGCTGGTGTTCCTGCCGTTCATTTGCTCGTCGAAACCGGTGGACGGCAGTCGCTTGCCGCTGCAGTTTCATGACGCCGACGGCAAGTCGCAGATCAGCCTGCAGCCTACCGAGGCGCTGATTCAGCAAGCTGATGACGAACGTCTGGCCGAAGACCTGCGTTTGCTCTACGTCGCACTGACCCGATCGGAACATGCCTGCTGGCTGGGCGTCGCCGACCTCAAGCGCGGCAATGCCAACACCTCCATGCTGCACCGTTCGGCATTGGGTTACCTGCTGGGCGGTGGCGCAGCGCTGGCCGAGTCCGCGGAGTTGAATATCTGGCTGCGTGATCTGGCCCAGGGGTGTGGCGCAATTGCCTTGCAGCCTGTTCCCGAGCCCACCGACGAGCGCTTCAGTGCGCCGCGCAACGCAGCGGCGCTGGTCAAGCTGCTGGTGCCCAAACGCCGCGCTGCCGAGAACTGGTGGATCGCGTCCTACAGTGCCCTGCGTATCGGCGACACGGTAACGGCCGGTGCCGATGAATCGCCTGACAGCCCGCAGGCACAGAAACTGTTCGACGACGAGCGTCTGGACCCCGAAGCCCCGCGCGACATCCTGACCAGCGGCGGCGATATCCATCGTTTTCCGCGTGGCCCCAATCCCGGCACCTTTCTGCACGGGCTGCTCGAATGGGCTGGCAACGAAGGTTTTGCAAATACCGCGCACGCGCCGGACAAACTGCAGGACGCCGTCGCCCGTCGCTGTAATCGGCGCGGTTGGGCGGGCTGGATCAATACCCTGAGCGATTGGCTGCAGCACCTGCTGAACATGCCGCTGCGCCTGTCGCCTGATGCCGCACCGGTGGCCCTGGGCGAACTGGATCAGCCCAATCAGTACCGTGTGGAGATGGAATTCTGGTTCGCCAGCAATAACGTCAACGTCGCGCAAATGGACGCCCTCGTGCGCCGCTTCACCCACGACAACGCGCCGCGTGCTGCAACCGAGACGGTCTCGCTCAACGGTATGTTCAAAGGGTTTATCGACCTGACGTTCGAACACGAAGGCCGGTATTACGTGGCGGACTACAAGTCCAACTGGCTGGGCAGTGACGACAGTGCGTACACCCAGCTGGCGATGGAAACCGCCATTCTCGACAACCGCTATGACCTGCAATACGTCCTGTACCTGCTGGCTCTGCACCGCCAGCTCAAGACGCGGATGGCCGACTACGATTACGACCAGCACATGGGCGGCGCGCTGTACCTGTTTCTACGGGGCAGTCGCTCGGCCTCTCAGGGAGCGTATTTCACCCGTCCGCCACGTGAGCTGATCGAGAGTCTGGACCTGCTGTTTCAGGGCAAACCGATAGCGCATGACCTGCCGGGAGCATTGGCATGAGCCGCTCGTTCGATGATCTGTTGCCTACCGCACTGGACGACATCAGCCTCGCTGAGTTGAGCCCGCTGACGCGTGTCAGCGATCTGCTGATCCTGCTCGAACGTTGGGTCGAGCGCGGCTGGTTGCGTGCTCTGGACAAGGCGTTCGTCGCGTTCCTCAGTGACCTCGATCCGCAGGCCGATTCGTTGGTACTGGTGGCAGCAGCGCTTACCAGCCATCAGCTCGGCCACGGTCACGTCTGCCTTGATCTGTACGAGACCCTCAAAGAACCGGACTTCGCCCTGTCACTGCCACCTGAAGGCGATCAGCAGAGCGCGCCGATGCTGCTGCCCTCACAACTGCTGGCAGCGCTGGATGGCGCCGCCTGGTGCCAGGCGCTGGCAGGCAGCATGCTGGTCGCCGAGGTGGGCGATTCAAGTGCCGAAGCGCGACAAAAACCGCTGGTGCTGGCCGAGCGGCGTCTTTACCTGCGTCGCTACTGGGCTTACGAACGGCGTATCGCTGCAGCCTTGCGTCAGCGCCTGGCCCAGCGTGAAACGCCGCCGGAGGGGCTGCCGCAGCAGCTCGACGCGTTGTTCGGTCCTGCCGATTCTTCGCCACAAGCCGTCATCGACTGGCAGAAACTTGCCTGCGCACTGGCGACCCGCAAGGGCTTCAGCATCATCACCGGCGGCCCCGGCACCGGCAAAACCACCACGGTGGTGCGCCTGCTGGCCTTGTTGCAGGCCCCGGCGGTACAGAGTGGCCAGCCGCTGCGCATCCGTCTCGCGGCACCCACCGGCAAGGCGGCGGCACGTCTGACCGAGTCCATCAGCCAACAGGTGAAGAGCCTGGATGTGAGTGACGACGTACGCCAGAAAATCCCCAGCGAGGTGACCACCGTCCACCGCCTGCTGGGCAGTCGCCCCGGTACCCGGCATTTCCGCCACCATGCGGGCAATTTACTGCCGCTCGACGTGCTGGTGGTTGATGAAGCCTCCATGATCGACCTGGAAATGATGGCTAACCTGCTCGACGCACTGCCTGCGCATGCACGCATGGTTCTGCTGGGTGACAAGGACCAGCTGGCATCCGTTGAGGCGGGGGCGGTACTCGGGGATTTGTGCCGCGACGCCGAAGAAGGTTTCTACAGCCCCGACACCCAGGCCTGGCTGGAAGCCGTCAGCGGCGAAGACCTCGGCAAGGGCGGTTTGCGCCAGGGCGATGCGCAGCAGCATCCGTTGGCCCAGCAAGTGGTGATGCTGCGCCACTCACGTCGTTTCGGCCAAGGCAGCGGTATCGGCCAGTTGGCCCGGCTGGTCAACCAGCAACAGGACCAACAGGCCCGCGCGCTGCTGTCGGCGGGCAGTCATGACGACCTGTTCGCCTTGGCTCTCAAGGGCGAGCAGGACCTCAAGTTCGAACGCCTGGTGCTCGACGGTCTTGGCAGGGGCGAGCAAGGTCCGCAGGGTTACCGGCATTACCTGAACGTACTCGCCGCCGAGCGTCCCGCCGATGATTCGGCACTGGACGACGCGTGCTGGACCCGCTGGGCGCGCTCGGTACTCAGCGCCTTCGACGCTTTTCAACTGCTGTGTGCCGTGCGCAAAGGCCCGTGGGGCGTGGAAGGCTTGAACCAGCGCATCACGCACGCGCTGTTCAGCGCGAAGCTGATCGAAAGCGAACAGCAATGGTACGAAGGTCGCCCGGTGCTGATGACCCACAACGACTACGGCCTCGGCCTGATGAACGGCGACATCGGCATCACTTTGCGCCTGCCTGAGCGCGACGGCGAGGGCAAACAGGTGTTGCGCGTCGCCTTCCCCCGCAACGACGGCAGCGAAGGCGTACGCTTCGTCCTGCCCAGCCGCCTCAACGAGGTCGAAACCGTGTACGCCATGACCGTACACAAATCCCAGGGCTCGGAATTCGCCCACACCGCCCTGATCCTGCCCGAAGCGCTCAACCCGGTACTGACCAAGGAGCTCATCTACACCGGCATCACCCGCGCCAAGCACTGGTTCAGCCTCATCGAACCGCGCCAGGGCATCTTCGAAGAAGCCCTGCGCCGCAAGGTCAAACGTCTGAGTGGGCTGATGTTGGGGCTTTGATCACGTCCGGGCTGTCTGGCGATTCGTTACCGTGCATTGCAGGTACGAAGTCGAGCGCCATAATCCCTATGCGCTTCAACCGGGTTCAAGGGCCAATTGAAAAGGCCAGGGTGTAACTGCATGACGGCGGATAAAGCGTGTGCTGTGGTTCTGCGAGACCGGGGAGTGCTGGAGATTCTGGCATTCGAGCATCCGTTGGCGGGCCTGCAATTGGTGAAGGGCAGTGTGGAACCAGGCGAGTCAACTTGCGCGGCTGCTGTGCGGGAGTTAATGGAGGAGGCCGGGATTCAAGCGACAGCAAAGCGAAACCTGGGTGAGTGGCACTCCACCATAACGGGACATATCTGGGCATTTCATGAATGTCAGGTGGCTCAAGACCTTCCCGATAGCTGGGTGCATTTTGCAGAGGATGATGGAGGACACGATTTCAGATTCTTCTGGCATCCGCTGATGAGTGAGCCGTCTGACAGATGGCATCATATTTTCAAGGATGCCTTGAGCTTTCTCAGGGAGACCGTTACTTGAGTCTGGGTATGGGTCAGCTCTTCTTTAGATGCCGGGAGTGTTTTCTGTGTTTACTCATTGGCTGTGCCGAGTTTGACGTGGCGCGGGTAGCACGCCTCAGGGCTGGAAGGGGTCTGGTCGCCCCGGACACTGTTTCAGACGAGCAATGACGTCAGGCGCCGTTTTTGCTGTGTCGATCCTGCCGATATCATCAAGATAGATGTCTATCGTACTTCCCCATTTAGGCGTGATGTCGATGCACCGCTTGAAACCCTTATCGGTCCACCAATCGAACATCATGAAGAAGTCCTTATCAGGGAATATGTAGCTGAACTCAACGGCTGAGCCGCCGTGCCTGATATCGCCCCTGTGGATTCTGTCCTGAATGTTCCACACGTATCGAAACTCCTCCTTGCTATTCGGAGAAAAATTGACCGCTACGACCGGCGAGGAAAAATACCAAAAAGCCACAGGAAGGATGCCGAGTAGAAGAAACATCCAGCGGCCAAATCGGATCTTGGGTTTATGGACAGGCATGTATCTGGACCCCTTTACCCCATGCCTGGGGCGGTACTGCAAGCACTTCGTCCATGATCATTTTGGCAGTGACGCTTCCTTTAGGATGTCGTCCGCGTTCTGCTTGGGTGCTGTGATGGGTGTACGTTGGTGGTGCTGGTAGGGCACCTTAGGACCGAAAAGGGTCAGGTTCCCCAGCACACTGTTTTAAACGAGCGATAACATCATGGTCAGTCGCAGCAGTGTCGATTCGACCTTTATCATCAAGGTAAATGTCTATCATTCGCCCCCATTTCGGCGTTACGTAGAAACACCTCTGAAATCCCTTGTCGGTCCACCAGTCGAACCTCATGAAGAAGTCTTTATCAGGGAAGATTTGGCCCCACTCGACCGCTGAGCCGCCACCTGCGGGCATGTCACCTTTATAAATTTGATGCTGAGTGTTCCAGATGTATCGAAACTCGTCCTTTCCTTCGTGAGAAAAATTTACTGCTACGACTGGAGACGCTAAGTACCAAAAGGCCATAGGGCCGACCAATAGGCCAACAAGCAGCCAACGGCCATACCCGGTTTTAGTTTTGCTTGCATTTGTGTTCACGGATGCCTTTTCCCCATGCTCCAGGTGCTACTGCAAGAACTTCCTTCATTACCATTTGTGCCGTAATTCCACCGGTGGGGTTTTGGCTGAACAGCTTGATCCCAATGCTAATCGAAATCCGGTCTGGGGCGTCGTCCCATGCACGGAGTCCATCAATGTCGGCCGAGCGATTAGGCCCCGGAAGTTTTCTTTCCTCTTTCGGTTTCTGTAGGACCTCGACTGCTTTCCTGAGTGTGTCTGAAACGATCTGCTCAGCACCTGCGCCATCCAAAAGGATGCTTTCGGAAAGCCCACCAACTCGCCCGACGTATCCATAGTGAATGTTCGACCCGATGTCATAGAAGTAATCGTAATCGCCCTGTTTGTGGTAGACGACGCCATCGTATTTCGCGGCGAGTATCGGCTTGTGGTCCCACGGGCGATTCTGACCAACACGTTCTGCCCAGATGGCAAAAGCCTTTGCTTGCATACCGGCCGCCATGCTGTAGAAATCGGGGTCGGGACCAAGGCGCAAGTAAAATGGAAGCGTCTCATACTCCTTCATCTTTGCCGCCGCATCGAAGCTATTGAGGTCTCTCATCTGTCGAATTGCGGGACTATTGATGTTGGCGTTCATCTCTCCAGCTATATAGCTCGCCAGCTCTTCCATCCTGTCAGGGTGTTTGCAAACAACAGGTTCCGATTTTGGCTAAGGCTTCGCCTCTGACTCCCTAGCGGCAGCCTTAGGTTCTAAGGGCACCTTAGTGCCGGAAAGGATCAGGTTCGCCCTCACATTTTTTCAAGCGTTCAATAATGGCGGGAGATGTTTTGTTAATGTCGACTCTACCCGATTCCGTTAGGTATATATCTAACGTAGCCCAGCGCTTGGGCGTTATGTCGATACATCTCATATGGCCCTTGATGGGGCCCCAAAAGAAAACCATAAAAAAGTCTTCATCGGGGAATAGATGACCAACATCAGATGACGCTTCTCCCGGAAGCATCCTCTCTCTATGAATTTGGTGTTGCGTATCCCATACTAAACGAAGTTCATCGGTAGCTTCTTTGGAGTAATGAATAACTACGCTGGGGGTAGCGGCATACCAAGCCGTTAGCAGAGCTATAAACGCGAACAAAACTGCATGACGCAACTTAAGTTTTCTCACATTGATGATCAATGACACCTGCTCCCCATGCTTGTGGTGCAACCGAAAGAACCTCTTTTATTATCATTTTCGCTGTTATGCCACCATGAGGATGCAGGTTAAAGAGTTTAATCCCGATCCCGACAGATATTCGGTCGGGATCGTCGTCCCAAGCGCGGAGTCCCTCTACGTTCTCGGCACGTTGAGGCCCCCGATGTTTTCTGCTTACCGGTGGTTTGGTTATGTCACTGATCGCCCCGACAGAGTCTGAGACTATCTGCTCTAACCCCGCACCGTCGGTAAGCACGCTTTCTGAAAGACCGCCTGCGCGGCCAACATAACCGTAGTGGATGTTAGACCAAATATCATAAAAATACTCGTACTCTCCTTGCTTGTGGTAATACCCACCGAACTTCTTATGGATTTTCGGCTTGTGGTCCCAATCCCTATACTGCCCTACACGCTCAGTCCAAATCACCAACGCAGCAGCGCCATTTGCTGCGCCAATAGTTTGGGGGCTCGTCGCGCCAACTTGAGCATACCAAGGCCGGTCCATTTGCTTGCGAGTCTCTTCGGCAACGTCATAACTGAGCAGTTTTTTCATTTTCAAAACAGAAGGGTGATGAATATTGCGATTCATCTCGTCCGCAATGTATGTCGCCAGCTCTTCCATCCTGTCAGGGTCTTTGCAAACAACAGGTTCCGCTTTTGACTCAGGCTGCGCATCTGACTTCTTACCGGCTGCCTCAGGGCCTACCAAAGCGTTCGCCGCCAAGGCTTTCTCCGTGAGCTTCGGGTCAGACAACAAGGTCGCCATCTTCTCATTGTCCATGGAACCGTCTGGCCGGAAGGCCCCCAGCGCCATGAAGTTAATAAGGGTCGCGCCACCAGCGTCACCCATGACGAAGCCGCCACCAACATTGCTTGAGCCGGTGATGATTGTCCCGCCGTGACTGGTGGGGCTTCCCAGGTGGGCCATGGGACGGCCATTCACCAGAATGGAAGGAAAGCCTGTAGTGATGACCGCGCCACACCCGCAGGTATCCCCCACACGTGCCGCGCCCATGCCGTTGATGTTGACGTCATCGGATGCAGAAGCGATAGGCGTTGTACCGTGACCCGGCAATGGGCAGGCGTGCTTGTCGCCCAATCGGGCTGAAGAAATCATTGCATGCCGTCCTTGCGTCTTTGATCCGTAGACAACCAGCGTTTAGTTGACGCGTGGCAGGCTACCGGAGGCGCAAAAGGCGGTATGTAGGGGAAATCTTAGTTTTGTGAAGGACCTTGAGAATCTGATCGAAAAGTCGGGGTTACCCCAATGGGAGCGAACCAGCATCCGTGTGACAAACCGCCAACTCCGGTCTGCCACCGCTACGATACGGCCACCTGATCCCTTGAAAATCTGTCACTGAAGGAAGCGAATAGCGCGGTTTTCCCCCAACAAAAACCCCTTATTCAACTCCGTCACCTCCCGAATGTAATCCCACAGCAACGTGATCCGCTTCAACTTGCGCAGGTCCTCCCGGCAGTACATCCAGAATTGACGAGTGATGTTCACTTCCTCCCTCAGCACGGGCAGCAGCCGTGGGTCTTGAGCGGCGAGGAAGCATGGCAGGATGGCCAGTGCGCGGCCTTGCAGGGCCGCGGTGTATTGGGCGATGACGCTGGTGCTGCGCAGCTGTGCCTGGGCGTTGGGCAGCAGGTTGCTCATGTACAGCAGCTCGGAGCTGAACGCCAGGTCGTCGACGTAGCTGATGAAGACGTGTTCGCTCAGGTCCGCCTTGTGTTTGATGGGCGAGTGGTTGTCGAGGTAGGCCTGGGTCGCGTACAGACCCAGGCTGTAATCGCAGAGCTTGCAACACACGTAGGGGCCGTGTTCGGGTCGCTCCAGGGCGATGACGATATCCGCCTCGCGTTTCGACAGGCTGATGAAGTGCGGCAGCGGCAGGATGTCCAGCGAAATGCTCGGGTAGCTGTCGAGAAAGTGGCTCAGTTGCGGGGTGATGAAGAAGCTGCCGAAACCTTCGGTGCAGCCCATACGCACGTGCCCGGATAACGCGACGCTGGACCCGGAAACCTGCTCGCAGGCCATGTGCAGTGTGCTTTCGATGGATTCTGCATAGCCCAGCAGGCGCTGACCTTCGGCGGTCATGATGAAGCCATTGTTGCGCGATTTCTCGAACAGCAGCGTGCCCAGCGAGGTTTCCAGCGAGTTGATGCGCCGCGATACGGTGGTGTAGTCGACGCCCAGGCGGCGGGCCGCGCTGCTGACTTTTCGGGTGCGGGCCACCTCGAGGAAAAACTTCAGGTCATCCCAGTTCAACAGCCCCAGGGAGGTGATGTTTTTTTGCATGTTGACCCTGCTTTTATCTGCGTTCTTGTTAGAAGTTTGCACATCTATACTCCAAAGCACGCCCCCTGACCAATTCAAAAACAAGACTGCCGGGAGGCCACGATCATCCTTCTGCACAGGCTGTGGATGCGTGGTTTGCTGAAGGGAGAATCGCTGAAATGAATGCCTCACTGAACCACACGACGACCTCGATTGCTCGCGTGAAACTGCTGATCAACGGCGAGTGGACTGACTCGCAAAGCAGCGAATGGCAAGACATCGTCAACCCGGCCACTCAGGAAATCCTCGCCCAAGTGCCATTCGCCACGGCCAGTGAAGTGGACGCCGCCGTCGCAGCCGCTCACGCGGCCTATCGAACCTGGCGTGAAACACCGATCGGTGTGCGCATGCGCATCATGCTCAAGTTGCAGGCGCTGATCCGCGAGCACTCCAAGCGCATCGCGGCGGTACTCAGTGCCGAGCAGGGCAAGACGCTGGCCGATGCCGAGGGCGATATCTTTCGGGGCCTGGAAGTGGTCGAGCACGCCTGTTCGATCGGCACGCTGCAAATGGGCGAGTTTGCCGAGAACGTCGCCAGTGGCGTTGACACCTATACGCTGCGCCAGCCGATCGGTGTGTGCGCCGGGATCACGCCGTTCAACTTCCCGGCGATGATTCCGCTGTGGATGTTTCCGATGGCGATCGCCTGCGGCAATACATTCGTGCTCAAGCCTTCCGAGCAGGATCCGCTGTCGACCCTGTTGCTGGTCGAGCTGGCGATCGAGGCGGGGGTGCCGCCCGGTGTGCTCAATGTGGTGCATGGTGGCAAGGAGGTGGTGGACGCGATCTGCACGCACCAGGACATCAAGGCTGTTTCCTTCGTCGGTTCGACGGCGGTTGGCACGCACGTCTACGATCTGGCCGGTCGGCATGGCAAGCGGGTGCAGGCAATGATGGGGGCGAAGAATCATGCCGTCGTGCTACCCGACGCCAACCGTGAGCAAACCCTGAACGCGCTGGTGGGCGCAGGTTTCGGTGCGGCGGGTCAGCGGTGCATGGCGACTTCTGTGGTGGTGCTGGTCGGCGCGTCGAAACAGTGGCTGCCCGACCTCAAGGCGCGGGCGCAGACTCTCAAGGTCAATGCCGGCCAGGAACCGGGCACCGACATCGGGCCGGTGATTTCACGACGGGCCAAACAACGCATTCTGGACCTGATCGAGAGCGGTGTGCGTGAAGGCGCGACGCTGGAACTGGATGGTCGGGAGGTTTCGGTGCCGGGTTACGAGGGCGGCAACTTCGTGGGGCCGACGCTGTTCTCGGGCGTCACCACCGACATGCAGATCTACACTCAGGAAATTTTCGGGCCGGTGCTGGTGGTGCTGGAAGTCGATACCCTCGATGAGGCTATCGCGCTGGTCAACGCCAACCCGTTCGGCAACGGCACCGGGCTGTTCACCCAGAGCGGCGCGGCGGCGCGCAAGTTCCAAAGCGAGATCGATGTCGGGCAGGTCGGGATCAATATTCCAATTCCCGTGCCGGTGCCGTTTTTCAGTTTTACCGGCTCGCGGGGTTCCAAACTGGGCGATCTGGGCCCGTACGGCAAACAGGTGGTGCAGTTCTACACTCAGACCAAGACCGTCACCAGCCGCTGGTTCGATGACGACAGCGTCAACGATGGCGTGAACACCACGATCAATCTGCGCTGAGCGCTGGCGGTCAATTCGCCCGGGAGAACAACCATGAACATCGCATTTATCGGTCTGGGCAATATGGGCGCGCCCATGGCCCGCAACCTGATCAGAGCCGGTCACGCCTTGCAGGTGTTCGACCTCAACAAGAGCGTACTGGCTGAATTCGCCGAGCTGGGCGCACAGGTCAGCGATTCACCCGCACAGGCGGCCCAAGGCACTGAACTGGTCATCACCATGCTGCCCGCCGCGGCGCACGTGCGCAGCGTGTACCTGAATGACGACGGCGTTTTGAAGGGGATCTCGCCCGGTGTTCCGGCGGTTGATTGCAGCACCATCGACCCGCAGACCATTCGCGACATCGCCGCGGTCGCTGCGCAGCAAGGCGTGGTGTTGGGCGATGCGCCGGTGTCGGGCGGCACCGGTGGGGCGCAGGCCGGTACGTTGACCTTCATGGTCGGAGGCTCTGCCGGTCATTTCGCTGTGCTCAAACCAGTGCTGGAACAGATGGGCCGCAACATCGTGCATTGTGGTGACGTGGGCACCGGCCAGATCGCCAAGATCTGCAACAACATGCTGCTGGCGATTTCCATGATCGGCGTGGCCGAGTCCATGGCCTTGGGCAATGCGCTGGGTATCGACACCGAAGTGCTGGCCGGCATCATCAATACCTCGACCGGTCGTTGCTGGAGTTCCGAGGCCTATAACCCGTGGCCCGGCATCGTCGAAAGCGCGCCCGCGTCACGCGGTTACAGCGGCGGCTTTGGCGCCGAACTGATGCTCAAGGACCTGGGTCTGGCAACCGAGGCCGCGCGCTCGGCGCATCAACCGGTCATCCTCGGCGCAGTGGCGCAACAGCTGTACCAGGCGATGAGCCTGCGTGGCGATGGCGGCAAGGATTTCTCGGCGATCATTGAGGGGTATCGCCCGAAAGCGTAGGTGTCGCACGTGTCGGGGATAAGCGGGGCGTTAATGTGTATCCGGTTTTTACAGTAGGAAAACGTGGCAGAACCGGATACTTTGGACTTCGTCAGACCCGCGCCGGGATGCTCGGTACGCTTCGACGAGAAGTGCCGCATCCCTCGTCTAGAGGCTGGCGCTTCACATCAAACGTCCCTGACCCAGAAAAAGAAGAGATCGACCATGAAGTTCGAACCCCTCGCCAGATCGTTGATCGCGACGGCATTGATTGTCGCGTATTCCCCCACATTCGCCGCGTCACAAGCCCCGGTCGCAGCCGAAAACGGCATGGTCGTCACGGCTCAGCACCTGGCTACCCACGTGGGTGTCGATGTACTCAAGGCTGGTGGTAATGCGGTCGATGCGGCCGTAGCGGTTGGCTACGCGCTGGCGGTGGTCTATCCCGCTGCCGGCAACCTCGGCGGTGGCGGGTTCATGACCATTCAGCTGGCCGACGGGCGCAAGACCTTCCTCGACTTCCGTGAAAAGGCGCCGTTGGCCGCGACTGCGAACATGTACCTGGACAAGGACGGCAAGGTCATCCCTGATCTGAGTGCCAAGGGCCATCTGGCCGTCGGCGTGCCTGGCACCGTGTCCGGTATGGAAATGGCCCTCAGCAAGTACGGCACCCGCAAGCGTGAAGAAGTTATCGCGCCGGCAATCAAGCTCGCCGAGGACGGTTTTGTGCTGGGGCAGGGCGATGTCGACATGCTGTCGAGCGCCACGGATGTGTTCAAGGCGGACATGGCCGATTCCGGGTCGATCTTCCTCGACAAGGGCGAGCCGATGCAGGTCGGTCAGAAGCTGGTGCAGAAAGACCTGGCCAAGACCCTCAAGGAAGTGTCCGAGAAGGGCAGCGACGGTTTCTACAAGGGCTGGGTTGCCAAGGCACTGGTCGATTCCAGCCAGGCCGGCAAGGGCATCATCACCCAGGCTGACCTCGACCATTACAAGACCCGCGAGCTGGCTCCGGTCGAATGTGACTACCGTGGCTACCACGTGGTCTCGGCACCGCCTCCGAGCTCCGGTGGTGTGGTCATCTGCCAGATTCTGAACATCCTCGAAGGCTACCCGATGAAAGAGCTGGGCTTTCGCTCGGCGCAGGGTATGCATTATCAGATCGAGGCCATGCGTCATGCCTACGCGGACCGCAACAGCTACCTGGGCGATCCGGACTTCGTCAAGAACCCGGTCGAGCACCTGCTGGACGTCAAGTATGCCGCCAAGTTGCGGGCTGCCATCGATCCGCAAAAGGCCGGTGACTCGAACAAGATCAAACCCGGCGTCGCGCCCCATGAAGGCAGCAATACCACCCACTATTCGATTGTCGACAAGTGGGGCAATGCGGTTTCGGTGACCTACACCTTGAACAACTGGTTCGGCGCGGGCGTCATGGCCAGCAAGACCGGCGTGATCCTCAACGACGAAATGGATGACTTCACCGTCAAGGTCGGCGTGCCCAACATGTACGGACTGGTGCAGGGCGAAGCCAACGCCATCGCGCCGGGCAAGACGCCGCTGTCGTCGATGAGCCCGACCATTGTCACCAAGGACGGCAAGGCAGTGATGGTCGTCGGCACGCCGGGCGGCAGCCGCATCATTACCGCCACGCTGCTGACCATGCTCAATGTCATCGACTACGGCATGAACATTCAGGAAGCGGTGGACGCGCCGCGTTTCCACCAGCAATGGCAGCCTGAAGAGACCAACATCGATACCTTCGCGGTCAGCCCTGACACGCTGAAGATTCTCCAGAGCTGGGGTCAAAAGTTCGCAGGTCCGCAGCCGCTCAATCATGTGGCGGCGATTCTGGTAGGCGCGCCTTCGCTGGGTGGCAAACCGGTCGGTAACAACCGCTTCTACGGCGCCAACGACCCGCGTCGCAACACCGGGTTGTCGCTGGGCTACTGAGTCACGCTGCCAATCACGCCACGGCCCTGAGCTTCAAGGGCGTGGCGTTTTGCGTTCTGAGGTCTGCTCAGTTACGCACCCAGCGCTGCCTGCTCCAGCCGCTCAACGCGTCGACGGCGAATACCAGTATCAGCATGGCCAGAATCACGGTGCTGGCCTGCGCTTCCTGAAACAGGCTGAGGCTGACATACAGCATCTGCCCCAGACCGCCCGCGCCGACAAAACCCAGTACGCTGGCCATGCGAATGTTGTTCTCCCAGCGATACAGCGTATACGCCAGCAGTTGTGGCCAGAGGTTGGGCAGGGTGCCGTAGCTGAACGCCTGCCAGGCGCTGCCGCCCTGCAGACGAATCGCTGCCGCGGGTTGCGGCGCGGTATTTTCCAGCGCCTCGGCAAACAGACGGCCCAGAACGCCGGTGGTGTGCAGCGCCAATGCCAGCGTGCCGGCATTGGGGCCGAGCCCGGCAGCCAGCACCATCAACACGGCCCACACCAGTTCCGGAATGGCGCGCAGCGCATTGAGCAGCAGGCGACTCAGGCTGCGCAGGAACCAACCGAAGCGTCCGGCAGCGGGCAGGGCCAGGAGCAAACCTGCAATGGCGGCCAGCAAGGTGCCAAGCGCAGACATGGCCAGGGTTTCCAGGGCACCCTGGCCGATTGCCTGCAGATGAGGGCCGCTCAGGTCCGGGCTCATGAAGCGCAACGCGTAACGGCCCATCTGCGTCAGGTTGTCGTGGCTGCCCAGGGTGAACAGGTCGAGGCCGAGGTACACAAACGATGCGACCACGGCCGCAATCATCGTCAGCACCAGCAGCAGATTGCCAGCGCGCTTCATGTGAACTGTCTGCGTAGCAAACGGCTGAGCTGGTCGGCGAGCAGCACCAGCAGCAGGAAGGTCAGCAGCATGCTCGCCACTTCGCCACCGGCGAACATGCGCATCGACAGGTCGATCTGCTGACCCAGTCCGCCTGCGCCGACGAAGCCCATGACCACCGAAGCGCGCACGGCGCACTCCCAGCGGTACACGGTGTAGGAGGTCAGTTCGGCTGCTGCATTGGGCAGGATGCCGTAAGCCAGTGCGGCCAGGCGACCACTGCCTGCCTGAAGCAGCGCGTGGGCCGGGCGTTGGTCCACCGATTCGAAAATCTCCGCGTACACCTTGCCGAGCATGCCTGCATAGGTGATGGCGATGGCCAGCACGCCCGCCGTCGGGCCCAGGCCGACCGCGCGCACGAACAACAGCGCCCAGACGATTTCCGGCACGCTGCGCAGAAAGATCAACACCCCGCGTGCCGGCCAGCGCAGGCACTGGCCGGGCCAGCCGGGGCGGCCGCCGCGTGAGGCGGCCGACAGCGACAATGCCTGGCTGGCGAGCAGGCTTGCCGGAACGGCCAGCAGCAGCGCAAGGGCTATGCCGGCTGTGGCGATCGCCAGGGTTTGCAGCGTCGCATCCAGCAGCAGCCCGAGGAATTCCGCAGAGTGCGCCACCGGCCAGAACCCGGCGAGAAAGCTGCCCATCGTCCGCGCATTATCGGCTTGCAGCAGTACCAGCGGATTCAGTTCGGCCAGACGAATGCCCGGCCAGAGCAGGGCGACCGCCAGCAACGTCAGCAACAGGCGCGGCGTTGCCGCCGGGTCGCGCTGATCCCGACTCAGCATCGCGGCGTCCAGCGTGTTTCAGCCGCATCCGAAACCGCCTGAGGGCTGAGTTGTTCGTTGGCATACAGCGTGTCGAGATGCTCCCGGCCGACCTCGCTGGCGGCGAGGTCGAAGTGAATGCGCCCGTCGCGCACCCCGATGATTCGCGGAAAATGCGCCAGCGCCAGTTCCACCGCATGCAGGCTGGCGACCAGCGTCACGTTGTGCTCGATGGCGTGCTGACCCAGCAGCGCCAGGGTGTGATCGGCGAGGCGCGGGTCCATCGCCGAAACCGGCTCGTCGGCCAGCAGCAGTTCGGGTTGCTGATACAAGGCGCGGGCAATGCCGACACGTTGCAGCTGTCCGCCGGACAACTGCTGGCAACGTTCGAACAGTTTGTCCGCCAGGTCCAGACGTGCCAGCACCTCACGGGCGCCGCTGATGTCGAGTGGATGCAGCAGGTTCAGCAGGCTTTTGCCCAGCCCCCACTGACCAAGCCTGCCCGCCGACACCGCAGTCACCACCCGCTGGCGCGCCGGCAACGGCGGTGCCTGATGAATCAGCGCAATGCGGCTGCGCAGGCGCTGGCGTCGTGTGCTGGAGAGCTGCCAGGGATCAGTCCCCAGCACCTGCAGTTGCCCGGCACTGGGCGGCAGAGCGCTGGCCAGCAGGTTAAGCAGCGTGGTCTTGCCCGCACCGGACGGCCCGATGATCGCCACCCGCTCGCCGCGATCAATGCTCAGGTCCAGGCCGCGCAACGCCAGTGTGCCGTCGCTGTGGCGCAGCTCGATGGCGGACAGACGCAGGGTCATTTCAGCAGGTCGGCAGCGCGTGCGGCTTCTTCGATGCCTTTGTAGTTCTCTGGCTTGGTTTCGATGAAGCGGCTGGCGGCCTGAAGATCGAGGATCGCCTTCTGCTCCGGGTTGGCCGGGTCGAGGTCGAGGAAAGCCTGTTTGATCTTCGCTGCCAGTGCCGGGTCGAGGCTGCCGCGTACGGTCCAGTTGTAGTCGAAGTAAGCCGGTGTGGTCTGGAAGACGTGAACCTTGTTGGTGTCGACCTTGCCGCTGGCGACCAGCTTGTCCCATACGCTGGCATTGAGCACGCCTGCATCGACCTTGCCCGCCTGAACCCATGCGGCGGTTGCGTCATGCGCGCCGGAATAGGCGACGCGGCTGAAGAACGTTTCCGGCTTGATGTTTTCCTTGAGCATGAAGTAGCGCGGCATCAGGCTGCCGGATGTCGACGACACCGAACCAAAGGCAAACGTCTTGCCCTTGAGGTCCGCCAGGGTTTTCACGTTCGGATCGGAGGTGATGAATTTGCTGGTGAACCTGGCGTCCTGCTCACGCTGTACCAGTGGCACCGCATTACCGGTCTTGAGGTTGACCTGAACGAAGGTGAAACCGCCCAGCCAGGCCATGTCGAGCCGGTCAGTGGCCAGCGCTTCGACCACTGCCGGATAATCCGCGACCGGAACGAACTCGACCTTCATGCCCAGCCGTTGCTCCAGATAAGCCCCCAGCGGCTTGAACTTGCGCAGCAGTTCGGTAGGCGCTTCGTCGGGAATGGCCGAGACGCGCAGGGTCTCGGCAGCGTGGCTGGTCAGGGCGGAGAAGGACAGGGCAAGGCCGGCGGCGAGCGCCAGGGTACGCTTGAGCATGGGGGTTCTCCGGTTCAATAGCGGAAAAAGGATAGCCTGAAGCCCGCGTGCACGAGCAGGCGGCGCTTCACAGGATTCGGTGATGATGCGCGGGGATTATAAGAGGCATGGCGAGAAAGGCCAGTTCGGCAGATTCATCGCCCGAATGCGCGACCGGCGCACGACGCGGTTTGCGCTGATAAGGGAACAGCCCCTAGACTCCACAGCCTGTTTCCCGGTAACCGAGAGTGTCGCGATGAATGAGCCAATCCGCCTGACCCAGTACAGTCACGGAGCAGGGTGTGGCTGCAAGATTTCCCCCAACGTGCTGGACGTGATCCTCGCTGGCAGCGGCGCTCAGAACCTTGACCCCAGACTTTGGGTTGGCAATGCCTCGCGTGATGACGCGGCGGTCTATGCGCTGGATGACGAGCGCGGCGTGGTCTCGACAACGGACTTCTTCATGCCCATCGTCGATGACCCGTTCGACTTCGGCCGTATCGCCGCGACCAATGCCATCAGCGACATCTATGCGATGGGCGGCGACCCACTGATGGCCATCGCCATTCTCGGCTGGCCGGTCAACATCCTGCCGCCAGAAGTCGCACGTGAAGTCATTCGCGGTGGTCGTGCCGTCTGCGATGCTGCCGGTATTCCGCTGGCGGGCGGGCATTCCATCGATGCGCCGGAGCCGATCTTCGGTCTGGCGGTGACCGGCGTGGTGCAGAAAAAGCACATGAAACGCAACGACACTGCCCAGGCGGGGAGCACCTTGTACCTGACCAAGCCTGTGGGCATCGGCATCCTCACCACGGCCGAGAAAAAATCGAAGTTGCGCGATGAGGACATCGGCCTGGCGCGTGACTGGATGTGTACCCTGAACAAGCCGGGCAGCCGGTTCGGCAAGCTCGACGGGGTGCAGGCAATGACCGATGTCACCGGCTTCGGTCTGCTCGGGCATCTGGTTGAAATGGCTGACGGCGCAGGTCTGACCGCACGTCTGGACTACGCTGCTGTACCGCGTCTGCCCGGCGTCGAGCACTACATTGCCGAGGGCTGTGTGCCGGGCGGCACATTGCGCAATTTTGAAAGTTACGGCGACAGGATCGGCGCACTGAGCGATGCCCAGCGTGATCTGTTGTGTGATCCGCAGACCAGCGGTGGTCTGTTGGTCGCGGTCAGCCCTGAAGGTGAAGCCGAGTTTCTGATCGTGGCCGCCGAACTGGGGCTGCTGCTTACCCCTATCGGCACCCTGCATGAGCGACAGACCCACGCCGTCGAGGTGTTCTGATGGCCGACAACAGCAGCGACTACCGTGCACTGTTTCTCAACGACGTGCCGATGATGGACGCTCGGGCTCCGGTGGAGTTTTCCAAGGGGGCTTTCCCTGGCGTGATCAACCTGCCGCTGATGAATGACATCGAGCGGCAAAAGGTCGGCACCTGCTACAAGCAACACGGTCAGGACGCCGCTATCCAGCTCGGGCATCAATTGGTCTGCGGTCAGGTCAAGGATGAACGCGTCAATGCGTGGATCGAGTTCGCTAAAGCCAATCCGGACGGCTACCTGTACTGCTTTCGCGGCGGGCTGCGCTCGCAGACCGTGCAGCGCTGGCTGAAGGATGCCGGGGTCGACTACCCGCGGGTTCTTGGCGGCTACAAGGCGATGCGCACGTTCCTGCTGGATACCCTGCACGAGGCGGTGAGCGAATGCGCTATTGTCGTGCTCGGCGGGATGACCGGCACGGGCAAGACCGAAGTATTGACGCAACTGCGCAATAGCGTGGACCTGGAAGGCATCGCCAATCACCGCGGCTCCAGCTTCGGCAAGCGTGCCACCGGGCAGCCGGCGCAGATCGACTTCGAGAACCGCCTGGCCATCGACCTGCTCAAGAAGCGCGCAGCCGGTATCGAGCAATTCGTTGTGGAAGATGAAAGCCGTCTGGTTGGCAGTTGCAACGTGCCGCTGGAACTGCACCAGGCGATGCAGGGCTGCCCGATGGTCTGGCTGGAAGACAGCTTCGAGAACCGCGTCGAGCGCATTCTCGAGGACTACGTGATCAACCTCTGCGCAGAGTTCATCACCGTCAAGGGCGAAGAGCAGGGCTTTGGCCTGTTCGCCGAGCGTTTGTTGCAAAGCCTGAACAATATTCACAAACGTCTGGGCGGCGAGCGTCATCAGCGCCTGTCGGACCTGATGCAGGCGGCGCTGGAAGAACAGCAGCGTAGCGGTGCGGTTGACCTGCACCGAGGCTGGATCGAAGGGTTGCTCGGCGAGTATTACGATCCGATGTACGCTTACCAGCGCGAACACAAAGCGGCGCGTATCGAATTCGCAGGTGATCAAACGCAAGTGCTGGCCTATCTGCGCGAGCGCTCTGAGCAACGTTAAGCCTCGACCTCTATCCATCTGGCAAAGGACGCCATGCACTCGATTCTCGACTTCTATCAAACCCTGGGCTGGGGCCTTTCGGCGCTGGTGATCGGCACCTTTCTGCTGGCCGGAACGGTCAAGGGTGTCATCGGTCTGGGCTTGCCCACGGTGGCAATGGGGTTGCTGGGGCTGGCCATGCTGCCGGCGCAGGCTGCGGCGTTGCTGATCATCCCGTCGACATTCACCAACGTCTGGCAACTGGCGACGGGTGGGAGCCTGCGGCCTTTGCTGAAGCGGCTATGGCCGATGCTGAGCATGATTTTCATCGGCACGCTGGCCGGGGCGTTCTGGCTGGGCATGAGTGGCGGTCATTCAATGACCCGCGCGTTGGGTGGCGCGTTGTTTCTCTACGCGTTGAGCGGGTTGTTCCTGCCGACCTTCAGGGTTGCCGCCGCTGCCGAGCGCTGGCTGGGCCCGCTGTGCGGCTTGATTACCGGGGTGATCGCGTCGGCCACCGGGGTGTTCGTGATTCCCGTGGTGCCTTATTTGCAGGCGCTGGGCCTTGAGCGCGACCAACTGGTCCAGGCGCTGGGGTTGTCCTTCACCGTCTCGACGCTTGCGCTGGCGGCGGGGTTGTCGTGGAACGGCGCGCTGGGCGGCGCAGAGCTGGGCGCCTCCACGCTGGCGCTGATTCCGGCCCTGTTGGGCATGCTGCTGGGGCAATGGCTGCGCCAGCGAATCAGCGCAGTGCTGTTCAAGCGTGTGTTCTTTATCGGCATGGGCCTGCTGGGGCTGCATCTGCTGATAAAAGGCTGATCAGTCATGCGCTGTATCGCGGGCATACGCGGCTTGCACTGAGGATTCAGTGTTTTCCGGATTTCATGCAGGAGAGGATGAAGGATTACGCGCTGACTGCCATTTGCCGAGCCCGTCGCTGGACGGGCTTTTGACTGCTGCGAATGTCAGTGCGTGCGGGCGACCGCAAACTCGCTCAGTTCGACCAGTGCGTCGCGGTACTCGCTGGGCGGCAGCGCGTCCAGGCAGGCAATGGCGCGGGCCGCGTAGTCGCGGGCCAGCTGTGCGGTGTAATCGAGGGCACCGGCGCTTTCCACTGCATTGCGGATGCTTTCCAGATCTTCCAGGCCACCTTTCTGGATCGCCTGACGAACCAGCGCGGCCTGTTCCGGGCTGCCTTCACGCATGGTGTAGATCAGCGGCAGGGTCGGCTTGCCTTCGGCGAGGTCGTCACCGACGTTCTTGCCCAGTGTCTCGGCATCGCCACGGTAGTCGAGCAGGTCATCCACCAGCTGGAAGGCCACACCCAGATGGTCGCCGAACGTGCGCAGTGCTTCGCTCTGTTCCTGGGGGGCGTTGCACAGGGCAGCGGCACTGTGCGTCGAGGCTTCGAACAGCATGGCTGTCTTGCCACGAATCACTTCCATGTAGGTTTCTTCGGTGGTGCTGGCGTCACGAATCTTCGAGAGCTGCAACACTTCGCCTTCGGCGATGATGCGGGTTGCCTTGGACAGAATCTTCATGACTTCCATCGAGCCCAGCTCGACCATCATTTCGAACGAGCGCGAATAAAGGAAGTCGCCCACCAAGACGCTGGGCGCATTGCCCCAGAGCGCGTTGGCGGTGGAGCGACCACGACGCATGCCGGACATGTCGACCACATCGTCATGCAGCAGGGTCGCGGTGTGCAGGAATTCGATGGTGGCGGCGAGCAGGCGAACATCATCGCCTTCGCGACCCAGTGCCTTGCCACACAGCAGCACCAGCAACGGGCGCAGGCGCTTGCCACCTGCCGACGTGATGTAATCACCGATTTTCGAGACCAGCGGTACGCGCGACGTCAGTTGCTTTTTGATGATAAGGTCAACGGCACTAAAGTCGTCCGCCACCGCGCGGTAGAAGGCTTGGGGTTGCATCAGCGACAGGTGCTCCGGATAGGTTGCGCCGCATGCTAGGTCGCGGGGTAGAGCGTGTCAAGGTATGACGAGCCGCCTCTTGCAACACGCGAATGCCTTGCGTACAATCGCGCACCCTAACTTTCCTGGGCAGCACCTGCCTTACGCAATGCAAACGGGCCGTTCCAGCCCCATGCAGCCATGCCAGCCGATACTCTTCTTATAAAGAGCTGGGTGAGCAGGATTTTCGGAGAAATACCATGTACGCAGTAATTGTTACCGGTGGCAAGCAGTACAAAGTCGCCCCAGGTGAATACCTGAAAATTGAAAAACTGGAAATCGCTACTGGCGAATCCGTCACGTTTGACCGCGTTCTGCTGGTTGGCAATGGCGACGACGTCAATATCGGTGCTCCCGTTGTTGCTGGCGCTACCGTTGTGGCTGAAGTGGTTTCGCAAGGTCGTCACGATAAGGTTCGTATCATCAAGTTCCGTCGTCGTAAGCACCACATGAAGCGTATGGGCCACCGCCAGTGGTACACCGAGATCAAAATTACAGGTATTCAGGCTTAATTCAGCCTAATCCTCAACTGGAGAATTGACTCATGGCTCACAAAAAAGCTGGTGGTAGTACCCGTAACGGGCGCGACTCAGAAGCCAAACGCCTTGGCGTGAAGATGTATGGCGGCCAGGCTATCATCCCTGGCAACATCATCGTGCGTCAGCGCGGCACCCAATTCCACGCTGGCTACGGCGTTGGCATGGGTAAAGATCACACCCTGTTCGCGAAAGTGGAAGGCGTGATCAAGTTTCAGGTCAAGGGCGCCTTCGGTCGCCGCTACGTGAGCATCGTTCCGAAGACTGAAGTCTCCGCAGCGTAATCACGCAGTAGCTTAAGAGCCCTGTCTTGCGACGGGGCTTTTTTGTTTGTAGAGGTAGAGAGGCAGGTGAGTCTCTTGCAAAACTGTTTGTGCGGGCTGTTGTGATGTTGACCCATGGGGTCGCTGGTTTCTGATCGGTATCGCAACGCTCATTTTTGCAAGAGTCTTATGTAATTTATGTGGTTCTGCTCGTCCCTGTGGCGGGAGGCGTGCGTTATGAAATTTGTAGATGAAGTATCCATTCGAGTAAAAGCCGGTGATGGCGGCAACGGTTGCATGAGCTTCCGCCGCGAAAAATTCATTGAGAACGGTGGTCCCAACGGTGGTGATGGTGGTGATGGCGGCTCGATCTTCATGGTCGCCGACGTCAATCTGAACACGCTGGTCGACTACCGTTACACCCGCCACTTCGACGCCGAGCGCGGCTCCAACGGTGGCAGCGCCGACTGCACCGGTCGCAAGGGTGAAGAGCTGGTGCTGCGTGTGCCGGTCGGGACCACCATCATTGACGCCACTACTCAGGAAATCATCGGTGACCTGACCAAGGACGGTCAGCGCCTGATGGTTGCGCAGGGCGGCTGGCACGGTCTGGGTAACACCCGATTCAAGTCCAGTACCAACCGCGCTCCGCGCCAGACCACACCGGGCAAGCCGGGTGATCAGCGTGATCTCAAGCTCGAGCTGAAAGTGCTGGCCGACGTCGGCCTGCTCGGTCTGCCAAATGCGGGCAAGAGTACCTTCATCCGTTCGGTGTCTGCGGCCAAGCCGAAGGTTGCCGACTATCCGTTCACCACGCTGGTGCCGAACCTGGGCGTGGTCAGTGTCGATCGCTGGAAAAGCTTTGTGGTTGCCGACATTCCAGGTCTGATCGAGGGTGCATCCGACGGCGCAGGCCTGGGGATTCGCTTCCTCAAGCACCTGGCGCGTACCCGTCTGTTGCTGCACCTCGTCGATATGGCGCCACTGGATGAAAGCAGTGCTCCGGATGCGGCTGAAGTGATCGTCAACGAGCTGGAGAAATTCAGCCCGTCGCTGGCCGAGCGTGATCGCTGGCTGGTGCTGAACAAGTGCGATCAGATTCTCGAAGAGGAGCAGGAAGCGCGCAAGCAGGAGATCGTCGATCGTCTGGAGTGGACCGGCCCGGTTTACGTGATCTCCGCAATTGCCAAAGAAGGCACCGAGCAGCTGACCCGCGACATCATGCGTTACCTTGAAGAGCGCAGCCAGCGTATCGCCGAAGAGCCTGGTTACGCCGAAGAGCTGGCCGAGCTCGATCAGCGCATCGAAGATGAAGCCCGTGCCCAGTTGCAGGCACTGGACGATCAGCGTGCCCTGCGTCGCAGTGGCGTGAAGAGCGTGCATGACATCGGTGACGATGACTGGGATGAAGAAGATGTGGACGATGAAGATGGTCCGGAAATCATTTACGTCCGTGACTGATCGCTTGAAGTAAACTTGAACGCCGCTACGATTGTTAGCGGCGTTTTTGTATCCCGAATTTGAAAATCTCTGGCTAGGGTTGGAAAAAGATGCGCAGCAAAGTGACGGGCGCCCAGCGCTGGGTTGTGAAGATTGGCAGTGCCTTGCTGACGGCGGATGGCAAGGGTCTGGATCGCAACGCCATGGGTGTTTGGGTGGAGCAGATGGTGGCGCTGCACGAGGCGGGTGTCGAGCTGGTACTGGTGTCTTCCGGGGCGGTGGCTGCCGGCATGAGCCGTCTTGGCTGGACGGCCCGACCCAGCGCCATGCATGAGCTTCAGGCTGCTGCGGCGATTGGTCAGATGGGCTTGGTGCAGGCGTGGGAATCGAGCTTCGCCGAGCATGGCCGACATACCGCGCAGATCCTTCTGACTCACGATGACCTGTCGGACCGCAAGCGCTACCTGAATGCCCGTAGCACCCTGCGCACGCTGGTCGAGCTTGGGGTTGTGCCGGTCATCAATGAAAACGACACAGTGGTCACCGACGAAATCCGTTTTGGCGATAACGACACGCTGGCGGCGCTGGTTGCCAATCTGGTCGAAGCTGATCTGCTGGTCATCCTGACCGACCGTGACGGCATGTTCGACGCCGATCCGCGCAACAACCCGGAGGCGCAGCTGATTTACGAAGCGCGTGCCGATGATCCGGCGCTGGATGCAGTGGCCGGTGGTACCGGCGGTGCGCTGGGTCGCGGCGGCATGCAGACCAAGTTGCGTGCAGCGCGACTGGCGGCGCGTTCCGGTGCGCATACCGTCATCGTCGGCGGGCGCATCGAGCGCGTTCTGGCGCGGCTCAAGGGTGGTGAACGGTTGGGTACGCTGCTGTCCCCGGAGCGCGGCATGCTCGCAGCACGCAAGCAGTGGCTGGCAGGTCATCTGCAGACCCGCGGTACGCTGGTGCTGGATGATGGCGCTGTTGCGGCGCTGGCCAGGGATCAGAAAAGCCTGCTGCCGGTGGGCGTCAAACTGGTCCAGGGCAGCTTCCGGCGCGGCGAGATGGTGGTATGCGTCGCCCAGGACGGTCGCGAGATCGCTCGTGGGCTGAGTAACTACAGTGCCATCGAAGCCCAGAAAATCATTGGTCACTCTTCCGAATCCATCGTGCGCGAGCTGGGCTATATGGCCGAGCCCGAGCTGATTCATCGGGATAACCTGATCCTCGTCTGACTCAAGGCTGCAAAAGGAATCGTTGATGCGCTTCATGAAAGGTTTATTGGCGGCCGCGTTGCTGGTGCCGGTGCTGGTCTCGGCCGAAGAGATCGGTCAGGTGTCTACCGTGTTCAAGATGGTCGGGCCCAACGATCGAATCGTGGTCGAGGCGTTTGATGATCCCAAGGTGGACGGGGTGACGTGCTACCTGTCACGCGCCAAGACGGGCGGTGTGAGGGGTGGTCTGGGATTGGCCGAAGACCGTGCCGAGGCGTCCATCGCCTGTCGCCAGGTCGGGCCGATCCGCTTCAAGGAAACCCTCAAGGACGGCGACGAGGTGTTCAAGGAGCGTACTTCGCTGGTCTTCAAGACTATGCAGGTGGTGCGTTTCTTCGACAAGAAGCGCAATGCACTGGTGTACCTGGTCTACAGCGACCGGGTCATCGAAGGCAGCCCGCAGAATGCCGTGACCGCCATTCCGATCCTGCCATGGACAACCGCGCCAGCGCCTTGATCCTCCTGCGCGCGGAGGGGAGTTGCCATGTCAGGGCGTTGTGGTGGCGCTCTGCATCGGTTGTTCGCAGTTCTGTGCGGTAAAGAGTACATCCCGGGTTGGGCTTATGCGTTTTGGCAGTGCGCTACTGCCACTGCTGATGCCCGATCCATCAGGATGCACTTCTTTTTCGTCTCAAAAAAGCACCCATGCGCATGTCGTCTTACTTCCAGCCTCTTGCCTCTGATTCCGAAGCTCGTACGGACGGCTGAATCATGTCGTCTGGCAAATAACATCGGCCTTGCGGCCGCGGATTGAAAAAACGGCCTACCTGTTATTTCTGTCAGTAGACGGGTTGATGAACGAAGTGGTTTGATGTGGCCAGTTCGTAATAGCCGGCTGGTGGGGGTAAGCACGCTATTACGTAATGATCACGCTGAATAAAATTTACTCATTGGAGGCTTCGGCGTATCAAGAGGGTATGCACTCATGAGAATGATCTCATTGCAGTACTTGCGTGGATTCGCTGCATTACTTGTTGTCGTTGGGCATAATTCGTTTTTTTTGGGCGGCGACTGGATAGATCATATACCTGCCTTGCTGGGCGTGGATATTTTTTTTATTGTGAGTGGCTTCATTATGACGTTGATCACTTATCAGTCCCCTGAAAGGCCGATATCATTTGTGATCAGGCGCCTCTTTCGTATATGGCCGGCTTTCTTTGTGGTGTGGCTGCTTTCCTACCTGTTTGTTTATCCTGAAAAACCCCTCGATCAGATGGTATGCAGTCTCTATTTTTGTCTGCAGGACTATAGTCTCGTGGCGCCTTCGTTTGGATTCAGCGCGCTCGGACCGCCCTGGACCCTCACCTATGAGGTTGTGTTCTACCTTGTATTCACTATTTCAATGAGCATCAGCTATCGCTACCGCAGCTACGTCTGCGCGCTGGTTTTTCTGGTGTCTTCGGTAGGATTTCAGCTGTATTACAATGGTCATTTTGATTTTTCATCACAGGCCTCGCCCGATATTGTTGTGGTGCACGTATGGCAGGCCTGGATTAAGATTATTAGCAATACCATCACTTTCGAATTCATCGCCGGCATGATGCTGGCTGAGTTAATGCTCGCGAACAGGTTGCCCGACCTGTCGCTGTCAGGGCGAAGGCTTATGCAGTTGGCTCTTCTGTTGGCGATAATAAGTGCCTGCCTTTTGGGGTGGCAAGACTTCGGTCTCCGTGGCGGTTTTTGGCTGGCATTAATTATTGTGTCGTCGGTTGTGATGCTCGGTTATCGCGCTGAAGTGAAGGGTAACAGGCTATTGATTTTTCTCGGTGATATCTCCTATTCGCTTTATCTTGTTCATTATTCCCTGATGATGTTCCTGATTAAAATCATTCCTGGCAATGCACCGATGGTTGAAAAGGCAGGGGTGTTCATTCTGTCGATCGCTGCAAGCATCGTGTTGGCGTTTTTCATGTTTGAGTGGGTTGAAAAGCCCTTCATCAGGGTGGGTAAAAAAGTTGCCAGTGTTTTATCTGCTGGGCAGAAATGACCGATGCGCTAAAACTCAGGCAGTGGGTATGTTTATTGTAGTGAGCTCAGAAGGCGGGATTGGAGCAATCTTGTGTCCGCTGTCGGTGCAGCTGTTACGGTCTGCCCATCGGCACATGAGTGCTCCGCGCAGTCTTGCTCAAAGCATTGAAGCCGTTATCGCCATACCCTACCCGCTGTTTGGCGGGCCAGTCGGCTTGACCGGCAATGATCTGTGAGATGCCTGTGCCGAGGCGGCTTTCAAGCAGGCAATAAAAAACCGACCCTGAGGTCGGTTTTTTAACCAGCGTGTCGCTTAGGCTGCAGCAGCAAGGCTCAGAGCCTTGATGTGACCGTTCAGACGACCTTTGTGGCGAGCAGCCTTGTTCTTGTGGATGATGCCTTTATCGGCCATACGGTCGATAACAGGAACAGCCAGAACATAAGCGGCTTGCGCTTTTTCTGCGTCTTTTGCGTCAATGGCTTTCACTACATTCTTGATGTAGGTACGAACCATGGAACGCAGGCTGGCGTTGTGGCTGCGACGCTTCTCAGCCTGTTTTGCACGTTTTTTGGCGGAAGGTGTGTTGGCCACCGTCGAGCTCCTCGAAAGACTTTGTGAAATAGCAAACAAAATAGGCCGCGAATCATGCCGATGAGTTGAAGTCTTGTCAAGGGCAGTTAAGGTGTTCCGCTGAGTGGTTGCTACATTTGACTGGAGGATTTATTTCCGGCCTGTGACCTGTAAACTCGCGGCCTTTGCTTCGGGCGTTTTTGCGGCGCGAAGTATCGCATAAATGGCTGGCTTAATCGCCCATCCTTTGCCAAGGCGCACAACTCTTTCAATGAATCTACTCAAGTCACTCGCCGCCGTCAGCTCTATCACCATGGTTTCCAGGGTTCTGGGCTTTGTCCGCGACACCATCATCGCGCGCACTTTCGGTGCCGGAATGGCCACGGATGCGTTCTTCATCGCCTTCAAGCTGCCCAATCTGCTGCGCCGTATTTTCGCCGAGGGTGCCTTTTCCCAGGCATTCGTGCCGATCCTGGCCGAGTACAAGAGCCAGCAGGGGGAGGAGGCGACGCGTACCTTCATTTCGTATGTCACCGGGCTGCTGACCCTTGCGCTGGCGCTGGTGACACTGCTCGGAGTGATATTTGCGCCCTGGGTGATCTGGGCCACCGCGCCCGGCTTTGTCGACACCCCGGAGAAGTTCGCCCTCACCTCGGACCTGCTGCGGGTGACCTTTCCTTATATATTGCTGATCTCCCTGTCCTCGATGGCCGGGGCGATCCTCAATACCTGGAACCGTTTCTCGGTGCCGGCGTTCGTGCCTACGCTGCTCAACGTCAGCATGATTTTCTTCGCGCTGTTCCTGACGCCGTATTTCGATCCGCCGGTCATGGCGCTGGGCTGGGCGGTTCTGGTGGGCGGCCTGCTGCAGCTGCTTTACCAACTGCCGCACCTGAAAAAGATCGGCATGCTGGTGCTGCCGCGCCTGAATCTGCGCGACACCGGGGTCTGGCGGGTAATGAAGCAGATGCTGCCCGCCATCCTTGGCGTTTCTGTCAGTCAGATTTCTCTGATCATCAACACGATCTTTGCCTCGTTCCTCGTCGCCGGTTCGGTGTCATGGATGTACTACGCCGACCGTTTGATGGAGCTGCCCTCCGGTGTGCTGGGTGTGGCGCTGGGTACGATTCTGCTGCCGATACTGTCCAAAACCTACGCGCAACGGGATCGCCAGGAATATTCGCGGATTCTCGACTGGGGTCTGCGGCTGTGTTTCGTGCTGGTCCTGCCTTGCACCCTGGCGCTGGGGCTGCTCGCCGAACCATTGACCGTTTCGTTGTTTCAGTATGGTAAATTCGACGCGCTCGACGCGGCTATGACCCAGCGTGCGCTGGTCGCCTATTCGGTCGGTTTGCTGGGGATCATCCTGATCAAGGTGCTGGCCCCCGGTTTTTATGCTCAACAAAATATCCGCACCCCGGTGAAAATCGCGATCTTCACCCTCATAGTGACTCAACTGCTCAACCTGGCCTTCATCGTGCCCTTGCAGCATGCCGGTCTGGCGCTGGCGATCAGTGTGGGGGCGTGCATCAATGCCGGGTTGTTGTTCTGGCAGTTGCGCAAGCAGGATCTGTTTCAGCCGCAGCCAGGCTGGACGAAGTTCCTGTTCAAGCTGGTGATTGCCGTCGCGGTGATGTCGGTGGTGCTGCTGGGGCTCATGCATGTCATGCCGGCGTGGGACGAAGGTCACATGCTGGAGCGTTTTCTGCGTCTGGGTGCGCTGGTTGCAGCCGGCGTCGTGACCTATTTCGCCATGCTTCTTTTATTAGGCTTCCGCCTCCGGGATTTCGCCCGCAAAGCCATTATGTAGGGCGCGTTGCAGGGGTTGACCTTCGGTTTTTGTCGCCACACGCCGAGAACCTTCATCCGGTCTTGGTGTGTTGCCTGTCGTCCACGGCCGTGTGTGGTTATAATCGGCCACTTTATGAGCAAGAAGTGCGTTATGCAGCTGGTTAGAGGCCTTCACAACCTGCGCCCCGAACATCGGGGCTGCGTCGCCACGATTGGCAATTTCGACGGCGTTCATCGCGGCCACCAGGCTATCCTGGCGCGTCTGCGCGAGCGTGCCGTCGAATTGGGTGTGCCCAGTTGTGTGGTGATCTTCGAGCCGCAGCCGCGTGAGTTCTTTGCGCCCGAGACGGCGCCGGCACGTCTGGCCCGTCTGCGTGACAAGCTCGAACTGCTGAGTGCCGAAGGCGTTGACCGGGTACTGTGCCTGTCCTTCAATCAGCGTCTGTGCAAGCTCAGCGCGGCAAGTTTTGTCGAGACCGTGCTGATCGACGGCCTCGGTGTCCAGCACCTCGAAGTGGGCGACGATTTTCGTTTCGGCTTCGACCGGGTCGGTGACTTCGACTTCCTGCAACAGGCCGGCACATCGTATGGTTTTACCGTAGAAGCGGCGCAGACCGTTGAAATAGATGGCATCCGGGTCAGCAGCACCAAGGTGCGCAAGGCTCTGGCTGCGTCAGACTTTGCCCTGGCCGAGCGTATGCTCGGTCGTCCGTTCCAGATAGCCGGGCGGGTATTGCACGGCCAGAAGCTGGCGCGCCAGCTGGGTACGCCCACCGCCAACGTACAACTCAAGCGTCGTCGTGTACCGCTGAGCGGGGTCTATCTGGTCAGCACGGACATCGATGGCAAAACCTGGCCAGGGGTCGCCAACATCGGTGTGCGCCCGACGGTCACCGGTGATGGCAGTGCCCACCTTGAAGTGCATCTTCTGGATTTTGCCGGCGATCTTTATGACCGGCGTTTGACGGTGGCTTTCCACCACAAGCTGCGTGATGAGCAGCGTTTCGCCTCACTGGAGGCGCTCAAGACGGCGATCAATGCGGACGTCGCCGCCGCCCGTGCCCATTGGCATGGCTAACCGCTAAACAAGAGCCTGAAATGACTGACTATAAAGCCACGCTAAACCTTCCGGACACCGCCTTCCCTATGAAGGCCGGCCTGCCCCAGCGCGAGCCGCAAACTCTGCAGCGCTGGGACAGCATTGGCCTGTACCAGAAGCTGCGCGAGATTGGCAAGGACCGTCCCAAGTTCGTCCTGCACGACGGTCCTCCGTACGCCAACGGCAATATTCACATCGGTCATGCGGTCAACAAGATTCTCAAGGACATGATCCTGCGTTCCAAGACCCTGGCGGGCTTCGATGCCCCGTATGTGCCGGGCTGGGACTGCCATGGTCTGCCGATCGAACACAAGGTCGAAGTGACCCACGGCAAGAACCTCTCCGCTGACCGTACGCGTGAGCTGTGCCGCGCCTATGCGTCCGAGCAGATCGAAGGCCAGAAGTCCGAATTCATCCGTCTCGGCGTGCTGGGCGACTGGAGCAATCCGTACCTGACCATGAACTTTGCCAACGAAGCCGGGGAAATCCGCGCGCTGGCCGAGATGGTCAAGGGCGGTTTCGTCTTCAAGGGCCTCAAGCCGGTCAACTGGTGTTTCGATTGCGGTTCGGCACTGGCTGAAGCCGAAGTCGAGTATCAGGACAAGAAGTCCTCGACCATCGACGTCGCGTTCCCGATCGCCGACGAAGCGAAACTGGCAGCCGCGTTCGGCGTGCCGTCGCTGGGCAAGCCTGCGTCCATCGTGATCTGGACCACCACACCGTGGACCATCCCCGCCAACCAGGCGCTGAACGTCCACCCGGAATTCGAATACGCGCTGGTCGATGTCGGCGACAAGCTGCTGGTACTGGCCGCCGAACTGGTCGAAAGCTGTCTGGCCCGTTACAAGCTGGAAGGCACCGTCATCGCGACCACCACCGGTCAGGCGCTTGAGCTGATCAACTTCCGCCATCCGTTCTACGACCGCCTGTCGCCAGTCTATCTGGCTGACTACGTCGAGCTGGGTGCGGGCACGGGGATCGTTCACTGCTCGCCTGCCTATGGCGTAGACGACTTCACTATCTGCAAACAGTATGGCCTGAGCAACGACGACATCATCAGCCCGGTGCAGAGCAACGGTGTGTATGTCGAGTCGCTGGAGTTCTTCGGTGGCCAGTTCATCTTCAAGGCCAACCAGAACATCATCGACAAGCTGGTCGAAGTCGGCAGCCTGATGGACACCGAAACCATCAGCCACAGCTACATGCACTGCTGGCGCCACAAGTCGCCCTTGATCTACCGCGCCACCGCGCAGTGGTTCGTCGGCATGGACAAGCAGCCTGAAAGCGGCGAGACCCTGCGCAAGCGTGCGGTCAAGGCCATCGAAGACACTGAATTCGTTCCGGCATGGGGGCAGGCGCGCCTGCACTCGATGATCGCCAACCGTCCTGACTGGTGCATCTCGCGTCAGCGCAACTGGGGCGTGCCGATTCCGTTCTTCCTGCACAAGGAAAGCGGCGACCTGCACCCACGTACCGTCGAGCTGATGGAAGAAGTGGCGCAGCGTGTCGAGAAAGAAGGCATCGAGGCCTGGTTCAAGCTCGACGCCAGCGAGTTGCTCGGTGAAGAGGCCGGCAAGTACGACAAGATCTCCGACACCCTGGACGTCTGGTTCGACTCGGGCACCACGCACTGGCATGTGCTGCGCGGTTCGCACCCGATGGGCCACGAAAGCGGTCCGCGTGCCGACCTGTACCTGGAAGGCTCGGACCAGCATCGCGGCTGGTTCCACTCCTCACTGCTGACCGGCTGCATGCTGGACGATCACGCACCGTATCGCGAGCTGCTGACCCACGGGTTCGTGGTCGACGAGAACGGCCGCAAGATGTCCAAATCGCTGAACAACGTGGTAGCGCCACAGAAGGTCAATGATTCGCTGGGTGCCGACATCATGCGTCTGTGGGTATCGGCGACCGATTATTCCGGCGAGATGGCGGTTTCCGACCAGATCCTGCAGCGCAGCGCCGACGCTTATCGTCGTATCCGTAACACGGCGCGATTCCTGCTCTCCAACCTGACGGGCTTCAACCCGGCGACCGACATCCTGCCCGCCGAGGAAATGCTCGCGCTGGACCGTTGGGCCGTGGATCGCACGCTGCTGCTGCAACGCGAGCTGCAAGAGCATTACGGCGAATACCGCTTCTGGAACGTGTACTCGAAGATCCACAACTTCTGCGTGCAGGAGCTGGGTGGTTTCTACCTCGACATCATCAAGGATCGTCAGTACACCACGGCGGCCAACAGCACCGCGCGTCGTTCGTGCCAGACGGCACTGTTCCACATCTCCGAAGCGCTGGTGCGCTGGATCGCGCCGATCCTGGCGTTCACCGCCGACGAGCTGTGGCAGTTCCTGCCCGGCGAGCGCAACGAGTCGGTGATGCTCAACACCTGGTACGAAGGCCTGACTGAAATGCCGGCCGACTTCGACATGGACCGCGCCTACTGGGAGCGGATCATGGCGGTGAAGACCTCGGTCAACAAGGAAATGGAAAACCTGCGCGCTGCCAAGGCCATTGGCGGCAACCTGCAGGCTGAAGTGACCCTGTATGCCGAGGAGTCGCTGGTGGCTGACCTGTCGAAGCTGAGCAACGAGCTGCGCTTCGTGCTGATCACCTCGACAGCCAGTGCGGCGCCGCTCGCGTCCGCGCCAGCCGATGCCGTGGTCACCGAAGTCGCCGGGCTGAAACTGAAAGTGCTCAAGTCCAGTCATGCCAAGTGCGCCCGTTGCTGGCATCACCGCGAGGATGTGGGGGTCAACCCCGAGCATCCGGAAATCTGCGGTCGTTGCGTAGACAACATCAGCGGTGCAGGCGAGGTCCGTCACTATGCCTAACGCCTCGTTTGGCCGTCTGGCCTGGCTGTGGTTGAGCGTGCTGGTTCTGGTCATTGACCAGGCCAGCAAGTATTACTTCGAGAACGCGTTGAGCCTGTATCAGCAGATCATCGTGATTCCCGACCTGTTCAGCTGGACCCTGGCCTACAACACCGGTGCCGCCTTCAGTTTTCTGGCCGACGGTGCCGGCTGGCAGCGCTGGCTGTTCGCCCTGATCGCGGTGGTGGTCAGCGCCGTGCTGGTCGTCTGGCTCAAACGCCTGGGTCGTGACGACACGTGGCTGGCCGTTGCACTGGCGCTGGTACTGGGCGGCGCACTGGGCAACCTCTACGACCGTATCGTGCTGGGCCACGTGATCGACTTCATCCTGGTTCACTGGCAGAACCGCTGGTACTTCCCTGCATTCAACGTCGCGGACAGTGCGATCAGCGTCGGCGCAGTCATGCTGGCGCTGGACATGTTCAAGAGCAAGAAAACCGGAGAGACCGTCAATGACTGAGCAATCTTCGACTCAAGGCTCGTCTGACGAGCTGCGCATCGGTCAGAATACGCAGGTCACTCTGCACTTCGCCCTGCGTCTGGAAAACGGCGATACCGTCGACAGCACCTTCGAAAAGGCTCCGGCCACGTTCAAGGTCGGTGACGGCAACCTGCTGCCTGGCTTCGAAATGGCGATTTTCGGTTTCAAGGCGGGCGATAAAAAGACCGTCGAGATTCTGCCGGAAAACGCCTTTGGTCAGCCCAACCCACAAAACGTGCAGATCATGCCACGCTCGCAGTTCGTGGGCATGGAACTGTCCGAAGGGTTGCTGGTGATCTTCAATGACGCCGCCAATACCGAGTTGCCAGGCGTGGTGAAAGCGTTCGATGACGAGCAGGTCACCATCGACTTCAATCACCCACTGGCAGGCAAGACTCTGAGCTTTGAAGTGGAAATCTTCGAAGTGAAGGCGATTCTGGCTTCCTGACCTTCGCCGTCAAGCCCGGCCCAGGCCGGGCTACCCCGTACCAATCATGAGGCACCGCATGCAAATCAAACTCGCCAACCCCCGCGGCTTTTGTGCCGGAGTGGACCGCGCGATCGAAATCGTCAATCGCGCTCTGGAAGTGTTTGGTCCGCCGATTTATGTGCGCCATGAAGTCGTTCACAACAAATTTGTCGTCGAAGACCTGCGCTCTCGCGGTGCGATCTTCGTCGAAGAGCTGGATCAGGTGCCGGATGACGTCATCGTTATCTTCAGCGCCCACGGTGTCTCCCAGGCTGTGCGTACCGAGGCGGCAGGCCGTGGCTTGAAAGTCTTCGATGCTACCTGTCCGCTGGTGACCAAGGTGCACATCGAGGTTGCCCGTTACAGCCGTGACGGCCGCGAGTGCATCCTGATCGGCCACGCCGGTCACCCGGAAGTCGAAGGCACCATGGGCCAGTACGACGCCGCCAACGGCGGTGCGATCTATCTGGTCGAGGACGAAGAGGATGTTGCCAGCCTGCAGGTGCGCAACCCTGAAGCCCTGGCTTTCGTGACCCAGACTACCTTGTCCATGGATGACACCAGCCGGGTGATCGATGCCTTGCGCACGCGCTTCCCGGCCATTGGCGGGCCGCGCAAGGATGACATCTGCTACGCCACGCAAAACCGTCAGGACGCGGTCAAGCAACTGGCCGACGAATGCGATGTGGTGTTGGTGGTGGGCAGCCCGAACAGCTCCAACTCCAATCGCCTGCGCGAGCTGGCCGAGCGCATGGCGACTCCGGCGTACCTCATCGACGGCGCCGAAGACATGCAACGGGGCTGGTTCGACGGGGTAGAGCGTATCGGCATCACTGCGGGCGCTTCGGCCCCCGAAGTGCTGGTGCGCGGCGTGATCCAGCAATTGCAGGCCTGGGGCGCCACTGGTGCGGATGAGCTTGCCGGCCGCGAGGAGAACATCACCTTCTCGATGCCCAAGGAATTGCGCGTCAAGTCGCTGCTCTGAGGCTATTCAGCCACACAGTGCTGCATCGATTTTCGTGTCCTCGACCCTCACGCGCCCGGCCGGTGCGACTATCACCCGATAGTTGCTCACCGGCTGATCTGCGGCACATACGTGCAACGTCCTGGCGGTCCTGCGCCGCAACGTCCCCAGACCGTTGAAACTGATTTCCTCTACACGCTTGCGGTTATCGACCACTCGCGCCGTGCTGCTATTGGCGCGTTCTATCAGCACCGGATCGTTTTCGTCGGGACCTTTGCCATCCGCGTCGAGTATGATCCGCCAGCCGTTGCTCCAGTCGTTCTCGATGGCATGAAGCGTAACGATCTGATTGCGTGTGACTGCGGCCGCTCTCGCCGAGCGAATGCCGCTGGCCAGCTCCCGGGCGGTTGCAAGCCCGCGGCTGGAATCGATGAGTTCCTTGAAAGACGGTGTTGCGACGTTGGCCAAAATGGCCACCAGTGCAACGACGATCAATAATTCGATCAGTGTGAATCCTGCATGCTTCATATGCTTTCCTCCCTGGAAACCGCCGTTTCAGCACCCTGCGGGCGTTCGTCGTGGCAAAACAACCGTACGTCCCGCTATGGATTTTCCAGCGGCGTTGCTGCCTTATAGTCGTAACGTCTAGGAGACACTCAATGCGTCATATAGCCAAGGGATTCAGCCTCATCGAATTGTTAGTCACTGTGTCCCTGGTGGGCATCCTGGCGGCTATCGCTATCCCGAATTTCACCAGCTCCATCCAGAGCAACAAGGCCGATACCGAGCTCAGCGATTTGCAGCGGGCGCTCAACTATGCGCGACTCGAGGCGATAAACAGGGGAGTGGCAGTGCGTATTGCGCCGACCAGCGGTACGGCGTGGACCAGCGAATTGCAGGTGTATCTGGTTTCCGATACTCAGACGACGCCTACGGCGCTGCGAAAAGTGGCGGCCATGAGCAGCGGTGCCACGCTGGTGGCCGATAACAATGCCACGGCAATTGATTTCAACAACCTGGGCGCGCTCATTGCCCCGGCTGCGGCGGTGACCATGACCTACACCCGAGGCACCATTAGCAAAACCATAAAGGTCTGTCTGACCGGTCGGATCACCCTGGGTGGAGGCTGCTGATGGCCGGTGAAACCCGACATCGCCAGATCGGTATGACTTTGATCGAGGTGCTGGTCTCGGTATTGATTCTGGCCATCGGCCTGCTGGGCGCGGCGGCCATTCAGCTCAACGCGCTCAAGTACACCGACAGCGCGACCATGAGCAGTCAGGCCAGCTTCATTGCTTACGACATGATGGATCGTATCCGCGCCAATGTTGATGGTAATGCCAGTGCCAACGGGTCGACCAACGTGCTGGCGACTTATGCGTTGGCGAATCTGGATGCGGCGCCAGCGGCCAATCCGAACGATGCCAGAGCGCAGGATCTGTCTGATTTCAGAAGCAACATCATCAACTTTGCAGGCTCGAGCGGTACCGGCAGCATTGATATCACCGGGGCTCCGGAGGTGACCATTAACGTCGGCTGGAGCGACACAAGGGCTGCGGGATCGAGCAATCAGGCAACCGGAAACACGACCGGCAGCCCGACCAACCGGAATTTTACGCTGACCTCGCGGATCGGGGTCAACCCATGAGAAAGCTGTCCAGAGGCTTCGGCCTGGTCGAAATCATGGTGGCGCTGGTCCTGGGGCTGGTGGTCAGCCTGGGTATCGTGCAGATATTCACGGCGGCCAGAGGCACCTACCAGAGCCAGAATGCCGCAGCGCGGATGCAGGAGGATGCGCGTTTCCTGCTGAGCAAACTGATTCAGGAAATCAGGATGACCGGCATGTATGGCTGCCTGAGCTTCAAAAACTACACGCCTGTATCTCCTGCTATCCCGTGGCCGATCGCACTGGATACTCCAATTCTCTGGGATAATCCGAGCAGGACGCTGACGCTGGTGACTGCCGACGTAGGGACCACAGGCAGTACGCCCACCTGGACCATCGTTTCAGACTGTCAGTCCAAGACGCAGCTTTACGCCAGTACTCGTGCGCCGGCTACGGGGGAGACGGCCTTTCCGTTGCGGCAGTTGGTCTACACGCTCAGCGGAACAGACTTGACCATAAAATATGGCACGGACGGCACTCCGCAGCCGCTGTTGCAGAACGTCGCGGACTTCAGTGTTTCTTTCGGCATGACGGGTAACCCGATGTCCTATACCACGGCTGTTACCAAGGCCAACGCCGACGCTGTGCGCAGTGTGCGTATCAGCCTGACGCTGCAGGATGGGCAGAACGGCATCGTAAAGTCTCAAAAGTACAATGTTGTCGCTTACTTGCGTAATCGCTTTTGAACGGGCCGGGCATGAACAGGATCGTGCGATTCAAATCGATACAGGCTTTCCCTGCACGGCAGGGCGGTATGGTGTTGCTGGTCAGTCTGGTGTTTCTGCTGCTGCTCACTCTGCTGGGTATCTCTTCCATGCAGAACGCCACGCTGCAGGAAAAGATGGCGGGCAGCGTCACCCTGCGCAATCAATCCTTCCAGAAGGCCGAAGCGGCATTAAGGTTGGGAGAGTCTTCGATCAAGATGACGGGCTTTACCATGGCCAAGTGTACAACTGCATCTTGTGCACCGCCTGCGGAATCCACTTCTTTGACGACGGCTGGGGTAGGCGCATCCGGGGTTAATTGGATCGCTGCGGCAGGCGGTTTCTACGGTATACAGAATCTGGGGACCACTGCAACACCTGTGAATCGGCCACCGATCTGTACCGGAACAGTAACGCTCTATCGCGTGACATCAGTCGCTATTCAAGGCACGTCGCGCACGGTGCTGGAGAGTATTTATGCCAATTGCTGAGAAACTCCGTCGCAGCCTGAAGTATCTCGGCGGTGCGCTTTTGGCTTTTTATGCCCTTACGCCCGTGTATGCGTTTACGCCAGCACAAGTACCTTTGCTCAGTGCGTCGGCCGTGCCGCCTAACCTGATGCTGCTGGTGGATAACTCCGGGAGTATGTACAACATCATCTGGGCAGCCGGCTTTGATCCGACGGTGACCAATCGTCCGTCGATTATCTATGCGCAGCCAGGGTCATGCGGTTTTCTTAACTGCAGAGGCGTTTCCATTCAGGGCGACGATACGCTTTCGCTGGACTCTGCCGGGCCCTACACGTGCAGAAGCGATTACACCTACGTTGCGCGTGACAACGTGGGTTACTGCCTGAAGTTGCCCGATCCGGCCGGTAACGAGAGCACCACTCGCTACACTGCAGATTACCTTTCTTATCTGGTTGACTTGACGCGGGCCGCCAACACTACTACCAAAGACTTCACCGTCAACAACATCATTCCCAACGATTACCGTATCAACGTCGCGCGCAACGTTTCATTGAAGCTGGTTGAAAACAACAAATCCCTGAGAATCGGTCTGGCCGGGTTCAACCCGCCGACCAACGCTGACCCCGGGCGTGGAGGGAAGATTTCCAGACCTGTTGCAGACCTGTCCCCTGTTGCCAGTAACCCTTACAACAACGGCGGTGTCAGCCAGCGTGATGCAAACGACAATGTTACCGCCCTCAATACGGCCATCAATGCACTGCGAGGCGACTCCAATACGCCGTTGGCTGAAACGTACTATGAGATAACCCGCTACTTTCGGGGCATGACTCCGTTTTACGGCTATAACGGTGCACCGGAAACCTACACCAGCCCAATACAGTACCGCTGCCAGAAAAACTTTGGCGTGGTGATTACTGACGGCTTGCCGACGTACGATCGAACGTTCCCGAGCAACGATCCGGAGGATGTACTCAATACCTCCCGCTCGCTGCCCAATTGGGACTTGAATGCGGCCAATGACGGGGCCAATCTTAATGGTGATGGTGAGGGCGATACGCTTTATCTGGACGACCTCGCCAAGTTCGCCTATGACATCGACATGCGAAGAGCGAGCAGTACACCTGCCACTGACCTGACCAAGAAAAGTTGGGATACAGACGGCTTCTCTCAACAGAACATGACTACCTACACCATTGGTTTCACAGCCGCCAACCAGATGCTGATAGACGCTGCCGACAATAATCACGGGCACGGCAAGTATTTCCAGACCAATGACAGTGCCGGTTTGAACAACGCCTTGAACCTCGCATTGAGCGATATCTATGCCAAGGCCGGTTCGGGCGGCGGTGGCGTGGCAAACTCGTCCACCCTTCAGGCGGGCAGCCGCTTCTATCAGACGCTTTATGACCCGACGGACTGGCATGGCACGATCAAGGCTTACAATCTGGACGCTACGACAGGAGCGCTGAGCGCCCCTGTCTGGACCACTGATACCACGATCACCAGCAGCACCAAGGCGCCTGTTTTCGAGTCATGGAGCACAGCGGCGACACCGACGAAAATCACCCTGGATTTTCTGAATTTCACGCAGGCGCAACGCGATGCCTTTACCGCTACGCTGCCCACCGGAGTGACCGGCGCGGAGGTTATTGCCTGGGCCAAAGGCACGGCCAATGCCAAGCTTCGTACTCGTGCCACACTCTTGGGCGATATCGTCAATTCATCATTGGGGGCCGGGCTGCCGACAGAGAAGACGGCGTCTGATTTGCTCGGCGACACCACTTACACGACGTACCTTTCTGCCAAGTCCAGCAACATGAGTTCCAGTCTGCTGGCCAACGCCAACGATGGCTTCTTCAACGTGATCGACGCCAGCTCCGGTGCGCGTAAATACGCGTATATGCCGTCTACGTCTCTGAGTTCATTGGCGACCATTTCATCCTCTTCCTACGGTTCCGGCGTTCACCGTTTTACGGTGGATGGTCAGATTGCAGTCTTCGATACGCAGGCATCCGCAGGGAGTGTATGGCGCACGGTGGCGTATTCCGGGCTGGGCGCTGGCGGCAAGGCTTTTTTTGCGATCAAGCTTTTCGAAGGTTCGGCAGACAGCATCGGGGCATTGTGGGAGGTCAAGGCTCCCGACACTTCAGACACCAACAACAAGTTCAACAACCTTGGATACACCTACTCCAAGCCGGATGTAGCGCGTATGGCCGATGGCACCGGGATCGTTGTCGTTGGCAATGGTTATGGCAGTTTTACCGGGAGGGCGTCCCTGTATGTACTCAACGCCAACACCGGACAGTTCATTGCCGAAATTCCGACTCCGGTCATTGGCAGCGAAACGGATAACGGGTTGTCTTCGGTGAAACTTCGGGTCAATTCGCAGAATGTCGTTCAAGCAGCCTATGCGGGCGATCTCAAGGGCCGCCTATGGAAGTTCGACATGAGCGGGGCCGCAGCATCCAGCTGGAAAGTCGCTTTCAATGGCTCACCCCTGTTCACTGCACCTCAAGGGGCCAGTCAGTCGATTACCGTTCAGCCCTTGTTGCTGGACCATCCACTCAACGGCAAGATCGTGTATTTCGGCACCGGGAAATTCAGCGAAACCGCGGACAAGCAGACCAGCTCGTTGCAGGATTTCTATGCCATCTGGGATGGCGACAACGGTTCAGGCAACATCGTTGAGGCCAATCTGCAGCCTCAGGCCATTAACGGGACGGTAGTCGGAAGTGGCAATACGTATTACACCACGACTTCCAATGATGTGGATTGGGGCACCAAGAAAGGCTGGTACCTGCCGTTGGCAACCACGGCCCCTTATGTCGGCGAGCGGATTATCTATCCGGCACAAACCTCTCGCGGTCGTATCATCTTCACCACGGCAGCCGTCAACTCTACCGACCCCTGCGAAAGCACCGGGACCGGGCGCTTGTTCGAGCTGAACGCCGCGACTGGCAGCATGCTTAATTACCAGGTACTGGACACCAATAATGACGGCGATATCAACTCTTCGGATTTGATCATTGGCGGTCTCGGTATCGGTACTGGTATCCCGGTAGTGGCTTCTATCGTTGCCGGTACCAATGGGGCCAACGATAACAAGTACGTGATTGACTCCAGCGGCGGCACGCCCACCAAGATTAATGAGAAGGGCGGCAGTGCGAACGTCTTCCAACGCATCATGTGGCGACAAATCCAATAGGGAAACTAGACATGCGAGCGACATCCAGGGGCTTTACGTTGATCGAACTCATGATCGTCGTGGCGATTGTCGGTATTCTGGCGGCCATCGCGTACCCCAGTTACACCGAGTACGTGAAGCGCACCCAGCGGTCGGCGATTGCTAGCCTGCTGTCCGAGCAAACCCAGGCGCTGGAGCGGTTTTATTCGCAGAAGGGAAATTACTCGGATTACAAAGGCGTATCTGGTGGTAATACGTACTACAAGATAACGCCGACCCTAACTGCCACCGACTTCACCCTGACAGCTGACCCTATCGGAGGCACGCTGATGGCTGGCGACAAGTGTGGCAGTTTCGTGATCACTAACACCGGGGCGCGTACCAACACGGGCGCAACCAGCGGTGTCACTGTCAAAGACTGCTGGGGCCGCTAAACCGTTTTTCTTGTCATGAGACCAAGATGTCCAAGCAAAAAATAGTCATTGTCGGCGGTGGCGTCATAGGTCTGTTGACCGCCTTCAATCTGGCGTCCGAGCAGGTCAGCGTGGTGCTGCTGGATCGTTTGGGCGTTGGCCAGGAATCCTCCTGGGCGGGCGGCGGGATTGTTTCGCCGCTTTACCCGTGGCGCTACAGCCCTGCGGTCACCGCGCTGGCGCATTGGTCGCAGGACTTCTACCCGCACCTCGCCGAGCGTTTGCTCGCACAGACCGGTATCGACCCCGAAGTGCACAAGACCGGCCTGTACTGGCTCGACCTCGATGACGAGCAGTCTGCGCTTGAATGGGCGGTCCGTGAAAAACGCTCGTTGAACCGCGTGGATATCTCGGCGGTGAATGATGCCGTGCCGGTGCTGGGTGAGGGCTATTCGCGGGCGATCTACATGGCCGATGTGGCCAACGTACGTAATCCCCGTCTGGTCAAATCGCTCAAGGCCGCCTTGCTGGCATTGCCCAATGTCGAGATTCGCGAGCAGTGTGAAGTCAGCGGCTTTACCCGTGAAGGCAGCAGGATTTCGGGTGTGCAGACACCAGCAGGGGATATCACCGGTGATCGGGTGATTCTGGCGGCGGGTGCGTGGAGCGGCGAGTTGCTCAAGACCCTGGGTCTGGAGCTGCCGGTCGAGCCGGTAAAAGGCCAGATGATTCTCTACAAGTGCGCATCGGACTTTCTGTCGAGCATGGTGCTGGCGAAAGGGCGCTACGCTATCCCGCGTCGTGACGGGCATATCCTGATCGGCAGTACTCTTGAGCACGAAGGTTTCGACAAAACCACCACGCAGGCCGCATTGGAAAGTTTGAAGGCGTCGGCCGTCGAATTGATTCCGCCATTGGCCCATGCCGAGCCGGTCGCCCAGTGGGCAGGCCTGCGCCCTGGCTCGCCTGAGGGCATCCCGTTCATCGGACCGCTGGACGGTTTTGACGGCCTGTGGCTCAACTGCGGGCATTACCGCAACGGCCTGGTGCTGGCTCCGGCGTCCTGCCAGTTGATCACTGACCTGCTGCTGGAGCGCGAGCCGATCATCGATCCGGCACCCTACGCGCCGACTGGTCGCCTCGCAGGCTAGTCATCCTGTCGGTCACGCGGAGCGTGGGGCGCGACGATGTTCTCGCGCGCACCTATCGTTCCGCACGCTCTAGTGGAATGCCTTTCGTGACGCTATGCGTCGCACGGTTTTTGCCGCGCAACGCATTCAATCCAGGCCCAGCTTCTTCAGGCGATAGCGCAGTGACCTGAACGACAAACTGAGCCTTTCTGCTGCAGCGGTGCGGTTCCAGCGGGTTTCTTCCAGTGCCTGCAGGATGAGCTGGCGTTCGATGCTTTCCAGGTAGTCTTCAAGGTTGTCGATGTCGGCCAGGCTCGGCCCGTCGCTCTCCTGAGGGCTGGCGGACTCTGTCAGGCGCAGGTCGCTGGCGTGGATTTCATCGTTCTCGCACAGCGTGTAGGCGCGCTCCAGCATGTTTTCCAGTTCGCGCACGTTACCGGGGAAGCGGTAGCTCTTCAGCGTTTCCAGCGCCTGCGCGTTCAGGCGCGCGACGGGTTGTGCGCCGTTCCCGGCAAGGCGCTTGAGCACGCTGGCTGCCAGTTGGTCGATATCCTCACGCCGCTCGCGCAACGGGGGCACGCGCACTTCGATCACGTTCAATCGGTAATACAGATCCTGCCGGAACCGACCCGCCGCGACCTCCGCATTCAGATTCTTATGGGTGGCGCACAGAATGCGCACGTCGACGATTTGCTCTTGCTGGCCGCCGACGCTGCGGATGGATTTTTCCTGAATGGCGCGCAGCAGTTTGACCTGCATGGCCAGCGGCAGGTCGGCGACCTCATCGAGAAACAGCGTCCCGGTATGCGCCGCCTGAAACAGACCTGGCTTGTCTTCGTGGGCGCCGCTGAAGCTGCCTTTGCGATGACCGAAGAATTCGCTTTCCATGAGTTCGGAAGGAATGGCGCCGCAGTTCACCGGTATGAAAGGTTTGTCGATGCGCGGACCCTGCTCGTGGATCAGCCTCGCTACAAGCTCCTTGCCGCTGCCCGACTCACCGCTGATGTAGATCGGCGCCTGGCTGCGGGCCAGCTTGCCGATCTGACTGCGCAAGGTACGCATTGCCAGCGAGTCGCCCAGCAGGCGGTTGTCGATGCTGCGCGTGGGTTGCGCGCCGGGCAGGCTCAGCGCGCTATTGACCAGCTCGCGCAACCTGCCCAGGTCGACCGGCTTGGTCACAAAGTCGAAAGCTCCGGCCTTCAGCGCGTGGATCGCGGTGTCCAGGTTGCCGTGGGCAGTGATCATCGCCACCGGCACGTGGGGGTAGCCGTGCTGTATGTGTTGCACCAGCTCAAGGCCATTGCCGTCCGGCAGACGCATGTCGGTCAGGCACATGTCGAACGGTTCGCGGGCCAGCCAGTCGTGGGCTTCGGCAACGTTACGCGCACTACGGGTGTCGAGTTTCATGCGTCCCAGCGTGATCTCCAGGAGTTCGCGAATATCCGGCTCATCATCGACTATCAGGATTTTTTGCCGTTGGCTCATGCTCAGCTCGTCTTGAACGGGTGGGCGAAGGTAATGCGCAGGCAACTGCCACCCGTGGGGCGGGGCGCGTATTCCAAATGCGCCTGATTGCTTTCACACAGTTCACGTGACAGATATAGACCAAGGCCGGTGCCTTTGCTTTCTGTGGTGAAAAACGGTTCGAACATTTTGCTCAGGTGTTGCTCGCTGACCCCCGGCCCGTCGTCCAGCACTTCCAGTGTGGGCAGGTCGCTCTTCTGGTCATTGTGTAGTTTCAGCCAGACCTGCGCTGACGGATGATTCTTGCCGCTGTAGCGCAGGCCGTTCTGCACCAGGTTGGTCATGATTTGCGTCAGTTGTCCGGAATCCATGCGGGTTGTCAGCGTGCCAGGGCTGATGTCGACATGAATCTTCTGATTGGGCGCAGCGGAACTGCGAAATTCAGCGACAAAGTGTTCCAGCCAGGTTTTCAGATCGAGCAGTTCGGGTTGCGCTTCGCGTCTGCGTGACAACTGCAGGACATTTTCGATGACCCTATCAATGCGTCCCGACTGCTCATGAATGATCTGCCCCAAGCGTCGATCCGCTGCACTGAGCTCTTCCGATTCATTAAGCAACTGCGCCGCATGACTGACGGCGCCCAGCGGGTTGCGTATCTCATGGGCAATCCCGGCGGTCAGGCGCCCCAGCGCGGCAAGCTTGAGCTGCTGCGCCTGATGGGCGATCTGCGACAGGTCTTCGAGAAAAACCAGCGTCTGACGCTGATCGCCACGGTTGAGTGTGGCAAAGCTCGGTTGCAGCACCAGCCCGACGGGGGCGGTGGTGATGCTGCGCGGCACCATGATCGGGTTGACGAGCCACTGGCGCAGGCGTTCGACCAGTTGTGGCGAGCAGGTGTCGATGATCTGGCCGACCAGTTGTTCCTGGCCCAGCAGGTTCAAGGCCCCCTGATTGGCCAGCAGCACCTGATGGTTGGCATCCAGCACCAGAATGCCGGTACGCATGCGTTGCAGGATCAGCGCGTTGAGTGCTTCAAGGCTGTCGACATCCGCCGCGCGCTGTTCGGCCAGCACCTCGCTGACCTGCATGCGCGCTGTCAGTGCCTGCACCAGCAGGGCGGCGGCGAAGCACAAGGCGCCCAGCGAGCCAGCCTGCACGTAGTCGTTGGAAACCGAGGGTGTGCCGAAGCTGATGTAGAACGTCAGGTAGATGATGCCGATGGCCGAAACCGCAGCGATCAACAAGCCGATACGGCCGCGCAGCAACACGTTGCTGATCGCCACCGAGGCAATCAACAGGTTGCCGATACCGCTGGAAGGCCCGCCGGCTGCGTAGAACAGTGCGGAGAGCATGATCGCGTCGGTCATCGCCAGGCCGAAAAACTGTGCCTGACGGCTGGGGCGTTCCAGCAGCACGACGACCAGAATGTTGAACACCAGATACAACCAGCAGCCCGAGCGGAACAGGTTCGGGTTGGCCAGTTGCAGCAGCTCGGTTTCCAGGCTGCTGGAAATCAACAGAACCAGTACAACGCCGATGGTCAGTCGGTAGAGGTGGTACAGCCGTAGAATCCGCTGTGCCTGCGGGCTGACAAGGGACGGTGAGTCAGCGGTCACGTGCCGCGGGGCCTTGCAGTCGGTGTGCTTCGCTGCAATACCATTGCTGTGCCTGGCTCAGCGCACTATCCTGCGGCAGATGAACGCCACACTGCGCGCATCGCACCATGGGGGTAGACGCCAGTTCAGGCGGCTCGGCGCGGGGTTTCGGCTTGGGGGGATTGATCAGACGCTTGACGAACCAGACCACCGCCGCGATCAACGCGACCCACATAAGTAAGCGAATCATGACTACCAGCTTAGTGATTGACGATGGCGCAGTGTAGCCAAGCCGCGAGCGGGCGCACAGTGGCAAAATTAATGCACAAAAAAAGAGGCCCGAAGGCCTCTTTTTTTCATGCGCTCAGGATCAGTCGAACAGACCCAGGGTCATGTAGCTGAACCACGAACGGCTCTTGGTGCCTTTCGCTTCGGCGTCTTTTTCCGCCTGTTCGTCCAGCTCTGCCTGATTCTCCGGCAGCAGCTCTTTCGGAATGGAGTCCTTGGCGTCCTGGTACTGCTTCTTCATGTCCTGATCGGCACGGGTCTGGCCCGGTGGCAGCGGTGCGCTACCGTCGATCAGGCCAAGGGTCGCTTTCGACAGCCATGAGCGGTTATCGGCTTCGGCTTCACGCGGGGTGAATTTGCCGTTAGCCAGTTGCGGGTGGTTCGGGTAGTTGGTCTTCAGCACTTCCAGGCTGGTGGCAGCCAGGTCGTCAAGGTGCAGACGCTGATAGGACTCGACCATCACTGCCAGACCGTCGCCGACCGAAGGCGTCTCCTGGAAGTTTTCCACTACATAACGGCCGCGGTTGGCGGCGGCGACGTAGGCCTGACGGGTCAGGTAGTAGTCGGCTACGTGGATTTCGTAGGATGCCAGCAGGTTGCGCAGGTAAATCATGCGCTGCTTGGCGTCAGGCGCATAGCGACTGTTCGGAAAGCGGCTGGTCAGCTGGGCGAACTCGTTGAACGAGTCGCGGGCAGCTCCCGGGTCACGTTTGGTCTGGTCCAGCGGCAGGAAGCGCGCCAGAAGGCCCACGTCCTGGTCGAAGGAGGTCAGGCCCTTCATGTAATACGCGTAGTCGACGTTCGGGTGCTGCGGATGCAGGCGGATGAAACGCTCGGCAGCGGATTTGGCTGCTTCGGGTTCACCGTTTTTGTAGTTCGAGTAGATCAACTCGAGCTGGGCCTGATCGGCGTAGCGACCGAACGGATAGCGAGATTCCAGCGCCTTGAGCTTCTCAGTGGCACTGTTATAGCTGTTATTTCCCAGGTCGGCCTGCGCCTGCTGGTACAGCTCGACTTCGCTGAGGTTTTCGTCGATGACTTCCTTCGACGAACAGGCCGCAGTCAATGCGAGGATGGCGATCAGCAGCAGGTGTTTCACTTGCATGGCGGCTTGCGTCCCTATAACGGCCTGCTGTCTTGGGCGGGGCCGTCCTGTTATGATGAGCGCCCCGCGATACCGGCGGGACAAAAGACGCCGTATTTAACCACAAGCGCGCTGCCGAAACCAAAGGCTAGCCGCCACCTAGTCTGGTCATGTCCGAAAATATAGAACTTCGCGCAGAGGTGCCGTCCGAATTGGGCGGTCAACGCCTCGATCAAGTCGCCGCACAATTATTCGCTGAGCACTCGCGCTCGCGCCTTTCCGCCTGGATCAAGGACGGCCGCCTGACTGTGGACGGAGGCGCTCTGCGCCCTCGCGACATCGTGCACGGTGGCGCTGTTCTCGAGCTGATTGCCGAGCAGGAGGCCCAGGGTGAATGGGTCGCTCAGGACATCGAGCTCGACATCATCTATGAAGACGACCAGATACTCGTCATCAACAAGCCTGCCGGGCTGGTGGTGCATCCGGCTGCCGGTCATGCCGATGGCACGCTGCTCAACGCCCTGCTGCACCATGTGCCGGACATCATCAATGTTCCGCGTGCCGGCATCGTGCATCGTCTGGACAAGGACACCACCGGTCTGATGGTGGTCGCCAAGACCATTCAGGCACAGACCCAACTGGTTACTCAGTTGCAGAGTCGCAGTGTCAGCCGCATCTACGAGTGCATCGTGATCGGCGTGGTGACCGCAGGCGGCAAGATCGACGCACCGATCGGCCGTCACGGCCAGCAGCGTCAGCGCATGGCGGTGATGGAAGGCGGCAAGCAGGCGGTCAGTCATTACCGCGTGCTGGAGCGCTTCCGTTCGCACACCCATGTACGGGTCAAGCTGGAAACCGGGCGCACCCACCAGATTCGCGTACACATGGCGCACATCAACTACCCGTTGGTCGGCGACCCGGCCTATGGCGGTCGTTTCCGTATCCCGCCAGCGGCCAGCCTGACCATGGTCGATTCGCTCAAGACCTTCCCGCGGCAGGCGTTACATGCCCGCTTCCTGGAGCTGGATCATCCGACCACCGGTAAGCGCATGAGCTGGGAATCGCCATTGCCGGACGATTTCGTCTGGTTGCTGTCCTTGCTCAAGCAGGACCGCGAGGCGTTCATCGGGTGAATGACTGGCTGATACCTGACTGGCCTGCGCCAGCACAGATCAAGTCCTGCGTTACCACTCGCTCGGGTGGGGTCAGCCTGGCCCCATTCGACAGCTTCAATCTGGGCGATCACGTCGATGACAGCCCGCAGGCCGTGGCGAGCAATCGCCAGCGCCTGAGCTCCAGCCTCAAGGCTCAGCCCGTCTGGTTGAAGCAGGTGCACGGCATAGACGTCGTATCTGCCGATCCATCCCGCGTCGTTGAAGCCGATGCCAGCTGGACGAGCACGCCTGGCGTGGCTTGCACCATCATGACCGCCGATTGCCTGCCCGCGCTGTTCTGTCGTCGTGACGGTACGCGTGTGGCTGCCGCGCATGCCGGCTGGCGCGGGCTGGCGGCCGGGGTGCTGGAAGCGACGGCCAACAGCCTGCAGAGTGCTGCCGAAGACATCATGGTCTGGTTAGGACCGGCCATCGGCCAGCCGTCGTTCGAAGTCGGCCCCGAGGTGCGCGAGGCCTTTACCGCCAGCCACCCGCAGACAGCCGCTGCGTTTGTCGCCAGTTCGAATCCTGATCGTTTCATGGCCGACATCTACGCAATCGCCCGGTTACGACTGGCAGCCCAAGGTATCTCTGCCGTGTACGGCGGCGGGCTGGACACCTTCACCGACCCGCGCTTCTTTTCCTACCGCAGCGCCGCGCGCACTGGCCGCTTCGCCTCGCTGATCTGGATCGAACACGCCTGATTGCCGGGCTGTTTTGCACAAGCCAGCTAGGCTTGCCTGAACGCTCGTCTGATCTGTATCAATCCCGGCCCGCTTGAAACGCGCAGAATCGTCCGCATCTAACTGGCTATTCAGCAGGTTTTCTTTATAGGTGTGTTCATTGCTCCGGCCTGCATTAAAGGAAGGTGACAAATGCGTATCGACAGATTGACCAGTAAATTACAGTTAGCGTTATCCGATTCCCAGTCGCTGGCCGTTGGCCTCGACCATCCCGCCATCGAACCTGCGCACTTGATGCAGGCGCTGCTTGAGCAGCAGGGCGGTTCCATCAAGCCTCTGCTGTTGCAGGTAGGCTTCGACATCAACAGCCTGCGCAAGGAACTGAGCGCAGAGCTGGACCGCCTGCCAAAAATCCAGAACCCGACCGGCGACGTCAACATGTCGCAGGATCTGGCGCGCCTGCTCAACCAGGCTGACCGTCTGGCGCAGCAGAAAGGCGACCAGTTCATTTCCAGCGAGCTGGTGCTGCTCGCGGCAATGGACGAGAACAGCAAGCTCGGCAAATTGTTGCTGGGGCAGGGCGTCAGCAAGAAGGCCCTGGAAAACGCCATCAACAACCTGCGCGGCGAAGGTGCCGTGAATGACCCGAACGTCGAAGAGTCGCGTCAGGCGCTGGACAAGTACACCGTCGACCTGACCAAGCGTGCCGAAGAGGGCAAGCTCGACCCGGTGATCGGTCGTGATGACGAGATTCGTCGCACCATTCAGGTCTTGCAGCGCCGCACCAAGAACAACCCGGTGCTGATCGGCGAACCTGGCGTGGGCAAGACCGCCATTGCCGAGGGCCTGGCGCAGCGCATCATCAATGGCGAAGTACCCGATGGCCTGCGCGGCAAGCGCTTGCTGTCGCTGGACATGGGTTCACTGATTGCCGGTGCCAAGTACCGGGGTGAGTTCGAAGAGCGCCTCAAATCGCTGCTCAACGAACTGTCCAAGCAGGAAGGCCAGATCATCCTGTTCATCGACGAGTTGCACACCATGGTCGGCGCCGGCAAGGGCGAAGGCTCGATGGACGCTGGCAACATGCTCAAACCTGCGCTGGCGCGCGGCGAGCTGCATTGTGTGGGGGCTACCACGCTCAACGAGTACCGCCAATATATAGAGAAGGATGCGGCGCTTGAGCGTCGATTCCAGAAAGTCCTGGTCGACGAGCCAAGTGAAGAAGACACCATCGCGATCCTGCGTGGCCTTAAAGAGCGCTACGAAGTGCACCACAAGGTCGCCATCACTGACGGCGCGATCATCGCGGCGGCCAAGCTGAGCCATCGCTATATCACCGATCGCCAGTTGCCGGACAAGGCCATCGACCTGATCGACGAAGCGGCCAGCCGTATTCGCATGGAGATCGACTCCAAGCCTGAAGTGCTCGACCGCCTTGAACGTCGCCTGATCCAGCTGAAAGTAGAAGCTCAGGCCCTCAAGAAGGAAAAGGACGAGGCAGCGATCAAGCGCCTGGAAAAACTTCAGGGCGAAATCGAGCGTCTTGAGCTTGAGTACGCGGATCTTGAAGAAATCTGGACCTCGGAAAAAGCCGAGGTCACCGGCTCGGCACAGATCCAGCAGAAAATCGAACAGTCTCGCCAGGAACTGGAGGCCGCGCGCCGCCGGGGCGATCTGAACCGCATGGCCGAGTTGCAGTACGGGATCATTCCCGACCTGGAGCGCAGCCTGCAAATGGTCGACCAGCACGGCAAGCCGGAAAACCAGTTGCTGCGCAGCAAGGTAACCGAGGAAGAAATTGCCGAGGTCGTGTCGAAGTGGACCGGTATCCCGGTGTCGAAGATGCTCGAAGGCGAGCGCGACAAGCTGTTGCGCATGGAAACCCTGCTGCACAACCGGGTGATCGGCCAGGAAGAAGCGGTGGTCGCGGTCTCCAATGCCGTGCGTCGTTCGCGTGCCGGGCTTTCCGACCCTAACCGCCCGAGCGGCTCGTTCATGTTCCTCGGCCCGACCGGCGTGGGCAAGACCGAGCTGTGCAAGGCGCTGGCCGAGTTCCTGTTCGACACCGAAGAGGCAATGGTGCGTATCGACATGTCCGAGTTCATGGAGAAACATTCCGTGGCTCGCCTGATCGGTGCGCCGCCAGGCTACGTCGGTTACGAAGAGGGCGGCTACCTGACCGAAGCCGTGCGTCGCAAACCGTATTCGCTGATTCTGCTCGACGAAGTCGAGAAGGCGCATTCCGACGTGTTCAACATCCTCTTGCAGGTGCTTGAAGACGGACGCCTGACTGACAGCCACGGGCGTACGGTGGACTTCCGCAATACCGTGATCGTCATGACCTCCAACCTCGGCTCGGCGCAGATCCAGGAACTGGTCGGTGATCGTGAGGCGCAGCGTGCTGCGGTAATGGACGCGGTCGGTACGCACTTCCGTCCGGAGTTCGTTAACCGGATCGACGAAGTGGTGATCTTCGAACCGCTGGCGCGTGACCAGATTGCCGGTATCACCGACATCCAGCTGGGCCGCCTGCGCAAGCGTCTGGCCGAGCGCGAGCTGTCGATGACCCTGACCCCAGAGGCGCTGGACAAGCTGATCGCCGTTGGTTACGACCCGGTCTATGGCGCACGCCCGCTGAAGCGGGCGATCCAGCGCTGGATCGAGAACCCGCTGGCGCAGATGATCCTCTCGGGCAGCTTCATGCCCGGCACGACCATCACCGGCAAGGTGGTCGACGACGAGATCACGTTTGTCTGACAGCGCTCGTCAACGCTCTATAGAAGGGCCCTCGAACCGAGGGCCTTTTTTTGAGGCGTGGTCAGCAGTAGAATCAGGCCCGAGAGGCGATCTGAAAAAAAATCGCAAATCATTGTCTTAAAAAGCAATTTATAGGGTTGACAGGTGTTTTTAAAATTGTAGAATAGCGCGCCTCAGAGACGTGAACGCAACGATACAAACGAAGCGCAAAGGTCGATGAGATTGAAATCAACGAGTTAACAGCAAGCTGGTTTCAAGGCAACAGGTTGTAAAGTTGAATCTGAAATCGATAGTTCCGCGATAGCTCAGTTGGTAGAGCAAGTGACTGTTAATCACTGGGTCCCTGGTTCGAGTCCAGGTCGTGGAGCCAGATTTCGCAAGGTTCAATGCAGTTTAAGTCGGGGTATAGCGCAGTCCGGTAGCGCGCCTGCTTTGGGAGCAGGATGTCAGGAGTTCGAATCCCCTTACCCCGACCATATTTGGGTCGTTAGCTCAGTTGGTAGAGCAGTTGGCTTTTAACCAATTGGTCGTAGGTTCGAATCCCACACGACCCACCATTTTTGGTCAGTTTGTATCTGGCTGGATCTTAGGGAGTGACGCCACAAGCGTCACCCAAATAGAAAACGCCTCCTCGGAGGTGTTTTTTAGCATCATCGGGGTATAGCGCAGTCCGGTAGCGCGCCTGCTTTGGGAGCAGGATGTCAGGAGTTCGAATCCCCTTACCCCGACCATTTTCGCCCAGCTGTATCAGGGTTGAAGATCAGGACTCAAGAACAGTGGTTTTGAGTCCAACAGAAAAGGCGTCCTTCGGGACGCCTTTTTTGTTGCGTGCATTTTCAGGTGAGACCACGCTCAGCCGCCGCCTGATGCGAAATATGGGTAAGCGCTCCATAAACCCCATCTTTAGCCAAGTGGGGTCTATGGAGCGCTTACGATTGATTCAGGTTATTCGCTGAGGCATTGGGAAGCAGGGAGTGGGAGGAGTGCCGTCGCGACAACCCTCCTGATCAAGGCTCCACGCCGGCTAATAGGTGATCGCTAAACCGGATGACGATGAAGGCTGGCAAAGTCAGCCTCCTTGGTTGTTATAAAGAACGACAGTCTTTTTTTGAGGTTCCGCGGCCAGGCACCTATTTTTGTCGCTTTGTTCAATTTTGTTAACACGTAGATAGTTTCGGCAAGAGCCTTTTTGCTCGACGCCTCCGCCTCTGGATCAATGGGATCGCTGGCCAAAGCGCGATTGTCCATGAGCATCTGCCACAGCTGCTGGTCGACGGTGTCTTCAGCCAAGGGTTGACGCCGTGCGCCCGGTCTTGCGAATCGGTGCTGGTCGCTGCGCGTGATTTGATTGCTCTCCTCTTGTTCTGCCTGGCTGAATATCACCGGCACAGTCTGCCGCTGTTTACCCTTCAGGTTACCCCGACCATTTTCGCCCAGCTGTATCAGGGTTGAAGATCAGGACTCAAGAGCAGTCGCTTTGAGTCCAATAGAAAAGGTGTCCTTCGGCAGCGCTATACATCGGCCGATAATGGCAGATTGAGTATGTCTACAAAGCTCTAACGCAGTTGATTAGCCTCACCTGCCGACCCATCCGGCCAGTTCCAGCATTTCGGGGCGTATATGTCGCATACATTCATTCTCAGCGAAGTGAGCAATGAGGATAGGTGGGCTTTATGATGTATTGCAGTCGTCATATTAAAGCGCAGCTCTATGGTAGCTCTGATGGACCACGCGGTTTCCTGATGCTACGCGATGGGCAATTGGCAGCCGCAGGCTGACTAGTTCATAAATGGTATGCAGTACATACCCGAAAATTGTAACATTGCCAACGTAGGTAACAGTCTCAGTACGTTGACGCAACGTCATCCATAGAACCAGACGAGGAAAAGTGAAGTGAAATTAATCACAACGGTAACCACAAGTCTGCTAATGCTCATGAACGGTGCTCACGCCGAGGGACTGACCACCTCGGTGGATGGTAAAGAACTGACGGTTAGCTTCGGTCAGCCCACCATTAAGCAAGTGCTGCATTACCGTAAAATGTACGATAAAAAACCGTTCCCCGATGCCGAAATTTATTACTACGATAACGGCACCTACAAACTGATTTCGCAGGGTGAAAACCACTATGGCGTTTACTCCATAGAGGGCAATGTAGATGAGGAAACGTTCACTGTGCGTTTCATTTCTCTGCCTTCTAGCGACTGGGGGAATAAAACGGCCTTTCATCAGTTAACGTTCGTTCGTGGAGACAAGCAAAACATATTCATCCAGAACGCTATTGTTGATACCGGCGAGGCCCTTGCCCAGCAGAACGGCACCTATACCCAGGAAAAAAATACCGTCACGAATCCGGTGTCTACCACGTGGAAAAATAAATAATCTTCATGGAGCGTCTAGTCGTGGAGCTACGTCTATATCCAGCCGCCCGGAAAATTCACCATGACATCCGTTGCGCATCTCTCAGAAACGGAAACTTGAGCATGATTTCAACGAACGGTTGAGCCAATATTGCCTGTATTGAGCGGGCGAAATCCATTTTAAAAAAGCCCGCTTATTACAGGGGCTTCCCCATTGCGCAGAAGCCCAACAAAAAATTAGACGTCGGCCCAGCGACGCTTCAGGTAATCAACCACCTGCTGTGTCTGCGAAGCCCGCAGAAATATATGTCGAAAAAACATACACCCGAACACTTCAGCCAGAGAATCATTCAGGTCAAGCTGACGAGTCATTTCAGGCACGCCCCCCTCAACAGTCCAGTCGGGCTCGGCTGCTGATGCCGTTCCCACTTTATACAGAGCCATACCAATATATAGCGCTGTGCCGGTACCCCTGACGGTATCCGCCCACCACTGGGTGATGACGTCATAGCGGGCAACCTCCCGGGCAAACGGCCAGTAGACCTGCGGGGCGATATAATCAATGATGCCGTCAATGACCCATTTCCGGGTGTCTGCGTACGCGAAATCGTAATTAGGTGCACCGGCCTGCGTATCAGACCCCAGCGGGTCGTCAGATTTATTCCGCCAGACGCCTGCCGGGCTGATACCAAGCAAGACATCCGTGTTAACGGCGGCTATTTTTTTATGGCATGCATCAACCAGCGAATAAGTGTTATTCCGTCGCCAGTCGGCCTTTGTAGTAAAGGTCGTATTGTAGGTCTGGTAGGTCGCATCATCATTGAGCAGGGAATCGGCGGATTCATAATAAAAATAATCGTCGAACTGAATCGCATCCACATCGTATTGAGTGACAATCTCTTCAACGATACTACTCACCCACGCCTGAACTTCAGGTATGCCGGGATCGAGAACAAAGCGTTTCGCTGAAGTGCCTGTCCATTCAGGATGCAGTTTAAACACACTGGCCGGCGAGTCAGAGGATGAGTTATTCAGCTCTTCTATTGTGGCATCACTGGTGTTCATTGATACGCGGTACGGGTTCACCCATGCGTGCAGCTCGATATGACGAGCGTGCGCCTGCTCAACAGCATAAGCCAGTGGGTCGAAGCCGGGATTTTTCCCGAGCGTCCCCGTCAGGTATTTCGACCATGGAAGCAGGTCTGATGCGTAGAATGCATCTGCGCAGGGAACAACCTGGAATATAACCGCAGTCATTTTCATGGCCACAATGTCATCAAGAATGCGGGTCAACTCTTCTTTCTGTGTACTGACACGTGCCGCCTCATCAGTGATGGCCAGAGATGAGACTGACGGCCAGTCAAGATTCGTAACGGTTGCGACCCAGGTCGCCTTGAGATTTTTGTTCGCGGTCGCCATTGCGGTTTCTCCTTTGTGCAGGGTTCTGAGGAAACGAAATACGCTGTCCATGCATGGGCATTTTGAAATGCCTGTTCATTAACGGGTACGACACCTTCCAGGACGCTGGTAGGTAGCCATGGCCGAGCAGATCATCGCGATGAGCGAGTTGCCGGGCTGAACGCCTGAAGAGCGCCTGCTTGCACAGGCGTTCTTCAGGCATCGTACGTGGACGGCGTGTCAGCTCAGTTGCACGTCTTTCATCGCAGGAATGTAACCGTAGTCATATTCTTCCTGCACGAACGAGCGATCCCCCTTCAACAGGATTCTCACCGTCGGCGCCTCGGTGCCGCCGATACGATAATCCTCACCTTCGGTGGGCACGCTGTCGATGAATGAAGTCACCAGGCCATTCGGCATGACGCAGTGGGAATACGTCTGGAAAGGCTGCTCCGGCGGATTGCCGAGCACCAGGCCGGAAGCGTTCATTGGCCGGTACGGACCGAACAAATGTTCGCCGACAAAACCGTAGACACCGTCTGGCCCTGTAACGCCATCGGCATACGTAAACTTGTGACTGATGGTGAACAAGTAATACTTGCCGTCCTGAAAGACATAGTGCGGACGCTCGGTCTGATCGTTCACGCCGACGGCTGTCACCAAGGGCGGAAGTATTTCCCACTCTTCACCAGTGAGATCTTTTGCGACCGCCAGGCCGATACAACCTACCTGGAATCTGGCCCCGCCCACGTCTTCATGACCTGGTGGCACAGGACCCAGCTCGACACTCCCTACTGTGTGCGAGCCGCGTTCACCGGCGACGTTGCCTTCAAACACCATGTACAACTTGCCGTCACGGGGGTCAATGAACGGGCTGGGGTCGCGAAAGTTCCAGCTCGAGTTCTGCGCTTCGGTTTGATAATAGGTGCCGTCGGCCTCGAACAGCTTTTTGACCTGGGTAAAGTCTTTCAACTCCACGCCCTGATCGGACGTCACAATACGACCACGTACTTTGGCGATCGCTGCGCCGGGCGTGACGCAGGTGTAATAAAGATCGATATCGCCTTTGTCATTCAACAGTATGGGTGTGCCCGCCCACTCTCGTGTGGTGGGCGATACCCCCTCGGCCATTACACGACCACCAAAGATCCAGTCCTTGCCGGTACGCGAGTACCAGTAGCACATGCGTGCGCGGCCATGACGATCTTCCCAGTCACGCTTGATGTCATAACGGCCATTGGCGTCGAGGTATTGCGGATCATTGGGGTGGCGGTCAGCCGTCAGGGTCAGGATGACCGACCAGCCGTTGACCGAAACCACCGTGCCATCCAGCTCGCGCAGCGGCATGGTGTCCCAGATGAATACCGTATCACTCATGACCGGGAAGTCCGCACTGACCAGTGGCTGCCTGGTGGTCGGGTCATTTTCATTGACCTTCAGCGCATCGGCCCGGGACCAGACAGTGGGTGCGTAGTTGATGTGACCTGCTAGAGGACTATTTTTGAGCTGGCTTACAGCAGAGCTGCTAGTGGACATAATTGATACCTTTAAATAGCTTTGGGAGGCAGCAGCGACGCTGCTGTACCTCTTTCGCTCAAAGGCGATAACTCAAGGCTCGCGGCCTTCACATGATTCAGCGTCCCGCAGCGGGAGCACTTGATTTGGAGTTCGGTGTAGTCACCCATGCGAGCCAGCAGCTTCTTGCACTGTCCGCATCGGTAGTCTTTCAACATTTGCACGGGTCTCCTTGTATTTCGCCCAATGAAAAACCCCGCCGAGGCGGGGTTTGGGGTGGATCGCAATGTATCGGTTGGCGCTGTTAGAAAGCCCGTATCCGATGGCTGCCCTGAGGCGCAAATCGCATATCGTGGTGTCTTTTTACCCGCATCCGGAAAGTCTGGAAAGAAGCCATTTCGGAGTGGGTCGAGTCTGGCCGGAGTTCAACAAGAGTTCGACCACAGCTGCGCAATCGACCCGGATAAACGGTGCGAGACAGCGCTTTGATTGGAGGCGCGGTGCTTCAGGCGTGTACAAAGTCAGTTGATTCCAGAGCACGGACGCAGCCATGAATGAAGCGACCAGCTTGAGGTGATTGGACGTTTGACGGGGGATAGATTTGCACTGGGAGGCGGGGACTTCTGCATCATCGAATCGGCAGTATGGCGCGTGGGGTGATGCTTCTGGACAAGGTGGGTGGTCAGGTTGTCTGCTCGAGCAGGAGCAGACAACCATTCCGGAAAACCTTAATCCACAACGCCGATACGCTGTTCATCCGGCCAGAATAACGCGGCTTGCCCGCACGCCTGGCCCTGCGAATTCAATAAGGTCCACACCACACCTGCGTAGATCATGAACGGTTGATCATTCGCATCCACTCGCCAGCCGCTGTAGCCCTCAGCGATGCCATTGGCGGTGACTTGCTCCAGCAATACCTGACGCTGAGCACGATCGAGCTCCGAGGCGCTGAAACGTGAGGGCATGCCGATGAAACTGTCGTGCGGGTACTTGAAGCATTGCAGCGCGCATTCGTTCACGTAGGTAAAGCGCGGATCCGCGGCGCCATCGTGGGCCAACAGGCTATAGGGAGCTTGTGTATGCAGCCAGGTGAGGCGTTGTTGCGAGTCCAGTTGCCGAGGGGACGGCAGTCCGTGACCGGTCCAATGTCGGTAGCTTTCATCGAGCATTTGTATGAACTGTTCTTGAGACACCTGTCACCTCGCAACGAGCACGCAAAGATGCTTTTATCAGAGACTTTATTTCTGAAATAGCACGCTATATCCAGGCGGCAATGGCAAGTTGATGCTGTTTTGCCATCTTGGTCGCCTTGCTTACATAAAAGGGTGCGTTACCGAAGAGCATATGCTCTGGGTTTACATCATAAGCTATTATGATATATTTAACGCGCATGATATTTAAAGATTGATAAATTAAATTTAATTATTATTTGTCGGTCAGTGAAGGTAGTCTGGTTTGACTTTTGCTAGAGGGCAAGAATCAGCGTTCTTGCGTCAAGCACACAGGAATTAATGTAATAAACTGCCCGCTAATATGAGTGACTGTCATGAGTGATATTCTAAACAAAATAAAACATTACAAACTTCAGGAAATAGAGGCGGCGAAAGCTGACTTGCCATTCAGCCGCCTCGAACAGCGTGCCCTCGAACAGTCCAGCCCACGCGGTTTTTATAAAGCACTGAAAGCAAAAGAGCAGCAGGGTCTGATAGGCTTGATTGCAGAAATAAAAAAAGCCAGTCCATCAAAAGGTCTGATTCGCGAAGACTTCAACCCGCCAGAGCTGGCGAAGGCTTATGAAACCGGTGGCGCTGCCTGTTTATCCGTTCTGACCGACACGCCAAGCTTCCAGGGCTCGCCGCAGTTTCTTATCGATGCGCGAAACGCTTGCGCCCTTCCTGTGTTACGAAAAGACTTCATGTTTGATACGTATCAGGTGTATGAGGCACGTGCCTGGGGCGCGGACTGCATATTGCTGATCATGGCCTCATTGAGTGATGACCTGGCTGCCGAACTTGAAAGTGCCGCCATGACGCTGGGGATGGACGTCCTTGTGGAAGTGCATGACGAACATGAAATGGAGCGTGCGCTTAAACTGTCTTCCCCGCTGCTTGGCGTCAATAATCGCAACCTGCATACCTTCGAAGTAGACCTCGGCACAAGCGAGCGACTGGCATCCATGGTGCCCGCAGGCAAACTGCTGGTCGGCGAAAGTGGTATCGGCAACCATAACGATTGCCTGCGACTCAAGAAGTCCGGCATCACTACCTTTCTGGTCGGCGAAAGCCTGATGCGCAAAGAAGATGTTGTGGCGGCGACAAGAACACTGCTGACCGGCAGTGCTGACTGACACGTATCAAGCTCCCGGGTCAGAGGGGCGGTTGTGCGCTCCTCTGATGCAGCCTGCGGATATTCCGGACGTAAGCAGTTGTTTGCTCTGAATGCTGTGGAATCACTATCCATAGCATCCCCAACGGTCCGACATGAAGCAATAGGCAACCTTTAAAGCGACAACGTCGCCACCAGCTTGCTCATCCCTATGGCCAGCGTTTCGAAGTTGAAAATCAGAACTCAAGAGCCGACGCTTTTATTGGGCTCGTCCCGCGTGACGACTCGATGCGTGGGCTATCTCGCGCAAGGCTTCATAACGATTCTCTGACCACCAGCGGGCAGTCCACAGGCTGGGAGCCCGATACCTCAACGCTGTCGATCAAGTGCCGGGCGGCGTTGCGACCGATCTCGTAATACGGCAGTTGCACCGTGGTCAGCGCAGGGATGAACAGCTCGGCGATGCCGATCATGTTGTCATAACCCAACACGGCGACATCGCCGGGGATTTTCAGGCCCTGGCCCAGCAGCAGCTGGTAGGCACAAAAGGCAATGCGGTCATTGCCGCAGATCAGAATGTCGAACTGCGGACGGCCATCCAGCATATGCCGGGCGAGGATGGCGGCGGTTTCCCAATAGGCGTCGTGTTCGGACAGGTTGTATTGCAAGAGTTCGTCGCGAGCCAGACCGAATGCCTCGCAGGCACGCTGCATACCCGCCTGGCGGATTTCCCAGGCCAGGCTCTGTTTTGGCAGGTTGATGAACAGCGGGCGTCGATAGCCCTTGCTGAACGCGTGGTGCAAGGCACGGTACTGACCCATTTCGTCGTCCGGCACATAACTGACAAGGCTGCTGTCATCGGCTACGCAGTTGGCGAGCACCAGCGGTTTGCTCTTCAAGCGCTGCGGGATACTCACTTTGCGCAAGCCCATGGCGCTGAAGATCAACCCGTCTGGGCGATGTGAGAGCATCAGGTCAATGTTCTGGTCGGTGGGCGGGTTACTCAGCAGGTTGAGGATAAATACGTTCCAGCCTGCCTGCTGCGCGGTCTGTTCGATGGACAGCAGCAGCTCGACCGCAAAAGGCGTCGTTGCGGTGTCCAGGGCGAATACGCCGATGGTCCGGGTCTGCAGGTTGTCGCCGCGTATCCGGCGAGCCGACAGGCTGGGTACGAATTGAAGCTCATCGATCGCGTTGCGCACTCGCTGATAAGTCTCCGGGCTCAGCTTTCCCGGATCATTGAGCGCCCGAGACACCGTCATCAGAGACACACCGGCCAGTTTTGCAACGTCTTTAACTGAGGTCATGCGGGTCGGGGCCTGTCGGGTTGACTGATGATTATCATGCTACAGAGAGCTGATTTTTTTCGCGACTTCAATGATTTACCTTACAGGTATCCGGAGGAGAGCTGCCATGCGTTGGCAATGCAGACTCGGCCTCCTGTGCCGTTGGCAACAAGCTTGACCCCCAGGCTGTCGGTCTGTGGATAAAGGCGGCTGCTGAAGCTGAAACTGCCGTTTTGCTCGAACACCTCAATGGACGAGCGATCAAGGAAGATCCGCAGTTCAAGCTGATTCTGTTGTGGATCTATCGCTACGCTGCGCTGACCGCTGACGTGGGTGCCCGACTGAGTACGGTCGAGGATCAAACGTTTTAGCGACGCATCGTAGCAAAGCAGAGTCTGCTCCTGGCCATCCTGACTGCAACGCAATGCCACGCCCAAGTGCCCTTCGATGCAGTCGAGCAGGTCCAGCTGCACGTGGATTTCCAGCATGTCGCCGTGTATGTCGGTCAGCCACTGGCTACCCGCGTCGCTCCACCAGGCAGTGCCTGGCAAGGCTGCGTTGCGCAGCGCTGTCAGTTCGCGTGCGGGCTGCACGCAAAGGCGATCGGCGCGCACTTCAAGTTCTCGCGGCAGGCCGAGCATGCCGCGCCAGTGATGCGCCTCGGTGGGTGTCGGGCTTTCCCACATGTCGATCCACGCCCACAGCAGACGTCTGCCATCTGCCGCCACCAGCGTCTGCGCCGCATAGAAGTCGTGGCCGCTGTCCAGCTCGATAAAAGGCCCGCCGGTGAACTGCCATTGACTGTCGACCTGGCCCACTCGATAGCCGGTGTGGAACCTGTTCAGTCGCTCGTAGCGCTGTGCCGGCATGCCCTGGGGGGAGTAAAGCAGTACGTCGCGTTCATTCAGGCCGAACAGGTCCGGGCATTCCCACATATAGCCGTCGCCTTCCTCGCCTGAGGACACATAGCTGACGAATTCCCACGCGTGCAGGTCCTTGGATCGATAGAGCGGCAGCAGCGGTTTGTCGCCCAGGCGTGCGCCGGCAATCAGGTACCAGTGGCCGTCCTGTCGCCAGACCTTCGGGTCACGGAAATGAATCATCCCGTCTTGCGGCGGGGTGTCGATAACGGCCCCGTGTTTGACGAAACTGATGCCATCGGTGCTGGTGGCCAGGCACTGCACCTGACGGATAAAACGCTCGTCGCCCACGTCACCCAGCCATGTGTGCCCGGTGTAGATCAGCGCCAGGGTGTCGCCACACACCACTGCACTGCCGGAAAAACAACCGTCCCGATCGAAGTCATCACCGGGTGCCAGGGCAATGGGCAGGTGTTGCCAATGGACCAGATCGGCACTCTTTGCATGGCCCCAGTACATCGGGCCCCATTTCGCGTCGAACGGGTGGTGTTGATAGAACACATGATATTCGCCACGAAAGAACACCACCCCGTTGGGGTCATTCATCCAGCCTGCCGGCGGGGCCAGGTGGTAACCGGGCCGATAATCGTGGATGAGCTGCGACAGGCCCTCTTCCAGCGCATGGTGCGCGCGTTCGAGGGCGGGGGACATCGGGTTGCTCATGGCATTCACGGAAAAACTCATAGGGTGCCTGCTTGTACGAGGTGCGGTGTGGTGCCGGGTGTCAGGTGTTGACTGGCGTCTGTGTGGCGCTTCAGGGCCAGGCCATCGGCGTCGAACAGGTGCAGGTTGCTGTCGTCGAATTGCAGCGCGACCTGGTCACCCACCTGCCAGCCAGCCTTGGCATCGCAGCGACAAATCAAGGGCTCGCTCGCCCCGGTAGCCAGGTGCACATAGACCTCGCTGCCCAGGTATTCGACACCGGATACCGTGACGCCAACGCCGTTGTTCGCAGCATTGAGGGTGATGTGCTCCGGGCGCACACCCAAGGCCAGTTGCGCATCCTCGGTCAGATTCGAGCTGTCGAAGGGCAGGGATTTCATGCCCAGTGCCGGGATATCGATCAGGCTGCTGCGACCCGGTGCCTGCAAGCTCACGGGCAGAAAATTCATTCTTGGCGAGCCCAGAAAACCGGCGACGAAGAGGCTGGCAGGACGCTCGTAGAGTTCGCGTGGTGAGCCGACCTGTTCGACCTGACCGCCGTTGAGTACGACAATCTTGTCCGCCAGGGTCATCGCCTCTACCTGATCGTGGGTGACGTAGATCATCGTCGAGCCCAGACGCTTGTGGAGGCGGGCGATTTCGTTGCGCATCTGAACCCGCAACGAGGCATCCAGGTTGGAAAGCGGTTCATCGAACAACAGGATGTCCGGTTCCCGCGCCATGGCTCGGCCCATGGCCACACGCTGGCGCTGCCCGCCGGACAGTTCCCTGGGCTTGCGCTGCAGCAGTTTGTCCAGTTGCAGGATCTGCGCGGTTTTCAGCACGCGTTCGCGCAGGCTGCTTTTTTCCGTCTTGGCCAGCTTGAGGCCGAAACTGATGTTGTCGTAGACGCTCATGTGCGGGTACAGGGCGTAGGACTGAAAGACCATACCGACACCACGCTCGCGTGGTTCCAGGTCATTGACCCGTCGTCCGTCGATCAGCAGGTCGCCAGCACAGATCGAATCCAGTCCGGCGATCAAGCGCAGCAGCGTCGACTTTCCGCAGCCCGACGGGCCGACGAACACAACGAACTCACCGGCAGCGATCTCCAGGCTGACGTCGCGCAGAATACGCGTGCCGCCCAATTGCTTGTTGATGTTGGCTAGCTTCAATTTCATCACGATGCTGTTCCTTGTCAGTTGTGTGCATCAACCTTTCAACGCGCCGGCGGTGAGGCCGGAAACGATGCGGCGCTGGAAGATCAGCACCAGAATCACCAGTGGCACGGTCACCAGCACCGACGCCGCCATCAACAGGCCCCAGGGCAATTCGTGGGAGCTGCCACCCGAAATCAGGGCGATGGCGACCGGGACCGTTCGCTGGGCGTCTGTCAGGGTGAAGGTCAGGGCAAACAGGAACTCGTTCCACGCGGCAATAAATGCCAGCAGGCCGGTCGTGACCAGGGCGGGCCACAGCAGCGGCAACAGCACGCGGGTCAGCGTGACCCAGGGCGATGCGCCATCCATGATTGCCGCTTCTTCCAGTTCATGCGGCAGTTGCCCCATGAACGTGGTCAGCACCCAGACGGTGAAGGGCAGGGTGAAAATCGTGTAGCTCAGGATCAGCGCCCATGAGGTGTTGTACAGACCCAGTGCGCGGATCACTTCAAACAGCCCCGACAGCACCGCGACCTGAGGAAACATGGAGACCCCGAGCACCATCATCAGTACCGTGCCGCGCCCTCGGAACTTGACTCTGCCCAAGGCATAGGACGCCGTCAGGCCGAGGAACAGCGCCAGCATCACCACACTCAGCGCAACCACCAGCGAGTTGGCGATGGCCTGCAGGAATGAAGCCTGGCTGAGGACCGCTGCGTAATTGGAGAAGTCGGCTTCGGTGATCCAGTAGCTCACTTCAAACAAGGCGCTGGACGGTTTCAGCGAGGTCAGGACGGCGTAATAGAAAGGGAAGATCGCGTACAGCAGCACGACCCCGACCAGGCCCCAGAAGGACAGGCGCAGCAGCGCTTTCTTCAGCGGGCGCAGGTTCATGAGCGCACCTCCAGCTGGCGACGTCCGAGGTACAGATAAAGCATGGCAATCACGGCCACGACCAGAAACAGCAGGGTGGAGGCGGCGCTGCCGTACCCGACGTCCTGGAACTCCACCAGGTGCTGGCGGGCATAGACCGACATGCTCATGGTGCTCGAAGAGTTGGAGGTCAGGACGTAGATGACGTCGAAGACCCGCAACGAGTCGAGGATGCGAAAGATTGCGGCGACCAACAACGCGGGCATCAGCAACGGCAAGGTGACACGCCAGAACACCCGCACCGGATGAATGCCGTCGACCCTGGCGGCTTCGTAGCAATCGCTTGGCAGCATCTGCAGTGCCGCGAGCATCAGCAGGGTGACAAAGGGCACGGTCTTCCAGACATCGACGATGATCACTGCCCACATCGACAGATCCGCATCTGCCGTCCAGGCCAGTGGCGCGTCAATCAGGCCCAGGCTCAGCATCATGTGGTTGATGATGCCGAACTGGTCATTGAGCATCCACGACCAGATCTTCGCCGAGACGATGGTCGGAATCGCCCAAGGGATCAGAATCAACGCACGGACCAGCGCGCGGCCGGTGAACTTGACGTTCAACAGCAACGCCACCATCAGTCCCAGGACCATTTCCAGCCCGACCGACACCACGGTGAAATGCAGGGTGTTGCGCACCGCGTTCCACCATTGCGGATCGACCAGAACGCCGGACCAGATGACGCCGTCGTAGAGCAGATAATTGCTCAGGCCCACGAATGAGCCACTGCCGGTATCCGACAGATCGGCGTCGGTCAGGCTGAACCAGAATGTGCGCAGCAATGGCCAGGCCGCCACCAGCACCAGGCACACCAGCATCGGCGTCAGAAACAGCCAGGCGGCGCGTAGCCTGCGACGTTGTACAGGCGTTTCCCGGGTGACGAGTTCGTCGTCTCCGGGGTAGTCGGTAGAAGAGACAGGCATGTTGATTTCCTTACGTGTGGCTTACCAGTTCCGGCGTTTGATGCGGGTCAGTTCGCGTTCCAGTTCGACCAGTGCCTGATCGACCGGAATATCGCCCGCCAGCACGCTATGCACCCGATCGAAGAAGGCGTTGGAGACGCGTGGGTAGCCGTTGGCCGTGATGGCGGCGGGGCGCATGACCCCATTGCTGAGGATGCTGTGCAACTGGGGGTAGTAAGGCATCGCCGCGAGCAACTCGGGGTCGGCATACAGCGACTCGATGACCGGGTTGTAGGCACCTGCCAGGGCACGCTGTTTTTGCTGTTGGGCGCTGGTCAGGTAGGCAACCAGTTCTGCCGCCAGCTTGGGGTTGCGGCTGTAGCGCGAAACCGCCAGCCCCCAGCCTCCGAGCGTTGAAGCATGGGTGCCGTTCGCGCCGCCGCTGGGGAGGGGCGCTACGCCAACCTTGTCTTTTATCGCGCTGTCCTTGCTTTGCACCAAGGCCCACACGTAAGGCCAGTTGCGCATGAACAGCGCATTTCCCGACTGGAACACGCCACGGCCTTCTTCCTCGGTGTAATTGAGGACGCCGGGCGGGGAGATGTCGCCGACCCAGCTTTTGGCCAGGGTCAGCGCGACTCGTGAGGCCTGGCTGTTGACCACGATGTCTCCGCGCGGGTTGACCAGTCCGCCGTCCGGCTGGCTGCTGATCCATTCCAGGGCGTTGCATGTCAGGCCTTCATAAGCGCGCCCCTGGAACACATAGCCCCACATCGTGGCGTTCCCGGCATCGCGCTCGGCTTTTTGCACTTTTTTGGCGGTAGCGGTCATGTCCTCCCAGGTCTGGGGGACCGGCTGTTGGTACTTGTCGAGCAGATCCTTGCGGTAGTACAGCAGCCCCGAGTCGGTAAACCAGGGCATCGACACCAGCCGGCCGTCGACGGTGGCGTTGTCCACCTGGGCCTGGAAATAGCCTTGTGTTGCATTTGCCGGAAGCAGTTCGCGCAGGTCCGTCAGGTGTTTGGCGAGCATCCCCGGCCACACCATGTCGATTTGAATGATATCGATGTCGGTGGACTGGGCACTGAGGATCTGCTGGTAGAACGACAGGCGCTCGGTCGCAGAGTTAGGCGTGGAAACCACCTGAACGTTGTTGCCGGTCTGTTTTGACCAGCTATCGACTGCTTCCTTGCACAGTTGCAATTCAGCACCGACGGCCCCGCACGAGATCGTCAGATCGGCTGCGTTCGACAGCGCAGGAAACCCTGCAGACAGGGTGAGCAGCGCGGCGGGAAGAAGAGATTTCAGCTGTTTCATAGAGCCCTCTTTATTTTTGTTTTTATAAAAGTTAACGTTAACATCGTCAATGTAGCAGCGTATTTTCGATGTGGCACCCTTTTTTCTTCGATTTGCACAATTTTGTGTTGAGGGAAAAAGGCCCGGCCAACGTCACGAAAACAATAAAAACAAAACAGGAAGTCCACATGCAGAACGCATCAAGATGGCTACTCGCAGGGGTACTCGGCACCTCGACAACCGTCTCTCAGGCCGCGACGCTGGAAGAACGGATGGCCGCTTTTGAAGCCCGTGCCAGCGCTGCGGAAAAACGTGCAGCCGCAGCCGAACAGCAAACCCAGGCGCTCGCCAGGGAACTGCAGCAACTCAAACTCGCCACCCCCGCTGCGCAGCCTGCCGCGCCCACTTCCGCGCCGACTGTGGCAGCCAGTCCACAGCCCGCTCTGGATGATCGCGTAGCAAAACTCGAAGCCCGCCAGCAAAGCATGGAGAAGCCAGGCGGTGTCGGACACCTCACCGACGGGTTCAGCTTCAAGGGCTATGCTCGCTCCGGCCTGTTGATCAACGACGGATTGGGCGGCGGTCGCGGCGGGCCTTATACAACCCCCGCGGGTTCAGTCGGTGGGGCGGTCGGGCGCCTGGGTAACGAAGACGACACCTACATGCGCTTCGATCTGTCGAAAGAGATCTACGCGCAGAACGGCACGCGCTCCAAGTTCACGGTCTCCATCGCCGATGGCGTTGAAAGCTATAACGACTGGACACCCACCGAAAGCAGCCTGAACGTGCGTCAGGTATTTACCGAACTCGACCACATCGCCGCCTTCAAGGGTAATTCAGTGTTCGAGAACTCCACCCTGTGGGCCGGTAAGCGCTTCGACAGGGATAATTTCGATATCCACTGGCTGGACTCGGACGTGGTCTTTCTGGCCGGGACCGGTGGCGGTATTTACGATGTGCAGATGACCAGGGACTGGCGCTCGAACTACTCCCTGATCGGACGTAACTACGGAGATTTCAGTGAGGGCGGCGTCGATGCCGATGTGGAAAGCTACATCCTGACCTCCAACCAATTCTTCGACAATGGTCAGTGGCAGTGGATGTTCAACGCCATTGGCGCAAAGAAAAACGACGTCGGTACGCGCACCAATCAAGCCGGTTTTGCGCCCGCAGACTCAGGCCTGCACACCATGTTGGCCAATCACCAGAAGGACTTTTTCGGCCGCGAAGGCTTCTTCAAGACGGCGTTGCTCTATGGGCAGGGCCTGGGTGCACAGGTCAAGGACATCGGCGCGGATGGCGAACTGCTCGACGACGCCCGCGCGGTGCGTCTGGCCATGTATGGCGAGACGCCTATCGCGCCGGGATGGCGCATCGGCCCGAGCCTGCTGGCCGAGCAGAGCAAAGACCGCTATGTCAAAGGCGACGATTACCGCTGGCTCACGCTGAACATGCGCCTGGCCAACGAGATCAACAGCAACTTCGAGATGGCCTACGAGCTGAGTTGGCAAACCATGGACCTCGACCCCAAAGGCTACCTGCAACGCAATGCCGTCGATGGTAACTTCTGGAAGTTTACGGTGGCGCCGACCTTCAAGCCGGACATGGGTGACCTGCTCACGCGTCCCGAACTGCGAGTGTTTGCAAGCCTCATGAACTGGTCTTCGGACCTGGACCGCTACAGCACGACCGGCAACTTCGGCAAAAGCGACTTCAATTCCGGTGGTGTTTGGCAGTTCGGTATCCAGATGGAGACCTGGTTCTAGACTCTGTACGAAAAGTGGCTGCGCTCGGTGATGCTTCGTTAAAAACAGGCTCGGATGCGAGTCCAATCGGAATGCTCATTTACAACACGTAGACTCCGCTTCCTCGCCTGTTTTTGCCTCGCCTGACCTTCGCTCGCCGACTTTTCGTACAGAGCCTAGGCATCGTATTCAAAGCCCGGCGCCGTGTGCCGGGCTTTGAATCGGTTTACTGCTACCCGATGAGCATCGGGACAGTCCGTCCTACTGACCAGCTACGCCCTTCATCACCTGCACCCTGAGCACCTTGTTGGCAGCGGTAATGTACGCCCAGCTTGCCTGCTCGCTGGAGCAGAATGTCAGGTTGCTGGTATCGGCCGCCGCGACCAGCAGTTTGCCCAGTGGCTTGCCTGCTGCGGAAAACACCTGAATACCTTCCTTGCTGCTGCTCCACAGGTTGCCAAGCGCGTCGACTTTGATCCCGTCCGGGATGCCGGGCTCGATGTCAGCGAACACTTTGCCGTTGATCAAGCGACCGTCGCGCACCTGATAGACCATGATGCGATGTGCCAGCTTCTTGTTGGTGAAGTCGTGGGCCATTTGTGAGTCGGCCACATAAAGCAGCTGTTGATCCGGCGAGAAGGCCAGGCCATTGGGCGCGTGGACTTCGGGTGTGTCGAGACGGGTGATCTGCCCGGTGTCGGGTACGTAACGATAGATGAACTCACCGCCTTGCTCCGGCTTGCCGCCATAGCCTTCGCTTTTGCTCAGCACACCGAAAGTGGGATCGGAAAACCAGAGAGCGCCGCTTTTATCTGCCACGACATCGTTCGGGCTGTTCAGCCGTTTGCCCTGGTAGGTGTCGACCACTGTACGCCACTCACCATTGGACTCCTGCCGCACGATGCCACGCTTGCCATGCGAGGCCGCCACCACACGGCCCTGGCCGTCGAGCGTATGCCCGTTTTGAAAGTCGGCCTTTTCCAGCCAGGTGGACACGCCACCCTTTGCCTGCCAGCTGCTGACCTTGTTGGCCTTGATGTCACTCCAGATCAAACGGCCATCGGCCAGGCACAGCGGGCCCTCTGCCCACTTCGCCTGATCGGTGAGCAGCTCGACGTGGGCCTGGGGGGCAACCAGTTGACTGAAGGCCGGATCGATAACGACTTGCCGGACAGGGGCGACGGCGTCGGTTGCGCCTGCGGAACCTGCAGCCAGGAGCGCACCGCCCAATAACCATGAGGAGGGGCGCAGAAAGTGTTTTTTACGGGTCGGTTTCATGTGTTCAGGTCCGTATGCGATCAGTAGGCACAACTGCCATTGGTACGTTTGTCAGCCGCACCTGGTTTAAGTTTGATGATCAGTTGAACATTGGGTTGATCACCCACGGTGCGTGTCAGGTGGCCTACACGCTCGTCATCCGGACGCGGCCGGGACCGGGTATCGGCATTGAACTGCATCTCTCCCGGTCCTTGCACCAGCACACTGCCATCGGTGGTTTCCACCGACCATTGCCCCTGCAGGGTGATCACCCATTGTGGCCCCGGCGCGTGGTGCCAGTTGCCGACGTATCCCACTGGCAGCACCGCGTAGGCGATGCTTTCAATATCGTCAGGGGAGACGCCGACCCATTGCGGCGCGGCTGGCGGGGCATAGCTTTTGAACTCCAGGCCTTCCAGGCGGCAGTGGCCCACATGCGTGGCACCTTTTTCGTCAGCCCACAGCGTGGCATATGAAACAGGCGGTTGCAGTTGACCGTTGCTGTGAGTCATTTGCGTAGACTCTTTCGGCACCGATTGCACGTCGGCATTGGCACTCGCCATGCCCGCGCAGGCGGCGCAGGCCAGAGCCAGGGTGTATAGAGATTTCATCGGGTCACTCCGTTTACAGGGAAATTCCAGGTGCCGGTCGCAAGGCAGCGCGCTACTCAGACCGATTGGCTGTGAGGCAGCCAGCGCTGTTGCAAATCCCGCCGTATGACTTCGATCACCCACATCCACAGCAAGTGCCCGAACGTTTCCGATAACAACTCCGAGGCAGGCAACTCCCACAGCGGCGGTGCCCAATGGAACGCCGGCAGGATGACGCCGTGAAAACCCAGGGTCACTAACAGGCCGAAACCCAGACCCTGCCACAGGGCGGCGCGCGGATACCGGAGTACAAGCAGGCAATAGAACATGGCGAAGAAGATGGAAAAGCCATGGTGGACCAGGGCACTGCCGTAATTCACCACATGCTCTGAATACACATACGTCAGTTGCTGAGCGTTGATGCCCAGCGAATCAAGCATCTCCACAGGCGGGACCGGGCGGTCCGGCGTGCGAGGCGGGAAGGGGATCTCTGTACCCCATTTGATGAAACTGGAAACATTGCCTCCAACAAAGCCGGCCAGTGCGGCGACACCATACGCTCGCGTGTTCAAATCAGCGCCCCTTCTTCATAGACCAGGCTGTGAGCGATCTCGCCCTAGCCGTTGAACCATGAAGTATGTGCAACGCTCATTTATTTGTAACATACTAATTTGATAGCTCATTGATACTAAAAAAATATCAGATGATTGATTTGAAATTGATGCGTCAGTACGTGGTGGTCGCTGAAACCCTGAATTTTCGCAAGGCCGCGCAACGCTTGAACATGTCACAGCCGCCCCTGAGCGTTGCGATTCGTCGTCTGGAAGAATGTCTGGGCGTGCAGTTGTTGCAGCGCAGTACGCGCTCCACGCAATTGACCGCTGCGGGCGTCGTGTTTCTGGCCGAGGCTCGGCAGACGTTATTGCAGGCCGAACGGGCCTGCGAAATGGCACGTCGCTCAGCGGCAGGCATGCTCGGTACGATTCGCCTGGGCTTTGTCGACAGCGTGGTCGATGGTTTACTGCCGGCGCTACTGCGTCGCTATCAGGCAGCGAACCCGAACGTCGATATTCAACTGCAGGAGGCCACCCCACCCGAGCAGCTTGAAGGCCTGCGCAATGACCGGCTGGACGTCGGCATTCTGGTGTTGCCGGTCATAGACCCCGGCAACATCCAGATCGAGCCGTTGTTCGAGGACCGCATGGTTGCGGTGCTGCCGCAGGATCATCCCTTGGCCGAGCAGACATCCATCGGTCTTGCGGCGTTGGCAGACCAACCGTGGATTCTGTTCGCCCCGCATCATGGCCCGGGCATGCACTCGCATATTCTGCTGGCCTGCGCCAGTGCAGGCTTTACCCCTCGGGTCGTGCAACAGCCTCGCCAGATGCAGACCACGGCTGCGCTGGTGGCTGGTGGAATGGGCGTGGCGCTCATGCCGCAGCGTTATGCCCGACGTCAGCCTGGACGGCTGGCGTGTCGGGAGATAACTGGGCCAGGCACACCTGTTGCCTATGTGCTGGCGCTGGCGTATCGCGAGTTGTCTCCGTGTGCGCAGTCATTGCGCGAAGTGGTCATGGAGCTGGTTCAGTCGCCGGCGTTCAGGCTGTCGTCCGCCGAGTCATGACGCCGTCGCCTCAACTCGGGCCGGAACCCGCAACTCGCCCCTCCCGGCAGGTGCCGGTTCAAATGCACTGAACGCCTTGCAACGGCCTGACTCCAAATCTTGCCCCGGCGCTCAAACCCATGCATCACGTCGATGGGTGTTCGAATCCTCTGCCAATCAAGGAATTCCCATGACCGATCCACGTAACGTCGCCCACGACAAAAAAGTCCAGCAAGAGAAAAAGAACCACGGCGAAGAAATCGCGCCGAATGCCGAGCACGCGCCTCAGCCAGGTATGAAGCCGGCACTCAAGCATGATGATGACGAGCAGGAAGAGCAGGCGTAAGCCAGTGATCTGATCGTGACCTTTGGCGGTGCTGGCTGATGTCAGCACCGCCAGGTGGCGCATTCGATGCCATCACTTCAGGCACCCAGCCCGATGTGATCGGTAAAGATGTTCAGGATGTCGCCATGAAACTCTGCGCAGGTAAGTTTTAGCGCTGATTCCTCACTTGAACGGTATGACCGATATCTCGCCGTTCCTTTCAATGATCGCGTACCTGATGTCCTTCATCTCCACGATCCCTTGCGTGGTTCGTGCGGCCTCCATCACATCGGATTCACTGATGCGCGCCTCTCTCATTCGTTTGGTCAGTGGCTTGCCGTCTTCGACGATAACCGTGGGGCCGCCATCCAGAAATTTGGCCAGCCGCTTCGATCGGCGTTTGGCCAGGGAAAAGCCGACGTCTATGGCGATAAGGGTGGAGATGATCAGTATCGCGTTGGTCACCGAAAAATCATCGCCCAGCAGCGCTTGCTGAGTGGCCTCGCCAATGATCAGCAACAAGACGAAATCGAAGGTGGTGAGGTCGGTAAGGGAGCGGCGTCCGGCAACACGAAACAAGACCATCAAGACAAAATAAATCGCTGCTGCTCTGAGCACTGCATCCATAAATCGCTTTCTCTCTACGGGTAGATAAACCTGGGCATCGGCAGCGTTTCGCCACCCAGCATATGCATTTGCCCTCGGTACAGTCCCACCCCGTTACTGCGAACAGTCAGGTACAAAGTGGCTAAACCGTCCTTGTCAGCCTGCATCGGAATGACCAGATCACGGCCTTCGCTGTGAAGGGGCGCGGGCTGGGGGTTGAGGTTCTCGATCGATACGCCTTCGAGCAGTCCACTGCCGACGACCAGATAACGCATTTCGGAGGGGGCGCCTCTGGACGTGACAATCATATCGTCCTGACTGCCGTTGCGGCTGAAACGCTCGTAGCTCACCTGCAGTTTGCCATCTGCCGTTTGAGGCTCGACCTGGCTCAACGGCCCTTTGGAAAACAAACCGGCAAGGGTCAGCACTATCAGTACAATCAGGCCTGCCCAGCCGATGCGCTCAAAGCGCCAGACTCGACGCTGCTGCGCCATATCTTCCTGGACGGGATATGACCGGCTGCGGAACTCATGGTCGTCCGCTTCATCACCGCGTAGTGCCATTAACGTGCTGTCCATTAGGGAAATTTTGTAGGCACCTTATTACGCGTTCAACCCGTCCGCTGTCCAGAACGGTTTACATCCTTGTCATGGCTATGCACGTTCCAGGTGAGTGGCTGCCTTGCGCAGCCGGTTTGAATGTGAGCCAAACGAGTGCCGACGAGGAGGGCTATGAAGGGCTGGTGAGAGTATCTTGCGTCAGTCGTTCATCGGCGCGTGCATGACTGTCCAGTCTTCGATCAATCCGGCATACAGTTCGACGCATTGCTGAAGTTTGTCGACTTCACAATACTCATCGACCTTGTGCGCCATGCCGGGCTCTCCCGGGCCGAGAATAAGGGTGGGCGGATAGCCGATGGCGGGGAGCAGCACGGCAGCATCGGTAAAGTAGGGCACCGCCTTTTCCTCCAGGGGGGCGTCATGCAAGGCCTGACAGCGTGCAAAAACCTGTTGCACCCACGGCTCGTCGGGGCTGGCACAAATACCAGGCAGATCAATCAGGGTGCTCAGTTCCGCGCCGCTGCCCAGATGGGCCGCCAGTCGTCCGCGAATCTCGTCGTGGTCCAGATTCGGTGCAGTGCGCAGGTCCAGGGTGAACGCTGCGTAGTCCGGTACCGAGTTGATGTTCAGGCCGCCGCTGATAGTGCCGACGTTCAGCGTCGGCTTGCGCATGAGCGGATGCGCAGGGCCTACTTCAAAGGTCTGCGCGCGGCCAATGTGTTCGGCGGCCAGATAGATAGCGTTCACGCCTTCTTCCGGCATGGCGCCGTGGGCCGTCAGGCCATGGCTGGCGCAGCGCAGCCATAGCGCGCCTTTGTGTCCGAGTATCGGGTAGTTGGCCGTCGGCTCTCCGATCAGCAGTGCGCCCAGTTCGCCCAGCAAATGGGGCGCGTCACTGCACAGGGCCTTGGCGCCGTCACAGCCGGTTTCCTCTCCGCCGGTGAGTATCAGCCGAACGCCGGGCCCGCGCCGAATGGAATCACGGCTGCGCTGGCAGGCCACGATGAAGGCGGCAATGCCCGCTTTCATGTCGCTGGACCCTCGCCCGTACAGCCGGCCATCAACGATCTCACCGGCAAACGGCGAGTGACTCCAGGTGGCATTGCCGAGCGGCACGGTATCCAGGTGGCCGGTGAACCCCAGCGGTTTGCCGGGGCCGTCGCCCTCAAGCCAGGCGACCAGATTGAAACGGCGCTCACCGAAACGCTGCAGCTCGCAGACAAATCCGTGGCGGGTCAGCTGCTCGGCAAGAAAAGCCGCACACGCTTCTTCATCGCCCGGCGGGTTGAGGGTCTGGAACGCCAGCAGGGCTCGGGTCAGGGCTATCGGGTCATCGAGCATCGGAGCCTCCGGTCAGGTACGGCGGGTCAGCCAGCCGAGGCTGTTGATCCAGAAGCGGCGATAGCCTTCCCAGTCGAGAAAAACTTCTGGCAGCCAGTGTTCGGAAAGGTCGCTGGTCCACGCCAGCGTGCGTCCGGCACCGACCTCGCGCGCGGCAAGCAACGGGTGTTGAGAGCCTTCGACGGTGGCCAGCAATTGAGCTTCGGGATGCAATTCAACTTCGTTGTAGCCAAGCAGGTAAGGCCATTCGCCGCCCAGGCCTTGCAGTATCGGGTGATCGCTGTGGATCTGCGGCAGAAAGCCTTCCGGCACTTCGACACGGTCGTCGTAAGGCAGGCAGCGTACGGGCAAGACTTCCTCGACAGGCGTTCCGCGGTAGCGCGCGCCGCCGTTGATGCCTTGAAAGCTGAAGTAGCCGCCGACCATCATCAATGCACCGCCCTGCAAGACGTATTCGCGAAGGGCTTTGAGGCGGTTGGGCGTACGCTTGCCACGCAGCCAGGTGTCCGGGTGCAGCAGCAGGGTATTGGCACCGATGTCGGAAAGGATCACCGCCTGATACTGACTGAGTGCCTCGACCGTGGCCGGAAAGTCGGTCTGGGCCTGATCGGCGCACATCTGCGTGATCTGATAGTCGCTGTCTGCCATCGCCGCGAGCAAGCGCCGCGCGCCATTGTGCGCAGTGACGCTGTCGAACTGATCGAAGCCTTTGATGTGGGTTGACGTGCTGACCCATGATTCGCCAGCCAGCAATACGGACTGTTTCATGACGTTGCATTCCTCTGCGATGAAAAAGGAGCCTGGAAGCCGCGCTGGAAGACCCGGCGCGGGTTATCGATCAAAAGGTTTTCGAGTTGTTCGCCGGTAACGCCATGACGGCGCAGGCGCGGGACAAAGTGTTTCAGCAGGTAGCCATAACCATGACCGCCATAGCGAGTCAGCATGGTTTTCAGAAAAACGTCCTGAGACAACAGCACCTGCGAGCCGAAGCCGCGCTCGATCAGGGCGACGATGGCCCGTGCGTTTTCCTCATCGCTGGGCGACTGCGCGTGCTCGTCGGCGAAGTAGTAACCCATGCCGATCATGTCGTATTCCAGAAACGCGCCGCGTGCCGCCAGCGCATGCTGATACGCCGGGTCGCTGTGGCTCGGGTTCATGTGGCACAGCACCGTGTGGCGCAGGTCGGCGCCTTCTGCCTCAACGATGTCCAGTACCCGGTGGCCGAGGCGCTCCCAGCCTGGCAAGTGCACTGAAAGCGGCACGCCGGTCGCGGCACTTGCACGGGCTGCGGCGCGCAGTGATTTCTCTTCGTCATCCGTGAACGCGGCGGAAACACCAATCTCGCCGATCAGGCCGGCAATCACCTCGGGCTTCTCTTCACCACCACCCACGTCATGAATGATCTGCTCCGCCAGCTGTTCCACCGAGCGTTCATGCACGTAATGCGGGTGCGAGGGTTCCAGATAGAAACCGGCACCCATGATGATATTCAGGCCGGTCAGACGGGAAATTCGCTGCAAGGCCTGCGGGTCGCGGCCGATGCCCAGATTGGTCGGATCGACCACCGTTTCCCCGCCCAGCGCCCGGTACTTCAGCAGCTCCTCACAGGCCAGATCGACATCGAACAACTGACAATTGTCGCGGCTGACCAGCGGGTTCATGTGCAGTTCGCCAAGCAGTTCGATGCTCACCGGGCGCTCGGCCAGGTGTCGCTCGCCGCAGCAACTGGGTGCGACCCATTTGCCTGAAGCGTCGAGCAGAATGTGTTCGTGCATCAGGGTGACGCCAAGGCGCTCGACCGGCACCGGCCCCAGCACCGTCATGGCATGGCCGCTGTCGACCCCGAGGGGCAGGGGTGAAGGATGACGAAACAGGCTCATGCTCCAGCCCTCCCGAGTGGACGGCCGGTACGTAGAATGCGTGTGTTCAGCCAGATCGCCAGCAGTACGATCAGGCCCGTGGCGATTTGCGTGTAAAACGGTGAGACGTGGGCCAGAATCAGCCCGTTCTTGATTGCAGCCATGGTAAGCACCCCTAACAGTGTGCCGACAATCGTGCCGAAGCCACCGAACAGGCTGGTGCTGCCGAGGACCACGGCAGCAATCACTTCCAGTTCGAAACCTTCGCCCTGATTCGAGGAACCACTGCCCAGCCTGGCCGTGACGATCATGCCGGCCAGGGCGGCCGCCATGCCGCTGAGCATGTAGACCCGCAGCAGCACACCGCGATGATTCACCCCGGCGCGGCGCACGCTTTCAGCGTTGGCACCGATACCCGTGAGGTAGCGGCCAAAGCGCATTTTGCCGAGCACCAGCACCCCGCCCAGCGTGACCAGCAAGGCCAGCCAGGCGGTCAGCGGCACGCCGAGAAACCAGCCGCGACCGAGGGCCAGAAACGCCGCTTCTTCGCGTGGGACGGGGATCGAATAGCCTTGCGTCAGCAGCATCGCCAGGCCACGAATAATGGTCAGGGTGGCCAGGGTGACGATAAAGGCCGGGATGCCCGCGTAGGCGATGAAGTAGCCGTTCAGCGCCCCGATCATCGCGCCGACCGCAAGCCCGCCGAGCAGAACCAGCGGCCAGGGCAGGTGCCAGGCATTGAGCGCCATGGCCGCCAGCGCACCGACCAGCGCCAGGGTCGAGCCGACCGACAGGTCGATGCCGCCGGTGGTGACCACCAGCGTCATCGCCACCGCGACAATCAATAACGGCGCGTTTTGCCGGATAACGTTGAGCAGATTGGCACCGCTTAAAAAGTTATCGGTCACCAGTGCGAACAGCACAAAGCACAGGGCGAAAAACAGGCCGATGCTGACCACGCCGGGAAAATCATGCAGCAGGCGCTTGAACAGCGACTGCGGCAGAATGCGTTGGCGCGTGAGATCGAGCGTTTTCATGGCGTCATATCCTTTCAGGCGCTAGCGGAGCGGGCAGTGAATTTATGCCCGACAATGAGTTCGACGACCTCGTTGAGGTCGGTGTCGGCAATCCTTCGCTCGGCCAGATTGGCGCCGTCATACATCACCATGAGGCGGTCGCAGACCAGAAACAGGTCCTGCAACCTGTGGGTGATCAGAATCACGCTGACGCCCTGGCGGCTGATGGTACGAATCAACTCCAGCACCGCTTCGACTTCGGCTACCGCGAGGGCCGCGGTGGGCTCGTCCATGATCAGAACCTTAGGCCCGAAGGCGGCCGCGCGGGCAATCGCAACGGCCTGGCGCTGGCCGCCTGAAAGGTGTCGTACCTGCGCGCGGGTATCCGGAATGGTGATGCCCAATGCTTCGAGAATCTGCCGTGCTTCGCGGTGCATGCGCGTCTCATCGAGCAACGGCACGCCGAGCACGCGGCGCATCGGTTCGCGGCCCATGAAGAGGTTTCCGGCCACATCGACGGTGTCACACAGCGACAGGTCCTGATACACCATCTGGATATGGCAGCGCTGCGCATCTGCCGGGCCGTTGAAACTGACTTCCTCGCCATCGATGGCGATTCGTCCGCTGGTCGGTATCACGGCACCTGACAGAATCTTGGTCAGCGTGGATTTGCCCGCGCCGTTGTCGCCCACCAGCCCCAGCACTTCACCGGGCTGCAACAGCAGATCGACACCGCGTAACGAGGCTATCGAGCCGTAGTGTTTAGTGATGGCACTCATCTGTACCCGAGGCACTTCGCCAGGCGTCTGCATGCTGAGCCCCTTATTTGAATTCGGCGCGATAGGCTGCCAGGTTGGCTTTGGTCACCAGCGTGACGGGAATGCTCTGTTCGCGAGCCACAGTCTTTCCGGACAACAGCGCCAGCGCCGACTCCACCGCCGTCTTGCCCATGGCCTGCGTGTTCTGTTGCACCACCACCGCGACAGAGCCGTCATCCAGACCCTGCACTGCCTGAGAGGACAGGTCCCACCCGAAAATCCTGACCCGCTCGCCCGCACTTTGCGACACGCTCGCGGCAACCGAGCCAATCAGGGCGGGTTCGCCAGTGGCATAAATGATCTGCAGATCAGGGTTGGCGGTCAGCAGGTTTTCCGCCGCAGCCTGGGCGGTGTCCTGCACATTGTTACCGTCGACGGTATTGACGATCTTCGCCTGGCTGGCGGCCTTCGCCAGGCCTTCGCGGAAGCCGTCCAGACGCAGATTCTGCACATAAGAGCCGAGGGCTCCGACCACGCCGATGCTGGCTTTGCCCGCCAGTTCGCGGTTGATGTATTCGCCGGTGTACTGGCCGATCTGTCGGGCTGCCTCGCGGTTATCCACGCCGACCTGCACGGCATTGTCGCCATTGATCACAGCATCGATTGCCACCACCGGGATCCCGGCCTGCGCGGCTGCGGTGACTGCCGGCTTGATACCGTTGACGTCGATGGCGCAGACCAGAATGGCGTCGACCTTGTCCTGAATATAGGCCTCGATGGCGTCGTTCTGGGCTGACGGATTGTCGTTGGCGTTGAACACCACCAGCTCTGCTCCGGCAGCTTTCGCCGCCGCCTGTGCGCCTTGGGTAATCTGGGTGAAATACAGCGCCTGTTGGTTGACCTGTACCAGAGCCAGACGTTTGCCGGTCTGGGCCTGAATGATGGGTGACAACGCCAAGGCCAAAACAACGCCGAGGGTCAGGGTGAAACGCTTGCTCAAACGCAGCATTGCCATCCTCCTAGCCTGATCGCCGATGTGGCAAATCAGATCGGTAAACCGGTTTACCAGTTATCTCAAAAAAAAGACAAATGAGCTTTGTCTTCAGGTTTGAGAACTGGAGAAAGCAGATTGTGTGCCATTTTTTCACGATGCCTGCCTGTGACCGTACAGCCTTGATGCGCCACAGTTTTCCGCAATCATCGGCTTTTCAGGAGGCAAACGGCAGTGCACCGATTTAAGGCCGGGTGTTACTTGTTGCCCCGCAATCAGTCACTGCGCGTTGCTACCGTGCCCCGGCAGACCAGCTCTACGGGTACGCGCACGACGTCCTGTGTACAGTCGCCGCCCGTCATTCGCTGCAGCAGTTGCGCCACGCCGAGACGGCCAAGCTCTCTGGAGGATTGGCGGATGGTACACAGCGGCGGGGTCAGCAGGCTGGCGTACACGGCGTCGTCGAACCCCACCAGCGACATGGCGCCGGGCACGCTGATAGTGCGCTCACGCAGGACATCGAGCACGCCCAGGGCGATGAAGTCACTGGCGGCGAAAATCGCCCCCGGAGGGTCGGGCAGGGTGAGTAGCTGTGCGGTCGCGATACGCCCGAACTCACGGCTGTAATCCCCAAAGCACAGGTATTCCGGCACCTCTGCGATGCCCGCCAGCGCGAGCGCTTCCCGGTAGCCGGCATAGCGCTCGCGAGCACTCATCAAGGCCGACGGCCCTGAAACGTGAGCGATGCGTCGATGCCCATGGCGGATCAGATAGTCAGTCGCCAGGCGACCGCCCTGATGGTTGTCAGCGAAGACTTTGGGCTGCGAGGTGCCGGGAACGTCTTCGTCGAGCAGAATGATATTGCGGTAGCTCATCAGCTGACTGGCCAGCGTGCCGTCGTCCGGATGGTTGCTGACCAGTAGCAAGCCATCGACGTTACGTGAATCCAGCCAGCGCACAAACGTGCTTTCGCGCTCAAGCAGGTTGCGGGTGACACACAGCACCAGGTTATAACCGTGTGCGGACGCCTCTTCCTCGGCCGCGTCTGCCAGCTCGGCGAAAAACGGGTTGGCGATGTCCGGCAGCACCAGGCCGATGGTCTCACTGCCGCCTTTGCTCAGGCGCCGGGCCAGACTGTTGCCCCGGTAGTCCAGCGCCTTGATCGCCAGGTCGATACGTTGCGCGGTTTCCGGCGGCAGGCTGATGCTTCGGTTCAGATAGCGCGACACCGCAGCCTTGGAAAGACCTGCATGGTTGGCAACATCCTTGAGCGTTACGGGTCTGGTCATGGCGGTCGGCTTTGTGGCCTGAAAAACGAAGTATTGAAGTGAGGTGCCGGTATCTTCTCATGCGTGCCCGAACAGCCCGACGATTTTCTCTGCGGGTGACGTCGAAAAAATCCAGGCCGGGCATTGGCCGGCCAGCTATCGTTGACCTTCTGCACGTTTGCGACACGCTCTGCTTGAGCGAATGTGTGCCGTCTTGAGCTGTTGGTACGTAACTAAATATGGTGCATTATTTATATGTTGTCGTATGACTTATGTCTGATCACTTCATCACACACCACGATCATGCAAGTAGCTCAGGTATTCCTTGCATTGGCTCTAAGACATTCGCCACGAATGTCGATCACTTACAGTGATAATTCTCCATTAAAGAAGCCTCTCTTGTTTGCTTAATGGAACCGCACAGCACACTGCGACACTCATTTACTCCATTTTCCAGTAAATGCAGGCGATGAGTGTTTGCGATGAATGCCATTCAGCCAATTATAAGCTCGGCTTATTTTCAATACTCTCTCGGTGATAGCAATTGGCTGCTTTCTTGGGGCTCTTCATTATCAACAGGCGTTATCCATGATTGGATCAATCCGAAAAGTGGCTATTTGCCTTGCGAGTATCGGCTGATCGCGTTCGAGTCTGATAAAGGTCCTGATGCCTGTAATTCCAGGGACGAATGTTCATCGCGAGCCCCAAGACGAACGTTCAGGAGTGCTTAATGATAAATCCCGTAAAACACAATTTTAGTCACCTTGGGTTTTCAAACGCTCAAAGTACCTCGGCACTGGGGCCTGCCAGTAATAAAGTGCCCAACTTTGTTTCGCGAGGGCGAGGCAAGGGAGTTCCAGTGGAGCAATTCAATACTGCCGAAGAGTGTCGTTTGGCGGGTCGGCAGGACAGCGTACTGGATTCGATAGACGGCAAAGAGTTCATGCGACTGCTGCAGAAGTACACGGCCTCTGAAACAACCGAAGAAGAATTTGCGGACCTGAGAGCCTCCATACCGCGCTACTCCATTGAGTTGGCCAAGTCGGATCAGCCTAAAGTGCTTTATCGGGGGATATCTCTGGATGATGAGGCGGCGTCGCTGTTACTGAATACCTCCAGGGGTTACCGCAGTCGCGAAATAGCCCATGGTCTTATTCACGGCCTGCGCGTGGTTAAAGGCGTTTACACCGCGACCGGGGTGGCCAGTGCCTCGACAGTGTCAGCCGTTTCGCAAGGCTTTGCGCTGGTGAACGCGAAGAGGAAAAAAGAAACACCGGTTCTTTTTGTACTGAAAGCGATGCCTGCCGTTCCCGCGCTCAACCACAGTGGTGCAAAGGGTGTGACACTCAGTGAGAGCCGGTTGCCGTTATCGGCGGCCAGCAAGAGTGAACACGAAGTCATTCTGGATATCACCAACCGGTACGAAATTACGCAGGCTCGCCGGAGCGGTGAGTTTATTGTCGTCGACATGACTGTTTTAGGGCGGTCCAAGAGGGGAGGTGAATTCGCCCTCGTCGAGACTGACAAATGGAAACAACTCTCTGGCGCCAAGGGCTCTAATCCAGGTGGATTGTTTCAAGCGCCCAATGGCGTTAAGTGGTATGTGAAAACCAACCCGTCTGCCAATAGACTTCGAAACGAGGTGCTTGCCTCCAGACTGTACCGTGCCGCAGGAATCGATGTTCCTGACATAGAACTGGCGTCCCGCAAAGGCAAGCCCGCACTGATTTCAAAACTGATAGTAGGGAACCCCAAAGACCTCGATACGCTGGCAAAAAATAGTCAGTTGAAGTGCGGCTTTGCTGTGGATGCCTGGCTGGCGAACTGGGATGTCATCGGTCTGACGGGGGACAATGTCATCTTCAATCACCGTAACAAACCCGTGCGCATCGACCTTGGCGGTGCGCTGGTCTTCCGCGCCCAAGGGGAGCACAAGGGTAATCAGTTCGGTACCACGCCCATGGAGCTGGTCACGATGCTGTCTCGTGAAGACAATTCGTCCAGTCGTGCCTTCCGGAAAATCGAGCGTAATGACATCCGCGAGGGTATTGCAGCGATAGAAAAAATACCGGATGCGCGTATTGCCGCACTTTGCGCAGAACACGGCCCTGGCAATCACAGCGAACGCATTGAGCTCGGCAAGAGACTGATCAGTCGGAAGAAGTGGCTTGTCGATATGAAGCAGACGCTTCCTTATATTCATCGCCGAAAGAACGAGCGCGGCGATGTTGTGACTGTTAAAAACCCCACGTCACCCAGCGCGGCGGATACGTGGCGTGATCGATACGCAACCGCCGTTTTTGTACCTCACAGCGTTGTCCGTGGCAGCATGAACAACCTGCCGTTCAGATCATTTACACCCCCAGACACGATGGATGGCTGGCGCCGATTTACAACCCGGGCGGTCAACTTCACAGAGCCGGAATTCAAGCGTTCTCAGCACCTTGCTCCCGCCAGTGGAGCGATCATTTTTGAGCCCGACGGCAGGGTATGGATCACCGAGCCGACCAATCACCCGTTCGGCGCAACGCACGCTTTTCCCAAGGGAAAGCAGGAAGCCGGTCTGAACTTGAGGACCAATGCACTCAAGGAAGTCTACGAAGAGACGGGGCTTCTGGTGGAATTCCACAGCTTTATCGGTGACTACGACCGAACAACATCCCGTACTCGTTATTACCTTGCCAAACGCATAGATGGCACACCGTCCGATATGGGTTTTGAATCTCAAAGCGTCAAGCTGGCAAACATTACCGAGGCCAAAAGACTGCTACCCAACGCCGTGGATATTGCCATCTTGCGAGACGCAGAACGGGCTTATCTAAAGGGCCCTTTCAAATGAGTTTCATCTGCTTGAACGCGAAAAGACGATAAAGAGGATTTCTGAAACCCTGTACAAAAAACCGTTCACCCAAACGCGTTACCTCCACAAAAAAGGAGTAATGAAATGAGTATGAATACCTCTGTAAGCAACAACAGCCCGGGGTGGTCGCCTGTCTCGTCGGGCAACCTGGCTCCGAGTCCGGACTATTCAGGTAAATCGTCGAGCAATGCCGTGCACTTTCTTCCTCCGGAAAGTACCCAGCGCTCGCCGAACACGGTGAGTTGGGGGAATGGCGCGCCGACAACCGCCACCGCCGGGAATGGACAAGCAGGAGGGGGCGATCAAAGTGACTTGATCGAGGCGTTGACGACGCTGATTCAGGCGCTGCTGAAACGCTTGCTCGGTGATTCTTCCGCAAGTAACTCTTCTGCAAATAAACCTTCCGAGAACCCGTCCCCTGCTTCGTCCGGGCCAGGTCGGGCTTCTGCTTCTCCCGGCGGTGCTGCCAGTTCGACGCCAGACTCAGGATTGTCTGAGCAGTCAAATCAAGCCCAACCGTTCAATAACACTGGCTTGGGTTCTCATGGCGGCGCGAATACGGTTCCTGACCGGATTGCGTCTCCTGAGGCGGCGCAAAAAATGGTCGAAGACGTGAAAAATGCCGGAGGGGGAACACTTCGCATCCAGATGACCCATGACCAGATCAATGACCCGGCGCAAATGGCCAAACTCAAGGCGATGGTCGATGCCGGCGACAAACAAGGGGTCAAGATTCAGTTTACGTTTCGTGACAACGCCAATGGCGGCGGTGGCAATGTCTTGTCCGGCGACAAGCTCCAACAAGCCGCCGACGATGTCAAAAACGTGGTTTCTGCCCTTGGAAACCATCCGAGTTTTGTACTCGATACGTTCAATGAGGGCGGCAAGAGTGCCACTCAGGGTTGGGCCGATATGCAGAGCACGTTGATCAAGTCAGCCCGCGACGCTGGTTACAAAGGCGACATCGTGGTGGAGGACAGCAATTGGGGTGGTGGTCTGACGGCCGGCGGGGAAAGCGGGCTGGTCAAATACGCTGATCAGCTGAAAGCCGCCAATGGCAGCAACAACCCTGGCCTGATCGGCAGCATCCATGAGTACGCCAGCGGCGCCGATGCCTCTTCGCGTTTGTCATCGGAGATCAAGGCGCTTACGAGCGCGGGCTTCAAGCCGCAAATCGGTGAAGTCGGTAACGCCAACTGGACCGGGGGCGGTAACTTCGAGCAGCGCGACGGCGCCAACCAGGCCGTGAAAGACAACATGGGCGCCCTGAAAGCGGCCGGGGCCGATGTGCTGCCATGGATGGACCAGTTCGAGAACGGCAAGATCAAACACGATGTCGGGTTCTCGAAAGGCGATCAGTTTTCCTGATCCTGCTTCATGGAACCTGTTTTACCTGTCGACCGCTCAGCGGGCAGCTATCTGCGAGGTCGTCAACGACCAGTGCAGAGCGGCGAGTTGAAGAGGTTGCGCAGATGCCGCGCTATCTGCGCAACCCCCTTTTTCATGACCGATAAGTAGCAGGTATAAAAGCTATGCCTATCAACAGACCCGCCTTCAATTTAAAACTCAATACGGCAATTGCCCAGCGGACTTGAAGAAGGATGCAGGTGCGCAATTGCGCCGTTTGAATCAGAGCGAAGTGCGTGCCAATACACCGACACGTTTCGCCGTTAACCATCGTGCCCCCACTTATGACGTCGCACAAAGCGCGTTGGGTGAAAATCACGGTGGCTGGACTGCCGCCAATCATTTCAAGATGACGGAGTCTGAGGTCTTCATCCATATGGATCGCCTGGAGCCGAACTGCAAGGGGGAGTTTGCCGGAGACAAGATCCACCTCAGCGTTGCACCTGAGGATGTACCGCATGCATTCAATGCGATAGGCAAAATACTGCAGGCGAGCGACAGTCCGGTTGACTCGTGGAAAGTGACTGACATGAAATGCCTGCAAGCAGAGATGCTGGCGGCAAAGCAGCGCGTGGCGCTGGGCGCTCAGTTCACGATCTACGCCAAGCCCGACCGTGCAGACAACACCTACAGCCCAGAGTACATGGGCAAAATGAGGGGGATGATCAGCAGTATCGAACAGGAGTTGAGCTCCGCCGGTGTAAGGCAGAGCAGCCATCGCCCGGACTCCGATGTCTCCCCGGGGCACTGGAGCTATGCGTCTTATCGCAATGAGCATAAAAGCAACAGATCAGGGACTTCCAATCAGCACAGGAACCTGGAGGCCGAGCCTTTTTTCCAGTTGGTCTCATTCTCTGATGGGGCTTCAGGGTCATCGAGGTCCAGCGCTGACCATCAGGCCTTGCTGCCGCCGCCGTGGGCCCGGTAAGGCTGTTTTTCTGAGCATTGCCGTGCGACCGGGGTTTGTGTCGTGAAACGTGGGTGTCGAAAGAAACGCTGGCTGCACGGCGACAGCTTCGGGTTCACCGGTGCAGGATCACCTGATGAATCTCCTGCAGCGGAATGATCCGCTGCGCCGCGTTCAGTTTGATCGCTTCCTTGGGCATGCCGAACACCACGCAGCTGGCCTCGTCCTGAGCCACTGTCGCGCTGCCGGCGTCGAGCATTTCCTTGAGCCCGCGTGCGCCGTCGTCGCCCATGCCGGTCATGATGATGCCGGTGGCGTTCTTGCCGGCGAATTTGGCCACCGAACGGAACAGCACGTCCACCGAAGGACGATGGCGGTTGACCAGCGGCCCGTCGATGACCTGGACGTGATAATAGGCGCCGCTGCGCGTGACCATCATGTGTTTACCGCCGGGGGCGATCAGCGCGAGGCCGGGAAGGATGCGGTCGTTGTTTCTGGCCTCGCGCACCTCGATCTGACTCAGGCTGTTCAGGCGTTCGGCGAACGATGCGGTGAATTTCTCCGGCATGTGCTGGACGATGACCATGCCGGGACAGACGCGGGGCAGGGCCGTCAGCACCGCTTCGAGTGCCTGTGTACCGCCTGTCGAGGTGCCGATGGCGACGATGCGTTCAGTGGTCTGCGCCATGGCATGGCCGCTGGCAGCCGGCAAAATGGCATCGGCGGTCAGTTTGCTGGCCGGGTTCAGCACCGGTGCTGCAGTGCGCTTGCCGAGGTTTCTGACGTTGGAGTTGGCTGCTGCGCGTACTGCTGCAACCAGCTCGGCAGCCGAATCGATGAGGAAGTTCTTCAGCCCGGTGGTGGGCTTGGTGATGATTTCCACCGCCCCGGCAGACAGCGCCTGCAATGAGGTTTCGGCGCCTTTCTGGGTCAGCGACGAGCAGATCACCACCGGCGTCGGCCGCTCGCTCATGATCTTCTTGAGAAAGGTGATGCCGTCCATGCGCGGCATCTCCACGTCCAGCACAATGACGTCCGGCCATTCCTGAGCGAGCTTGCTCATGGCAAATATCGGGTCTGACGCCGCGCCCATCACATGAATATCGGGGGTGTCGTTGAGAATGGCCACCAGTACCTGACGAACTACAGCCGAATCATCGACCAGCAGTACGCTGATTTTTTTGTTTGGCATCTTTTTCCATTGCTTCCATTGGTTGGTGCCTGACCCATACGTTTCCGTCCCACAGGTCGAAGATGATGCTGCGATGGCCGGTGCTGCCCAGGTCCTGAGCCATCAGTTTCAGGCGGTTCTGTTCGGCCAGCGCAAGCGCCGCATGAACGTTGCTGTCAGCGACGTTGCGCATGTGCGGGTCATGGCGATGAGCAGGAAACATTTCGCCGCCGCCAAACAGCTTGACCTGATATTCCTCCGGCAGCGTGCCATTGGCCAGTGCATGACGAATGAGTATTTCCATCGCTTCGTCAGCGTACCTGCCGTCCAGTGGCTGATGCCGGCGTATGCGCCCGGGCAGCATGAAGTGGCACATGCCGCCAATACGCCGCCACGGGTGCCAGAAGGTAATCGCCACGCATGAACCCAGCAACGTGCGCAGGCGAGTCGGCCGGGTCTGAAAGACCACTTCGCCAGGCCCCAGCACTATTTCGGCTACACCGACAGGCGTGTTCATGGTTTGCGGTAAATCGAAGGGGAGACCATTTTCAACATGTCATTCACACCGTTCAGGCTTTCCGAGTGGCTGATGATGAAATAGCCTCCTGGCTTGAGACGGGGGATCAACCGCGCCACCACTTTGCTTTTGGTTTCCTGATCGAAATAAATCATCACGTTGCGCAGGAAAATGACGTCGAACTCGCCCAGATCCGGCAGGGTGTCATTGAGATTGACCTGCACGAAACTGACCCGGCTGCGCAACGACTTGTCGATCAGGAAGGTCCCTTCTTGGCGACCTGTGCCTTTCAGACAATATTTGAACAGCAAAGGTTGCGGCAACGTCTCGGTGCGTTCCATAGGGTAGTGACCGCTGCGCGCCTTGCTCAGCACGCGGGTGCTGATGTCCGAGCCGACCACTTCCCAAGGCGTGGTGCCCAGTTGCTCGGCCAGAGTCATGGCCAGGCTATAGGGCTCTTCGCCAGACGAACTGGCGGCGCTCCAGATCCGGAATACCTTACCGGGTGTGACCTTGGTCAGCACCTGCTGACGCAGAAAATCGAAGTGCTTGGGTTCGCGGAAGAAATACGTTTCATTGGTGGTCAGCAGGTCCAGCGCCACTTGCAGCTCGCCGTTGCGCTGATCGTTCATGATTAGCTTGAAATACTCGCCATAGCTGTCCAGCTCGTAATGCTTGAGACGCTTGAACAGGCGGCCGGCAACCAGCGCTTTCTTGGCCAGCGTCAGTTTGATGCCCGCAGCGTTGTACAGCCAGTTCTGGAACTGGCCGAATTCGCGATCGGTGAGCGACGCTGTATCAGGCATGTGCAGACCTCACGTCGCGTCGACGTCGGGCGGCAGCGACTGGCCTGCTTCGGCAAGGCTGGACATTTCATCGATGGACAACACGCGGTCGACCTCGAGAACGATCACGAACTTGCCGTCGACCTTGGCCATGCCGCTGATGAAGTCGGCGCGAATTCGCGCACCGAAGTTCGGCGGCGGCTCGATCTGCGACGCCGGAATCTCCAGCACCGCCGAGACATTGTCGACCAGCAGGCCGATGTCCTGCGGCTGGCCGTCCTCACTGTTGGCCTCGATGATGATCACGCACGAGCGCCGGGTGATGGCCGAGTTCTGTCGCCCGAAGCGCGCCGACAGATCAACCACAGGCACCACAGCGCCGCGCAGATTGATCACCCCGCGCACGAAGGCGGGCATCATCGGCACCACCGTCAGGCTGCCGTACTCGATGATTTCCTTGATGCCCAGAATGCCGATGGCGAACATCTCGCCACCGAGCATGAAAGTCAGGTACTGCGCCTCTTCTTCGACCGTCGCTGCGGTCTGCCGAGTCGTGACCAATGAGCCCATGTCGTTCTCCCCTGGAGTCTCTATCGAAGCCGGCAATCAGAAACGGGTAAATTCCGATTCGTCCGGGGCGCCCGCCATGCTTTGCGCAAATGCCTTGCGCGGAGCCTGTTGCGGTGGCCGCGGAGGCTGACGGTTCGGGCTGTTGCGGCTGTCGAAAGTAGCGCTCTGTGCGACGGCCCTTGGCGATGCGTCGAGGGTGAAGAAACTCATGGCCTGTTGCAGTTGTTCGGCCTGGCTGCTCATTTCTTCAGCCGTAGCTGCCAGTTCTTCGCTGCTCGATGCGTTTTGCTGGGTGACCTGGTTGAGCTGGGTCATGGCGGTGTTGATCTGCGCTACACCGGCTGCCTGCTCTTCCGACGCTGCACTGATTTCCTGCACAAGGTCGGAGGTTTTGTTGATCGAGGGCACCATTTCGTCCAGCAGCTTGCCGGCCTTCTCGGCCATTTCCACGCTGCTCGACGACAGCTCGCCGATTTCCTGCGCGGCCACCTGGCTGCGCTCGGCCAGCTTGCGCACCTCGGCGGCCACTACCGCGAAACCCTTGCCATGTTCGCCGGCGCGCGCGGCTTCGATGGCGGCGTTGAGGGCGAGCAGGTTGGTCTGGTAAGCGATGTCGTCGATGATGCTGATGCGCTGGGCGATTTTCTTCATCGCCACGACGGTCTGCTGCACCGATTCGCCGCCATCGGTGGCTTCCTTGGCGGCCTTGCTGGCCATGCCATCGGTGACTTTGGCGTTCTCGGTGTTCTGGTTGATGCTGGCGCTCATCTGCTCGACCGATGCGCTGGTCTCTTCGACGCTGGCGGCCTGCTCGCTGGTGGCCTGGCTCATCGACTGTGCAGTGGCGCTGACTTCTTCCGAAGCGCTGGCCAGGTTGTCGGCGGCATTACGCACATCGCCGATGATGTGCGACAGCTTGCCGACCATGTTGCGCATGGCGTTGAGCACCATGCCAGTCTCGTCCCTGGAACCGTGGCCGATGTGGGCGTTGAGATTGCCCTCTGCCAGTTGCTCGGCGGCCGTTGCGGCCTCCTTCAGCGGGCGGGAAATGATCCGGGCGATGAACAGCGCCAGACCCAGGCCGATCATCAAGGCTGCAATCAGTACCACGATGATCGAGATACGGGAGGTTTCGTACAGGCTGGTGCCTTTGTTGCCAGCGATAGTCGCGCCAGCTTCATTCAGCTCGACCATTTTTTGCAGCTGAGTGGTCACTTCATCGAAATGCGTCTTGGATTCGCCCTTGAGCAATGCCCGCGCCTGAGCCTCCAGGTTTTGGCGTGACTGATCGAACAGGTCGTTGCTGACCTTCAGGTAGGCGGCCCATGACGCGCTCACGCTATTGAACAACTGACGATCGTCATCACTGGAAATCAACTTGTCGTAAATGGCCAGGCGGGTTTCGAACTGTTTGCGAGAGTCCGCTGCTTCCAGCTCCATCTGCGCCTTTTCCTGGGCGGTGTCGGCTGCAATATGGCGGTTTTCCTTCAGGCGGTAATTGGCGGCGAAGAAGCGCATGCCCGCGGCCGCACGCATTGACGGCATCCAGTTTTCCTTGATGTCCTGAGCGGCCTGGTTGACCTGGCCGAGCTGGATGATGGCAAAGACTCCCATGGCCGCGGTCAACGCCAGAACCACCAGAAACGAGGTAATCAGCTTGGTGGAAATCTTCAGATCGTAGAACCATTTCATTGAAGTAACTCCTTGGGAATTGCGAATCCGTCAGCGAGAAGTGGGCAGCAGGAATTGAGGCGCCTGGGTCGAGCGGGCCTCCATGTGTACGATCTGGTTGAGCAGGGCGGGGATGTCGAGAATCAACGCCACCGCGCCACTGCCCAGGATCGTCGAGCCGCTGATGCCGCGCAGCGCGCCGAACAGCTTGCCCAGAGGTTTGATAACGGTTTGGAACTCGCCCAGCAGGTCATCGACCACCAGCCCGGCCTTGTGCTCGGCGTAACGCACCACCACCACGTTCTGGCGCCTGGCGGCCGGGCCTTCATGATTGAAGTGGTCGCGCAGGTAGACCAGCGGCAGCACTTCGCCACGCAGGTCAAGGTAGCCGCTGTCGCGGGTCAACTGCCGGTTGTGTTCGTCCAGCTCGATGCATTCCTGCACCATGTCCAGCGGGATCACGTAAGTCGACTGATCGATACCAACCAGAAAACCGTTGATGATCGCCAGCGTCAGCGGCAAGCGGATGCGCACGATGGTGCCCTGACCGGGCTGACTGTCCAGATCCACCGTGCCGCGCAGCAAGGTAATGTTGCGCTTGACCACGTCCATGCCGACACCACGCCCCGAAAGGTTGGTGACGGCCTCGGCAGTGGAAAAGCCGGGCTCGAAAATCAGGTTGTAGATTTCCTGATCGGTGAGGCTTGCGCCGGCCGCCACCAGTCCGCGTTGCTGGGCCTTGTCGAGGATGCGCTCGCGGTTGAGTCCGGCCCCGTCGTCGGCGATTTCAATGACGATGCTGCCCGAGTCGTGGTACGCATTGAGGCTCAAATGACCTTTGGCCGGCTTGCCCGCCGCGCGACGTGCTTCGGCGCTCTCGATGCCGTGGTCCATGGAGTTACGCAGCAGGTGCATGAGCGGGTCGCCGATCTTCTCGACGACGGTCTTGTCCAGTTCGGTCTCCGCGCCATTGATAATCAGGTCGATGTCCTTGCCCAGTTCCTGACTGACATCGCGCACCACTCGGCGGAAGCGATTGAAGGTGTCGCCGATCGGGATCATGCGCAGGTGCAGCGCGCCATCCAGAATCTGCTCGACCAGCCCCGATACGGTGGAACTGGCTTCCTGAAGCGGGTCGTTGTCGCACGACTTGGCCAGCAGGCTGGCGCCGGCGCTGGCAATGACCAGCTCGCCGACCAGATTGATCAGCTCGTCGAGCTTGTCGGCGTTGACGCGTACATAGCGGCCATCCTTGTTTTTCTGCTCGCTGCCCGAAGAAGGGCGCTCTACAGCGGTTGCCGTTGCCGTTGCGGGCGTACGTGGCACTGCGCGCTGATCGCCCAGCAGTTCGCCGCTGGCCACCACAGGGCTGTGCTCGGGCTGCGAGACCAGCTCGGTACCGGTAGGCCCGACGTGGTCTGGCGTCTCGTTCACCGGGGTGATTTCCACGGCGCAGTCTTCACGCACGAAATCGAAGACTTCGTTGATCGCGGCGTGACCGGCAGCCGAGCGGAAATCTATTTCGAAACCCAGGTGGCAGGATTCCGGGTCCCACGCCTCAACTGTTGGAATACTGTCAGTCAGCGTCGTGACCTGGACCATCTGCCCCAAGGTATTGAGGTAGCGCAGGAACGACAGCGGGTCCATGCCGTTGCGAAACACATCCACGCCAAACCGCAGCGAGATATGCCAGAGCACGTCGGCTGACTGTTCATCATCGCTGACGACCGACGCGCTCGCGCTGTCAGCGGCCCCGGCGCTGGCCGGTGCCTGGAAGACCTGCAACGCCTGACGCAGCGCTGCCTCGCGCTCCAGTGCAGGTTGCTGCAGCTGCTCGCCACGGCTGGCGACCACGTCGATCAATTCGAGCATGTGATCGCCGGATTTGAGCAGCACGGCGATCAGCTCGGCGTTCACCGAAACACTGCCTTCACGCAGGCGATCCAGTACGTCCTCGACGATGTGAGTAAAACTGACGATAGGCGTCAGCCCGAACAGTCCGGCCGAGCCTTTGATGGTGTGCGCTGCGCGGAAAACCGCGCCGATCGCGTCCAGGTCGCCGGGCTCGCTTTCGAGTTGCAGGAGGGATTCCTCCATGGCCTGCAAAAGCTCTCGCGCTTCAACGATGAACGTCTGCTGTGCCTGATCGAGATTAATACTCACGATGACTTCCTTGATCGATCACTGGGCAGTACTGCAAATGGACGCGCTACAGCACCACACCCGGATTACATAACTCGAAGGTTTCGCTGACTGCCTTGCTTTGCCCGGTCAGGTGCAGCGAAGTCCCGGTCTTGCCGGCTTCACGCTGGATCACTGCCAGCAGTTGCAGGCCGGCGCCGTCCATCTCGGTGACCTGTGAAAGGTCAACTTCCAGGCGTGCCGCAGCGCCGATCTGTGGCAATAGCCTGGCGGCCAGTTCGGTCACGGTGTAGATCGTCAACTCGCCGTCTATCTGCACGCGTGCAGTGTCGTTGGCGCTCTCGTCTGGCGTGGGCATGCTGGCCTCCAGGGGCCTGGGTCTCAGGGCAGGATGAGCTTGGAAACCGCTGCGAGCATTTGTGCCGGCTGAAACGGTTTGACGACCCACGCCTTGGCGCCTGCGGCCTGACCTTCGGCCTTTTTCGATTCTTGGGATTCGGTGGTCAGCATGATGATGGGCGTGAACTTGTAGCTGGCCAGCTTCTTCACTTCCTTGACGAAAGTGATGCCGTCCATGTTCGGCATGTTCACGTCGCTGATGATCAGGTGCACTTTCTGCCCGGTGAGCTTGCCCAGTGCATCCTTCCCGTCACAGGCTTCGATAACGTCGTATCCGGCACTCTTCAGCGCGATACCGACGACTTGCCGGACGCTGCTTGAATCGTCGACCACCAATACACTCTTAGCCATGATTTACTCCTAGAAAAACGTGATTTCCTGCGAATCCTGCTGTGCTGCCGATTCACCTCGGTGAGTGCGACGTTGCTCGTCGGTCGCGTAGGTAGACTCCATGCGCGCCAGCCATTGCCGGGCGTCGATGGCGACGGCCTCGTCGGGGGACTGGCTAGCCTGCAGAAGGTGCGCGTGCAGCGAGTCGATGTTGTCGCGTACGTGGGCGAGAATCTGGCTGACCCGGTCCTGAAACTGCAGGTTCACCAGGACCTCGGTCATTTCGTCGCGAATCCCGTAGCTCTCCTGCTTGAGCAGGTCGGCGGACTCGGCCAGGCGTCCGGTGATGCTCTGAAAGCGCTCCAGTACGTTCTGAATGCTTTGTTCGGAAGCGGCCACCGAATGGCTGTCCTGATCGGCACCGCTCGATGCGGCCTGCACCAGCTGGGTGATGGCGTTGTTGATGATGTCGACCTTGGCGGACATCTGCTGACCGGTCTCGCTGGACTTGCTCGACAGGCTGCGCACCGCATCGGCCACCACGGCAAAGCCGCGGCCCGCCTCACCGGCACGCGCCGCCTCGATGGCCGCGTTGAGGGCCAGCAGGTTGGTCTGTGCGGCAATCGCTGCAACGTCGGCGGCCATGGTGCGCAATTCGCCGGTATAGGCGGTCAGGCTGCGCACCTGGGAGAGCGTCTGGTCGCGGCTGGCCTGAGTGGATTTGAGCGAGTCGATTACCCGGCTTAGTTCGCTGTCGCTTTGCGACAACACTTTCAGCGCACCATCGGCATTCTGGCCGTCCAGCTCACCGGCGGCGTGTTGCGACGCTTGTACGGTTTCCTGCAGGCGCTCGGAAATGCCCATGAAACGCGTGCTCAATTCGACAATCGCGGTTTCGGTCTGCTGGCGCGAGCTTTCGACCTGCTTGGCCCAGATCGGCATGGCACCGAGGAGGATTTCATTGAACTGGGCGTTGGACGCCATGGCGCTGCTTTGAGCGCTATGCGCCTGGTGGTGATCCAGCGCCTGAGCCACGGCGCGGCGCACTTGGGTCTGTTGGGAGCGGGCGGCCAAGGCACAGGCGCCGAGACCAATCGCCAGCAGTGCAGCACACGCCACCAGATTGGCCGTACCCGTGCCGAACTGCGTGAGAATCCAGGCAATGGCGGGTATGACGGGAATGAGTGAGAACCAGATGAAACGCGGATGATTTTCTGCAGGAGCACTACTGTATTGATTCGACATCATGGGTTCGATCCCTGAACAGTGCAGCGTTGTACACGACTCAATGGTTATCTGCGCGCCGCAGACAAACTTGATACCAGTACGAGAGCCTTCCGTCCGGTCGCTTGGCGCACAACCCGATCCTGTTAAAAATAGCGGGTATTCGGGGCATCGCAAGTCGGCGCAGCGAACGCGTTGGCAGAACAGCCGGATTCACTAGGGAGAGGACGCAGAGCGTCCGGAAAGGCATGCGACGCAGAGCGCCGCACGATAGTGAGATGATCGTTCCGCACGCTCCAGCGTGGGAATACGGTTCACGACGCTCCGCGTCGCAAGAGGACGCAGAGCGTCCGGAATGGCATACGACGCAGAGCGCCGCACGATAGTGGGGTGATCGTTCCTCACGCTCCAGCGTGGGAATGCAGTTCACGACGCTCTGCGTCGTCAAGAGGAGGCGGAGCGTCCGGAATGGCATGCGACGCAGAGCGCCGCACGATAGTCGAGATGATCGTTCCTCACGCTACGGAGCATGGGCACGATAGTGTTTTCCCGTACGCCTCTCGTCTGGTGTGGCTTAGTGCAGCTTCATCCGCGGCTCGGTGCCTTTACCGATCTTGCTGCCCAGCATCAGCATCAGGGTACGGAAGGTGCCGTACAGCGCCATCTGGTGCATGCGGTACAGCGACACGTAGAACATCCGCGCCAGCCAGCCTTCAAGCATCACGCTGCCCATCAGGTTACCCATCAGATTGCCGACGGCCGAGAAGCTCGACAGCGAGATCAGCGAGCCGTAGTCCTTGTAGGTGTACTCCGGCAATGTCTTGCCTTCAATCCGCAAGCGTAGCGATTTGACCAGCAAGGATGCCTGCTGGTGGGCGGCCTGAGCGCGCGGCGGGACGTTGCGGTCGGTGCCTTTTTGCGGGCAGGCCGCGCAGTCACCGAAGGCGAAGATATTTTCGTCACGAGTGGTTTGCAGCGTCGGCAGCACTTGCAACTGATTGATCCGGTTGCTTTCCAGACCATCCAGTTCATGCAGGAAGGCCGGGGCACGAATACCTGCCGCCCAGACCTTCAGGCTGGCCGGGATGACCTGCCCGGTAGCGGTGATCAAGCCATCAGCCGTCACTTCACTGACTGCCGCATTGGTCAGCACCGTCACACCGAGTTTTTCCAGCGTCTTGTGCACCGGCGCGCCGATGCGCTCGGGCAGCGCTGGCAACACTCGTGGCCCGGCTTCGATCACCGTGATGCGCAGGTTTTCCGGCTTGATCTGACCCAGCCCGTAAGCCGCCAGCTCATGCGCCGCGTTGTGCAGCTCTGCCGCCAGCTCGACACCGGTTGCACCGGCACCCACGATGGCCACGGTAATTTCCTGCGCGCTGTCGGCCTGACCGGCGTGGGCGCGCAGGTAGTGGTTGAGCAGTTGCTGGTGAAAGCGCTCGGCCTGCTTGCGGCTGTCGAGAAACAGGCAATGTTCTGCCGCGCCCTTGGTGCCGAAGTCGTTGGTGGTGCTGCCCACGGCGATGACCAGTGAGTCGTAACCCAGGCTGCGTGCCGGAACCAGTTCTGCGCCGTTTTCATCCAGCGTCTCGGCCAGATGAATCTGGCGGCTGGCGCGGTCCAGGCCGGTCATGCGCCCGAGCTGAAACTGAAAGTTGTTCCACTTGGCCTGAGCCACGTAGTTCAGCTCGTCCTCATACGAGTTGAGCGAACCGGCAGCCACTTCGTGCAACAGCGGTTTCCAGATATGCGTCAGGTTGGCATCAACCAGCGTGACACTGGCCGTGCCTTTCTTGCCCAGGGTCTTGCCCAGACTGGTAGCCAGCTCCAGACCGCCAGCGCCTCCGCCAACGATAACAATACGATGCGTCATAAGGATTACTCGGAAGGTTTAAGGAATTCGGGGGGAGCTCGATCTTCGCGAGCGCAAGGCAGCTCATAGCGTCAGAAGGCTCAATAAAGGGTTCATCACCACACTGCCCGGGTCAGGAGCGGCCTGCGCTCGACTGGATACCGGTGTGCCTGAAGGTACTCTTCGACACACCTTTGCGGTTCCGGGTTCAGGTGTCTGCTCAATTTATCCGTTGTCTCAGGCGTGCTGTCGGGCGGGGGGCCAGGGATCGGTGATTTCCAGCGGCTCGACCTGCAGCGTATCGTCCAGGCGGATGATTCCGCTTTGTAACACTCGCGCAGTGATTCCACCATGCCCGCGCACCGCCTGGAACGTCCCGTGACCAAGGCGCTGCTCAAGTCGCGCACAAGGCTGACACCAGCCGGTGGTTTCGAAAATCGCCTGACCGATCCGGAAACGTCGATTCTTCAGGCTGAACAGGTTGATGCCGCTGATCACCAGATTGCGCCGCAAATCCTGCGGCACGATAGGGTTATCCGCCGCGCGGTTCAGCAACGAGCCAACCACCGCCAGATGCTCCCACTGAATCAACGTCACCTGCCGTGCATTGCGCGGGCCGGGCCGCGAGTGATCGCCGGTCAGACCTGCTTCACGACGTGCTTCCACGGCATCCAGCTCGATCATTTCGACCCGCGATTGCGGACGCACGCCGATCCAGCGCACGCGACCTCGTTGCGGCACATCGGCCAGCAGTTCCTGCAAGGGGCTCATAAACTGATTCCAACATCGAAAACGACACTGCGTCCCAGATTGGTACGCAGAAAATCCGGAGCGCCGGGATGCGCGAACAATACCCGAGCGAAGGTCGGCCCCACCAGCGACAACGAGCGCCAGCCTTGGCGCAGGTACTCGGTCGGTGGTGGAAAGTGACTGTTGAGGTCCAGCACCTCACGCTTGAGGCTAGCGAAGGCGATGATATCCAGCCCGCCCAGATCAATGCCGCGTTCGCGATAGTTGGTGGATTTCTTGCGCAGGGTAGGAGCGAGTCGGTGCAGCAGTTCAGAGGCCGGAATCCGCTTGGGCTTGGCCTCCCGACGTACCAGTTGGCTCAACGAGAACGCGCTTCGTCGTCGCGCCAACTCCTCGCGCCACTCGTCATTAAGACGCCGCCCCTCATCCAGCACGAAAAACACCTCGAAGCGCCCGTCACGAAACAGCACATCCGGCGGCTCCTGACTGGCAGGCATGAAGTCCTCATTACGATGCGCAATGTTCAGCCCCTGCAACAGGCGCTGACAAACCCAGCGCTCACGCTCCCACTTCCGCGCATTGGACAGAAAGGCGTTGGCTTGTTCGGCCTGGATCGTCAACAGGCGCAGGTAGTCTGAGTCATCCATAGGGCCAAGCTTAGCGTTCAAGTTGCCATGACTGGAAGAGTGAATGCAGGGGTGTAGACTGGCAATTCATTTTTTGATCGCGTGCGATAAATGTCCGCAGGCGCTGCTTTTATCGAGGATCGACCTGTGAAGCTCCTGCCCATCCTGCTGCTGGCCTTGCTGCCCCTCACCGCCAATGCGCTGCAAGTCGGCGAGCGCCTGTCCTCCTGGACACTGCTCGATCAATACGATCAACCCTACACCCTGAACAACCAGACGCAAACCCTGCTGGTCGCACGCAGCATGGACGCCGCCAAGTTGGTGAATGCCGCCCTTCAGGACAAGCCAAAAGGCTTTCTGGAATCACGCCATACGGTGTTTGTCGCTGACATCCAGAAAATGCCAACCATCATCGCCAAGATGTTCGCCATCCCCAAAATGCGTGACTACAGCTATCGCGTGATGCTTGATCGAGAGGCGCGCATCGTGCCGCAGTACGCAGGCGATGACGATAAAGTGCTGTGGTTACAGTTGCGCGACGGGCAGCTGGTCAGCCAGCAGCAGTTTGGCAGTGCTGATGCGTTGAGGGCTGCGTTGGACCGTAAATGATCGCGAGACATGAGCGTCGTGGGAGCGAGCTTGCTCGCGAAAGGGCCATCACAGGCGTCCTGAGATGCGGCTGAAAGATAGCCCTCGTAGTTGCGTATAAGCGAGTTGCTTCACATCGACCTGTTATCAATGCCCCCTGTGCGGAGCCTCCAGATCACCCGAGAACAACTCGTCCTCAGCATCCGGGCTAACCGGAATTGCATGCTCTTCAGAAGCCCAGGCTCCCAGGTCGATCAGTTTGCAGCGCTCGGAGCAGAACGGGCGGCTCGGACTGGCTGCGCTCCATTCCACCGGGGCGTCGCAGGTTGGGCATTGAACGGTCATTGGTTGGCTCATGATTGGCCTCCACGCAAAGTAAGGTAAAAGTGGTGCAGCCGCTCGACTTCGCTGCTGAGCCAAGCGTGATCGCGGTCGTTGACCAGCACATCATTGGCATGACGCAGGCGGTCTTCACGCTGGATCTGCACCTTGAGAATGGCTTCGACCTGCTCCTGGCTGGAGCTGTCGCGCAGCATGGTGCGTTCTATCTGCAGGTGCGCCGGAGCATCGATCACCAGCAGCCGCTGAACCATGCGGTATTGCCCGGACTCGACCAGCAGTGGCGAGACCAAAATGGCATACGGCGATTTGGCCTTGGCCAGATGGCTGACGATTTCCTGATTGATCAGCGGATGCAGCAGCGCTTCCAGCCAGCGTCGCTGCTCGGGGGTTTCGAAAATCAGCTTGCGCAGCGCGCCACGGTCCAGCTCGCCGCTGGTCTGCAGCACGCCTTTACCGAAGTGCGCCGCTATCTGCTCCAGCGCCGGGCGCCCGGGCTCGACTACCCAGCGGGCGGCATGGTCGGCATCCACAGTGTCGATGCCAAGGTCGCTAAAGCACTTCGCCGCTGCACTTTTACCGCTACCGATGCCGCCAGTCAGGCCAAGAATCCAGGGTTTTTCATCAGGGTGAGTCATCTGAAACCGGCAAACTGCATGTAAGAGTCGGTTATTTGACCACCCCAGAGCAAAGCGATCCACCCCGCAATGGCCAGATAAGGACCAAAGGGGATCGGCGTACCGCTTTCGACCCTGCGCACACGCATCATGATCACCCCGAGCACCGCGCCCACCAGCGACGATAACAGGATGGTCAGCGGCAAAATCTGCCAGCCGCCCCACGCGCCCAGCATGGCCAGCAACTTGAAGTCTCCATAACCCATGCCTTCCTTGCCGGTCACCAGTTTGAACAGCCAGAACACCGACCACAGCGCCAGATAGCCGGCCACTGCACCCCACAGCGCATCGTTCAGCGAGGTGAACAGCCCGAAGGCGTTGACGATCAGGCCCAGCCACAGCAGTGGCAGCACCAGAGAATCAGGTAACAACTGGTGATCAGCATCGATCAGACTCATCGCCAGCAGCCCCCAGCTCAGTACCAGCATCGCCGCCGCCTGCCAGCCAAAGCCGAAATGCCAGGCCACATAGGCCGACAACACTGCGCAGGTCAGCTCGACCAGCGGGTAGCGTTTGCTGATCGGCGCTTTGCACTGCGAGCATTTGCCGCGCAGCAGCAGATAACTGATCACCGGCAGGTTCTCCCACGGGCGGATTTTGTGTGCGCATTGCGGGCAGCAGGAACGGGGGCGGTTCAGGTTGAAGACGGGTTGATCGGGTTCGGCGGGCAGGCCGAGCAGTTCACGGGATTGGGCTTTCCAGTCGCGCTCCATCATTATTGGGAGGCGGTAAACGACCACGTTGAGGAAGCTTCCGATGATCAGGCCGAGAATGCAGCAGGTGGTGACGAAGGCCAGGGGGGAGCTGGCCAGGAGGTCGAGGAGGGGCATGTCAGACGACGTTTCCGAGTTGGAAGATAGGTAGATACATCGCAATGACCAGCCCGCCAACTATCACGCCCAAAAAGGCCATGATCATCGGTTCCATAAGGCTGGTCAGATTGTCGACCATGTTATCGACTTCGTCCTCGTAATAGGTAGCTACCTTGTCGAGCATGGTGTCCAGGGCGCCGGATTCTTCGCCAATAGCGGTCATCTGTATCGCCAGGCTCGGAAATACTCCTGTTGAACGCATCGAAAAATTCAGTTGCATGCCTGTGGAGACGTCCTGTTTTACCTTAATAACTGCATTTTTAAATACTACATTGCCAGTCGCTCCGGCGACTGAGTCCAAAGCCTCCACAAGCGGGACGCCAGCGGCAAACGTTGTTGCAAGCGTGCGCGCGTAGCGTGCTACCGAAGATTTGAAAATTAACGGCCCAATGATGGGCACTTTTAGAAGAAAGCGATCGAGGCTATCACGAAAATTTTGAGACTGTTTATACACTCGTTTGAACATAAAGAAACTAACTAATAACAGGCCGACAATAGCTAGCCACCATTTCTGTACGATGTCTGACAGGCCAATCACCATCAGTGTAAATGCAGGTAATTGAGCACCAAAGCTAGCGAAGACTGTCTGAAACTGTGGCACTACCTTAATGAGCAAAATACCAGACACGATAATTGCGACGATCAACACAGCAATAGGGTATGTCATAGCTTTTTTAATTTTGGCTTTTAGCTTTTCGGTCTTTTCCTTGTAGCTAGCGACGCGGTCCAGAAGGCTTTCAAGTGCCCCCGCTTGCTCGCCGGCATCTACCAGATTGCAAAATAAGTCATCGAAATATTCCGGTTTCTGTCGCAATGCCGTCGCGAAGCTGTTACCTGCCGACACTTCCTGCTTGAGCGAGCTTACAAGTGTACGCATGTTCGGGTTTTCAGCGCCCTCGCTGATGATGTCAAACGACTGCAGCAGTGGCACGCCAGCCTTCATCATCGTTGCCATCTGTCGAGAAAAAAAAGCGATGTCCAGTGGCTTGATTTTTTTGCCTTTGCCGAAGATCGATGCAGACTTCTTACGCACCTTGGTAGGATTGATGCCTTGCTTGCGTAACTGGGCCTTTACGAGCGCTAGATTATGGCCGCTCAGTTCGCCACTGGTTTTAGTGCCTTTCTTGTCCACACCTTCCCACGTGTAAACGATGACTTTGACTGCCTTGCTGGCCATGCTTAATCCTTGGTCACGCGGTTGACTTCTTCAAGGCTGGTGATGCCCTGCATGGCTTTTGACAGGCCCGAGGTTCGCAGGTCATTGAAGCCGTCCTTGCGCATCTGCCTGGAAATCTCAAGTGAGTTACCTTCTTCCATGATAATGCGCTCCAGCTCCGCTGTTTTCTTGACCACCTCATAAATGCCGACTCGGCCTCTATAACCACCATTGCAATGCTCGCAGCCCATCGGCCCATAGATCTTGAACGTGCCGATCTTCGCCTCCGGAAAGCCTTCTTTAATCAATGTCTCGCGAGGAATATCGAGTTCTTTCTTGCAGTGGCTACACAGCTTGCGCGCCAGTCGCTGCGCAATAATCAGGTTTATTGCGGTGGCAATGTTGAACGCTGCAACGCCCATATGATGCAGTCGAGTCAATGTTTCTGCTGCGCTGTTGGTGTGCAGCGTTGAGAGCACCATGTGGCCGGTTTGCGACGCCTTAATAGCAATTTCGGCGGTTTCCAGGTCGCGAATCTCGCCGACCATGATTACGTCGGGATCTTGACGCAGGAACGCGCGCAATGCCTGAGAAAAGTCCAGCCCTTGGCGCGGGTTGACGTTGACCTGATTGATACCTTCCAGGTTGATCTCTACCGGGTCTTCGGCTGTGGATATGTTGATGTCCACGGTATTGAGAATATTCAGGCCCGTATACAGCGAAACTGTCTTGCCGGAACCCGTGGGGCCGGTTACAAGAATCATGCCCTGCGGCTGTTTCAACGCCTCCAGATACAAAGCCTTTTGTTCTGGCTCATAGCCCAGCGCATCGATACCCATCTGCGCGCTGGTCGGGTCGAGGATCCGCATCACGATCTTTTCGCCCCACAGTGTGGGCAAGGTATTCATACGAAAATCGATGGCCTTTGTTTTCGACACCCGCAACTTGACCCTTCCGTCCTGCGGTTTGCGTCGTTCCGAAATATCGAGGCTGGCCATGACCTTCAGACGCGCAGCAATACGGTTTGCCAAATGGATCGGCGGTCTGGCGACTTCGTGCAGGATGCCATCGGTACGCAAACGTACGCGGAAGATCTTTTCGTAGGGCTCAAAGTGCAAGTCGGATGATCCTAATCGGATGGCATCCATAAGCATTTTGTTGACGAAACGTACCACTGGAGCGTCATCCGCGTCGTTCTGCGCAGCGAGCGAGGTCTCCTTGCCATCCGCGGGCTCGATATCCAGGCCCAGATCGACATCTTCCAGATTGCCCAGCCCGCTGTCGCTGTCAAAAAACCGGTCTATCGCAACAGTCAGCTTGTCATCTTCAACCAGAATCGCTTCAGTGTTCAGGCCTGTGCTGAACTGGATATCAGTCACCGCCTGATGATTCGTAGGGTCGGAAATCCCGATAAATAGCTTATTACCGCGTCGCCACAGCGGCAGAGCGTGATGCTGTCGAACCAGCTTTTCACTCACCAGGCCTTTAGGCAGGCTTTCCTTGTCCAAGCTGGCGAGGTCCATGAACGGCACGCCGAACTGATCGGAGGCCAATTCTGCCAGCGTCAGGCTTTTGACCAGTTTGTGCTGAACCAGATAGCTCACCAACGAAATTTTGTCGCGGCGCGCCTGTTGATACGCTTGCTGCGCAACAGATTCAGTAAGTAGCTCGGCGAGGACCAGTTGTTTGGCCAAGCCAGTGAGGACAGCATCAGTCATAAAACCACCAGACACGGACAATGGGTGGGTTATAGCGCAGTCGGGCGATGCTGCCAAATGGCAGTGAGGAATGTGACGAAAATTGTCAGTTTCTGCGGATTTCAGGGCGCAAATTGCTGCTGATAGACTGCGTCGGCAATGTTGGGGGCAGAAAATGGATTTTGGCACGACCTATGCTTTCACGCTCCCAAGGCACCACCTAATTGACGCCTCGGAGAAGTAGATATGAACGTACAAAAAGGCTTTACGCTGATCGAATTGATGATCGTTGTTGCGATCGTTGGCATATTGGCTGCGGTAGCTATTCCGCAATATAACTCATACACCCTTAAGGCTAAGTACTCTGAGGTCGTGTCTTTAGCTAATACTTACCAAACTGCTGTGGCATCCTGTGTTCAAGAGCTTGGGACTAGAACAGGATGTGACCTAAAGACAAACAGTATTCCTGACACACAAGCTACTACACATGTTGCTAGTGTTGCAGTTAAGGACGGTGTGGTTACTGTAACTCCTACAGCGACGACTATTGCTACTGCTACTTATGTTGTCACTCCTGTAGTTGGTGCTGGTGCGCTAACTTGGACTCAGAGCGGTGGGTGCCTCACTTCCTCTCCAATCCTTTGTAAATAATCAGAGTCTTGCTGTCATAGCCAATATTTTTGAATATTGGCTATTTTATTTCTAATATTTAAGTGGTGCTTGGCGGGGTTGCTATTTTTATAGGGGTCGAACTAGAATAACGGATGAATGCTGGAAGTGTCGGCATTAAAAAACGCATGTGCGTATACGATTGTGGGTCATCTTGGCTTTTTTTGCGTCTTATAAGTCAATTTTTTAAAGATTTTCCGCTCTCCGTTATATTTATACGATTCGCTCCCCCCTGCACTTTAAGCCTATACCCAATCTCCGCAATCGCCTCAATCGCAGGCAGCAACTCCAGCCCCAACTCCGAAAGGCTGTACTCCGCGGAAGGCGGCGAAGTCGCCAGCACAGTCCGAACAACCACGCCTTTCTCCTCCATCTCCTTAAGCCTTACCGACAGCATCTTTGCCGAAATGCCGGGAATGTCTACGCGCAGTTCGCCGAACCGTCGAGGACCTCCACTTAAACTCCACAGCAGATTTGGAGTCCACACTCCTCCCAGCAGCCACATGCACGCCGCCACCGCGCATTCCGGGACGGGATGGTTGACTTTGCTTTTGCGCATTTTCAGGGGCATGGCGGGGTGTTCCTTTGTCGAGTTGCGAGTTTCCAGCGCGTAACCAGGTTACAGAATGGTAACCGGAGAATAAGAGTAACCTTAAGTTACCAGCTATACAAAAGTTATCTGAGTGCTAGGATCTGGTCATTCTCAACCACCGGAACAATCACCTATGAAGTTCTACTACTCTCCCGGATCCTGCTCGCTCGCCGCTCATATCGTGTTGCACGAAGCGGGTGTCGCTCACGAATTGGTCAAGGTCAATCTGCGGCAGCACACGCTTGAATCCGGCGATGACTATTACGCGATCAACCCCAAAGGTGCTGTTCCTGCGCTGGGGTTGGATGGCGGTGCTGTTCTGACTGAAGGCGCTGCCGTTTTGCAGTATCTCGGTGACCACTTCGTACCAGCGCTGGTGCCAGCCAACGGCACGCTGGAGCGCGCAAGGCTGCAAGAGATACTCAATTATCTGGCTGCCGAATATCATAAGGCCTGGACACCACTTTTCTATCTGCCAAAGGGCGCTGACGCCACTGATGCTCAGCGCCCGGTCATCGCCAAACAAACCTACCTGAATGGCCTGCTGGCGGATGGTCGTGATTACCTGCTGGGTAACGATTTCAGCGTTGCTGACACCTACCTGTTCGCGGTAACACGCTGGTCTGTCAATTTTGGCATTTCGCTGGAAGCGCAACCTGCTTTGCAAGCGTTCATGGCCCGAGTCGAAGCACGTCCATCCGTCAAGGCTGTACTGAAAGCGGAAGGTTTGCCCGAACTGTTCAACAAGGCCTGAGCCTGCTAAAGACTCAGGTTAGACTCACCTGTTGAAACGATAACGCCCCCGGCGGATGTGCTTCGTTGGGGGCGCTTTGATTCGATTGCTTGGTGTTATGCGATGGCATTGTAGGACATTTCAGCTTTTGCATTAGGTCACTTCCTGATTCACTTCGGTTACCAAAACGTTCGTTGATTGATATCCGAATCAAGCCCAGAATTACCCACCTGATTACTCCACACATGAGAAGAGAGGGGCTATGAACACCACCGCATTACCCAGTCGCCTCCTCGGTGTGGGCCTATACACCCCAGCAGAAGCGTCCTCATACACTGGCATTCCAGCAAAGGACATTCGCAGATGGATGTTTGGCTATAGCGTGGCAGGCGTCGATCACCCCGGCCTCTGGACGCCAGAGGTCGCATTTCTGAACGACAAGCTGCTCGGTTTCCACGACCTGCTGGAAATTCGTTTTGTTCACGCATTTCGCCAGCACGGCGTCAGCTTGCAAGCGATCCGCAGCGCCTCGTTACAAGCCAGAGAAATGTTCGGTCAGCTCTACCCGTTTACGTGCAGACGTTTTCAGACTGACGGACGAGATATTTTTGCGACGGTTCTGGATGAGACGGGTGATGAGGCTCTGCTGGATCTGGTGAAGCGGCAATATGCCTTTAAACAGGTCATTACACCTTCCCTATATGAGGGCATTGATTACGCAGGTGAAGAGTCGGCAAAGCGCTGGTATCCGGTCAAGCGAAGCAAGGCAGTCGTTTTGGACCCCGCAAGGAATTTTGGCAAACCGGTGTTGGCAACAACGGGGATCGACACAGCAGCGATCTATCATTCTTATCTGGCTGAAGGTCAGAACGCGAAACGTGTGGCTTTACTCTATGAGATTCCGCCTGCGGCAGTGGAAGCCGCAGTTAATTTTGAGCACAGGATCGCGGCTTGAATTTTTTGATCGATAACAACCTGCCGCCCGCCATCGCCAGAGCGCTCAATGAGCTGACCAAGAGTGAAGGTCACTCAGTGGTATCGCTGCGTGAAAGATTCCCTGCCAACTCCGCTGATATTGAATGGGTGACCCATCTCAAAAAAGAGGGCGGTTGGGCGGTCGTGTCTCAGGACAAGTTTTCCAAGGGAGACGCTGAGCGTCGGGCATTCCGGGAGTGTGGGATGCCCATTTTCTGTCTTGCCAGGCAATGGGGGAAAATGACCTACTGGAACAAGGCAGAAAACCTGGTCAAGTGGTGGCCTTCAATTACCGAGCAGGCTTTGTTAATCGAAGGCGGCGCAGCCTTTCGTGTGCCATGGGCGTTTTCTACCGCCCGCAAGTTCCAGCAGCTCCATCTATAGCCCGATCATAGACCGGGCTTTTCGCAGTATCTAAAGTACGAAAGTTACCTCACAACCCCATCAACCCGCGCCCGCCCTTTAAACCTCCTCCTGACCCCAACCACAACCATCACCACCAGCAACCCCACCACCACAAAAAAGATCGTGTTAAAAATCGGAAATGGCTGATCACGACTCGTCACTGCCTCAACCTCTGTCACATTGGGAAACATCGACAGGATGGTTATCCTCCAGCCGTAGTAACGGATCAAAGCCAGTTGCTGGGAGTCACGCGAGTAGCCCTGGGCTTTGGCCTGGATGTCGGCGGAGTCGAATTTGAAGTACCACGGGAAGCTCCAGCCGGTGTCTTCGTTGCGATAGACCACGACTTTCTTGCTGTCCGGGTCTTCGGTGTTGATGAAGTACACGTCGCGGGTCGGGCCGTCTGCCGGGTTTTCGGCGTTGATGACGCCGTCGGCGTCCATTCTTTTGACTTCCACGCCGGTGATCATCACGACATCATGGCGCGGCAGGACGTAGTAGAGGCTTAATGCGCCGATCCCCAGTGCAACGAATACCACAAGCCAAATCGACCTTCTCAGCCACTTCATACCAGCGTCCTCTGTTAAAAATTGCGTGACTTTGCCCTAATCCGAACATTTCGAAGCAAAACAGTTATTACAAAATTCGACAAGGCCGTTGCTGACGGCGTTGTCTTCCGGAGATTGACATGATTTGGTTCCTTGAAGGGCAATCCAGCCAGCGTGAAGTGATCATAGGCGCGCGCGATGTGCTGCCTGCGTCGGTGCAGATCATCGCTTCGCATCGCCAGCAGCGCTCCGAAATCACCGGGCAGGCCGATGTGGCGCTGCAAGAGCCGGTCGATAACGACGAGCGTATCGACTGGGTGCTGCAGACCGCTCGCTCGCTGGGCGTCAAGATTATTGTCGCCGGGCGGATAGGCAGCTTTTACGAAGCGCAGCGTGCGCGTTTTGTCGCTGAAGGGTTGGACCTCGTTACCGGCGGAACGTCCCAGCAGACCTTCATGGACGTCGATGACAAGAGTCGTTTCACGGCGGCGGCCGAGGCGGCGGGGCTGGCGTGTATTCCGGGGATTGCCGTCAGCAATGCCGAGGAGTTGCAGGCGGCTTACGATGCGTTGGCGGTGTCTGGCGAGGTGTGCATCAAGCCGGTGGTCGGGATTTACGGGCGCGGTTTTTGGCGCTTCAAGACCGACGTTGACGATTTTCGTTGTTTCGCCAACCCGGATGCGCGTGAGACGACCTTTCAGGCGTACCTTAATGCTTATCGTCAGGCTGATGATGTTCCCGCCATGCTGCTCATGCCGTACATGCCGGGCAGTGAGTGTTCGGTGGACATGGTTTGCGAGCACGGCAAGGCGGTTGCATTCGTCGGGCGGCGCAAGGTGGGGCTCAATCAGACTTTCGAGCGTGACAGCGACGCGGTACAGCTCGCGGTACGTGCGGCGGAGCATTTTGCCTGCGACGGGCTTATCAATGTGCAGACCCGCGACGACGCGGATGGCAAGCCGCGCTTGCTGGAGATCAACCCGCGTTATTCAGGCGGCATTGGCTACACCCGTGAAACCGGCGTCAACCTGCCGGGTATTTTCGCGGCACGGCGTCTCGGCTTGAAAGAACCGGAAACACATTGGCTCGAAGATATCCGCGTCAAGGCCATCACGGTCGCTGTACGGGCCTCCGTTTGATCGTGATAATAGATTTTTGCTATCACTAATCGCTCTTATCAGGGAGGATCGGGCATGAAGCTTCTTGCGCCAGGTGCAAACACTGCTTTAGCTGACGCCCACTGCACCTGGAACCTGGAGAGCGGTAAGTCTTCGGTTTTTGGTGAGTACGCAGCGGTCGCCTTGCTGGCGGTCAACGACAAGCGCCAGCCGATGGGCGATCCGGCGCTGCTGCATCAGGAACAAGGCTGGATGGAGTGGAGCGGCGGCCCTCAGGACGTTGGCTGCACGTTAAGGCTGGACAGGTTGCCGACAGGCAGTGATCGCGTGCTGCTGATGGTCTATGTCTATGCGGCCATGGGGCCGATCCGTGATATCGGCAGCCTGCACCTCAAAGTGGATAGCGACATCGAGCACCGCCTGGACCTGCGCGATAACGGCGAAGCGGCGATCATCATCGGCGAGTTTTACCAGCGCAATGAGCAATGGAAATTCCGCGCGCTGAGCGAAGGCTCGGCGTATGGACTGTCGGCATTCGGGCGCAAGATCGGACTGGACGTGGATGATCGCCATCCTCGTCGTCCGTCTGGCGGATCCTCGGGTGGTCCTCGGCATGAGTCGGCGACCGGCACGGCGTTCGTGGTCGGCCCGGCGCACGTCATGACCTGTGCGCATGTCATCGAAGACATGGGCGTGTTCTACATCACTTCACTTGAAGGCCGTTACAAGGCCGAGCCAGTGGTCATCGACCGTCGCAATGACATCGCGCTGCTGCGCGTGCAGGGTGCGCCGCCGTTGTCTCCGGTTACATTCCGGGACGGGCAGGGCTGTGAGCCGGGTGATACCGTAGCGGTTTTGGGCTATCCACTGGCATCCATTTCAGGTGGCGGGTTGCAGGTGACTCAGGGCGGTATCTCCGGTCTGTTCGGCCTGCACAACGATGCCAGCCTGTTTCAGTTCACGGCACCGATACAGCCGGGGTCCAGTGGCAGCCCGTTATTCGACAACGGTGGCGCGGTGATTGGCATGGTGACCTCAACCGTACCGGACGGGCAAAACATGAACTTCGCCGTGAAGTCCGCATTGCTGCTGGCCTTTCTGCAGGCGTGCCGCATCGACGCTGCGCATGCCCGCCCGGAAAGGTCGTACACCACCACAGAAATCTCGCGCACCGCTCAGTCGTCGTTATGGCTCGTTGAAGCCTCTCGCCAGTGAAGTCGGTGTTGCCTGCCTGATCCGCAGGCGTCAGGGGCTGCGGCCCCGTTAATCAGGAATTTATCGATGGACAGCAGCGCAGCTTTTTCCAACCCTACAAAGCTTCGTGCTGATCTGCTTCGTGGTCGCCTCGATGTCAGCGTCGATTCGTCGACCATCGCTCCGGATTCGCTGTTCGGCTTCGCTGAGCGGCGTAACCCCAAGCGCGCGTTTCTCTTCGTGTCCCGAGTGTTGGGACGCCACATCCCTGCGCGCCCGAGCGTGATGCTGAAGAGTTTTCAGGACCTGGCGCACAAGATCCCCGCAGATCTGCCCGGCCCGGTGCTGGTCATCGGCATGGCCGAAACGGCTGTCGGACTCGGCGCCGGCGTACACCGTGCCTATAGCGCAACGCGCGCGGATGCCCTGTACATGGTCAGCACGCGCCATCCGACCGGCAGCGCACTGTTCGCCCGCTTTGAAGAAGAGCACAGCCATGCCAGCGCACACCTGATCCACCTGCCCGTTGATCCAACGCTACGCGAGATGATGCTCGGCGCGCGTTCGCTGGTGCTGGTCGATGACGAGGCGTCGACGGGCAAGACCTTCATCAATCTGCATCAGGCGCTGGTCGATGCCGGGTTGAGCAAGCTCGAGCGGGTGGTGACCTGCGTGCTCACCGACTGGTCGGCGGGCGCGGTCAGTACCTCGATGGGCGCAGTGGCAGAGCAGGTCTCGCTGCTGCAAGGCTCGTACTCTTTTGATGAAGACCTAAGCGCGCCGCTGCCGGATATGCCGGAAGTCGGCACCGTCGCCATGGGTGACTGGCCGCTGGTCACTGCCAACGACTGGGGGCGCATGGGTGTGCTCTCGGTGGCCGATACGCTGGCACCCGGCATCACCGTCAAAAAGGGCGAACGCATTCTGGTGGTTGGCACCAGTGAATTCGTCTGGCGTCCGTTCCTGCTCGCCGAGCGTCTGGAGAAGGCCGGAGCCGACGTGCATTTCAGTTCCACCAGCCGTTCACCGATTGCACTCGGCCACGCCATCGACCATGCCCTGTCGTTCTCCGACAACTATGGCCTGGGCATCCCCAACTTCCTCTACAACGTGCGGCCGGGTCAGTTCGACCGGGTGCTGATCTGTACCGAAACCCCAAGGCAGGCCGTGCCTGCCGAGCTGATCGAAGCACTGAACGCCGAGGTCATCTGCGATGAGTAACGACCGCCCGCTGATCTTCGTCGATCTGGACGACACGCTTTTCCAGACTGCCCGCAAAACGCCGACTGACATTGAAAAACACGTTGCGACGCTGGACATCACTGGCAATGCCAACGGCTACATGACCAACGTGCAGAAGTCGTTCGCGCACTGGCTGCTGGCGCATTCCGAAGTGGTGCCGGTGACGGCGCGCAGTGTCGAGGCTTACAGCCGGGTCAAACTGCCGTTCACCTCAGGCGCGATCTGCTCCCATGGTGGCGTGATGCTTGATGTCATGGGGCGGCTGGATCATGACTGGAACGAGCAGATGAAACGGACCCTGGCCAGCTACCAGTCACGCCTGCATGAGCTGTCGGCGACGACACTGGCGATCGGTCAGGAGCTGGGGGTTTCACTGCGCGGCTGGGTGGTCGAAGAGGCGCAGCTGTTCCATTACGTGGTGACCAAGCACAACGAGAGCGATGACCGCATCCTCGGCAAAGTGCTGGCCGAAGTGCAGGCGCGGGGCTTGCTCGACGGCATGCATATCCACGGCAACGGCAACAATCTGGCCTTCCTGCCCGAGGGGCTGGCCAAGCGTTACGCAGTCCAGGAGTGGCTGCGGCGCGACAAGGCGATCAATGGCGAACGCCCGGTGCTCGGTTTTGGCGACAGCATCACCGATCTGGGTTTCATGGACGAGTGCCACTGGTGGGCGACACCTGCCCGCAGTCAGTTGGCGAAAATGTTTGTCGGAGCAGCGCATGAGTGATCCCGTTCACGGGCTCGATACGGTCGGCAGCGGCAGTTACCTGCACGATGATGTGCATTTTCTGTTGCGCGGCGTGGCGCTGCAGACCACCAGCGTCGAGGAGAAGGAACGCCTGATTCAGACGCGACAGAAGCACTATTCGGAAATGATCAGCGAAGAGTCGGCCCCCAGCGCAGCTCACAAGGCGCTGTATGAGCGGGCGCTCGAGCAGAACGGTGCGCGCATGGCCGACGATGTACAGGCCCTGGCCCAGGCGCTCGCCCGCGAGTGCGCAGGCGCTGAAATCATTCTGGTGTCGTTCGTGCGCGCCGGTCTGCCACTGGGCGTGTTGTTGCGGCGGGCGCTGATCGATCTGGGTCGCGAAGCGCACCACTACGGCATCAGTATCGTCCGTGATCGCGGCATTGATACGGTGGCGCTTGAAGCCATCATTCAGGCCCACGGTGCGCAGAACATCGTGTTCGTCGACGGCTGGACCGGCAAGGGCGCGATTTCGGGGGAGATCCGTCGCAGCCTGGCGGGCGATAAACGTTTCCCGGATCAACCTCGGCTGGTGGTGCTGGCCGATCCGTGTGGCAGCGCCTGGCTGGCAGCGTCGGCAGAGGACTGGGTGATTCCGTCCGGCATTCTCGGCGCCACGGTGTCGGGTCTGGTGTCGCGCTCTATCTGGCCGACGGACGGCGGGCTGCACGGTTGCGTGGTGTACGAGCAGTTGCTGGACCACGACGTCACGCAGTCTTTTATTGAACAGATCGACAGCCAGCGTCGTCAAAACAGTTCTACGCTCACACTGACACCCTGGACGCTGCCTCAGCGAACCGAACTCAAGGCCGCCGCATCACAGGTGGTCGACCGTCTGGCCGAGCGCTTCAGGATCAATAACTTCAATCGCATCAAGCCGGGCATTGCCGAAGCCACCAGAGCGGTCATGCGCCGCGTGCCGGATCACGTATTGGTGCGCAACCTGGCTGACAGCGACGTGCAATTGCTGTTGCACCTGACCGAAAAAGCGGGGATTCCCGTCGAAGAAGTGGGCGATCTCCTGGGGCCCTATCGGGCCGTGACCATCATTCGGAGTCTGAGCTAATGGCCTTATTCTCGCCTTATGCGCTGGGGGCAACGCTGTACATGCCCGCGACCCGGGACGACATCGTCGATGTGGTGTTCGGTGAAAAGATTCCCGAGCTGCGTTCGCTGGTTGTCTGTCTGGAAGACGCCGTGGCACTGACCGATGTCGACACGGCACTGATCAATCTTCGTCAGGTACTCACCCGTATCCGCGATCGTGGCGGTCGTCCGGCCAACGGTCCGCTGCTGTTCGTGCGTCCGAGAGACGCGGCGATGGCGCGAATCCTCAACGACTGGCCGCTGATGGCGCACGTCGACGGTTTCGTTGTTCCCAAGCTCTCGCTGAAAAGTCTGACGAGCTGGGAGCAGGCCGTCACCAACCCGGCGCTGGCGTTGATGCCTACACTGGAAACTCCGGAGGTGTTCAATCCGGCAGCAATGGTCGAGCTGGGGGAAGCCTTGAAGGCCAGCCTGTACGAGCGGATCATTGCGCTGCGCATCGGAGGCAATGACCTGATGGGCTGTCTAGGGCTGCGCCGCAATCCGGCCATGACCCTGTATTCGACGCCAATGGGGTATGTCATCCCCATGCTGGCAGGCGTCATGGGTGCGCAGGGCTTTGCGCTCACCGCACCGGTCTTCGAGCAACTGGCCACTCCGGACATTCTGCAGCATGAGCTGGCGCTGGATATTACCAATGGGTTGGTCGGTAAAACGGCAATTCACCCCTCGCAGGTCAATATCATTCAGAATGCGCTACGCGTCAGTCTGGAGGACATGAACTCCGCCCGGATGATTTTGAACTCTGTGGCGCCCGCAGTGTTCAAGTACAACGATGCGATGTGTGAACCGGCTACCCACTATAAATGGGCAACCCACATCATGGAGCGCGCCAAATGGCATGGAGTGTTATCCGCACCCGCTTCGATCATGGATGCCAGCATTCGACTCGCTGAGGCAGTTAGCTAGATGATAGAACCTGACCTTCAAAACGCAGGACCCGATCTTGAGCCTGTAGGGCCCGACCTTGAAATCGAAGTGGAACAGCGCCTGCTGGCGGTCTTCGATTTCGACGGGACCATTACCCGCCATGACAGCTTTGTCCCGTTTCTCAAATTCGCCTTCGGGCAACGTGCCTTTTCGGTGCGCATGGCGCGGCTGGTGCTGCCCAGCATCGGCTACCTGGCCAAGCGCCTGACCCGTGATGAACTCAAGGGCCGTCTGATCAAGGCTTTTCTGAGCGGTGTTGAAGTGCAATGGCTGCAACAAAAGGCCGAAGCCTTCTGCCAGTCGCACTGGAAGCGCCTGATGCGCCCCGCAGCGCTGGAGTCCATCGCCGCTGAGATCGAGAAGGGCGCCATTGTCACGCTTTGTTCAGCATCGCCTGCTATGGTCCTGCAACCCTTCGCTGATCGTCTGAAAGTAGAGCTGATCGGTACCAACCTGGAAGTGATCGACGGCAGGTTGACCGGTTTGATCGAAGGCAGCAACTGCCGTTGCGACTCGAAAGTTGCACGCCTGGAGAGTGTCTACGGGCCACTGACCCAGTTCCGGGTTCGCGCCTGGGGCGACACCCGGGGTGACCACGAATTGCTCGCCGCTGCTCAGGATGCGCACTGGCGTTTGTTCCATCCGACGTGGCGTCGAGGCCGCTATAAAGGCCCCGTTAACGCCAAGTTACACAATCCTGATGGCAAAGACGGGCCAACACGGTAAGGCTGTAACACTTTTATCCGAAATCCAACGTCACATGGAGCGAAAAATGGCACTCACTTTGGCAAAGAACCAGACGATCTCACTCGAGAAAACTGCTGGTGCAGGCCTCAAGAAAGTCAGCATGGGACTTGGATGGGACCCTGAAAAAGCCAGTGGTTTCTTCGGAAAATTGCTCGGTGGTGGCGGTGGCGACATCGACCTTGATGCCTCGTGCATCATGCTTGACGCTGCCAAAGGGCGCCTCGATCTGGTCTGGTTTCGCCAACTGCAATCGCTTGACGGTGCCATTCAGCATTCGGGTGACAACCGGACCGGCGAAGGCGCGGGCGACGATGAAACCATCAGCGTCGATCTGGAAAAACTGCCTGCCAACGTCAAATACCTGGTGTTCACCGTCAATTCGTTCACCGGTCAGAATTTCGAAAAAGTCGCCAATGCCTACTGCCGTATTGTCGATCTGGGCAGCCGTAATGAACTGGGCCGCTTTGATCTGTCCGAAAAAGGCCAGCACACCGGCGTTGTGATGTCCTACCTGACGCGCACGCCATCGGGCTGGGATTTCACCGCAGTCGGCCAGGTCACCAACGGTCGCACTGCTGATGATCTGGTCGAGCTGGCGATCGGGGCTATACGCGTATGACCCAACTTGTCACGGGCGCCAACGCGCCGGTCGCTGCCGGTCCGCTGACGGTGGAAATTATTTACGCTCCGCTCGCGGACGCGGATATCGATGTGTCTGCGTTCCTGCTGACCGCGTCCGGCAAGGTCCGTGGCGATCAGGATATGTGTTTCTACGGCCAGAAAAGCGTGAACGGCGGTGCGCTGCAGCAGACGGAAGCCTCAGCCGGACGCGCGGTATTCAGTCTTGACCCGAGCCGTCTGGATTCGGTCATCGAGAAGGTTGCCCTGACGGCGACCATCTATGAGAACAAGGCCAGTTTTGGCAGCGTGTCACGCCTGGCATTGAACATCACCGGCGGTATCGAAGCCGATATCCCGACCAGCGGCATGAAAGAAACCGCGCTGATTCTGGGCGAGTTCTATCTTCGTCAGGGGGCATGGAAATTCCGTTGCGTGGCCCAGGGTTTTGCCGGCGGCCTTGAGCCGTTGGCGAAAAACTTCGGTGTTGAAGTCGCTGCGCCGCAGGATCAGCCTGCACCTGCACCTGCACCTGCACCTGCACCTGCACCTGCACCTGCACCTGCACTGAAGTCGACCGTCAGTCTGAGCAAGATCACGCTCGACAAGACCCGTGCGTCGATCAGCCTGGAAAAATCCAGTGCCGGTTTCGGTGAGATTCGGGTCAACCTGAACTGGAACCGTCGTAACGACAGCAAGGGCGGCGGCTTCTTCTCTATGAAGAAGAGTAATGCCATCGACCTTGATGTAGGCTGCCTCTTCGAAATGCAGGACGGTCTCAAAGGCGCTGTTCAGGCGCTGGGCAACTCGTTCGGTTCGCTCAACACCGAGCCTTTCATCAAGTTGATGGGCGATGATCGTACCGGGTCGATCAGCGACGGTGAGTGGCTGCATATCAATGGCGCGCACTGGAGCAAGATCCGTCGCATTCTGGTCTACGCGTTCATCTATGAAGGTGCGCCGAACTGGAAGGAAACCGACGGGGTGGTCACCATTCACGCGCCGGGCCAGCCGCCCATCGAGGTTCGCCTCAATGAAGAGGGTGGTCGTCAGGGCATGTGTGCCATTGCCCTGCTGGAAAATGACAACGGTGCGGTCAAGGTGACGCGTCGTGTGGATTTCCACAACGGCCACAGCAACATGGATAAAGCCTACGGATGGGGTATGCGCTGGGCTGCCGGTTCCAAGTAAACAATACCGTGGTATTTCTGGGCTGGCTGTGCCGCCTCATGGGAGATAGACATGCTGGACTGGTTGAAAACAAACGCAACAGCTGCTCGCGACAAGCTGGCTTCGGAAGTCTCGAAGTTCAAGAATCGCGAATTCATGGAGGCTGTGGTTTCCGGCTGTGCTCTGGTATCGGCCGCAGACGGTGATATCAGCTCCAGTGAAAAGCAGAAAATGGCCGGCTTCATTCAGAACTCTCAGGAACTGAAAGTTTTCGACATGAAGGACGTCATCCAGGGCTTCCAGGAAGCCTGCTCCAAGTTCGAGTTCGATTTTGAAATTGGTCGCGCCGAGGCCTTGAAAACCATCGGCAAGATCAAAAAGAAAGAAGATGCTGCCCGTTTGCTGGTGCGCGTCTGCTGTGCTATCGGTGGCGCCGATGGCAGCTTCGATGAGAAAGAGCGGGAAGTCTGCCGCACGATCTGTCGAGAGCTTGGCCTCAACCCGTCCGATTTCGACCTGTAATTTTTACCCTAAGGAACGCAGTTAAATGGAAAGCACCTCTCTAGGCTTCCCTCCACTCACGATGGCGGTTTTCGTCGGTCTGGCCGTTACGGCCATGGCTATCGACATGTTTTCCCACCGGGGAAACAAGCCAATCACCCTCGCGCAAGCCTCGGCGTGGTCGATTTTCTGGGTCGCCATTTCGCTGGCGTTTGCCGGTTTCCTGTATGTCCAGCACGGCTCTGAAGTCGCCACGCTGTTCGTGACCGGTTATGCGCTGGAAAAAGTGTTGAGCGTCGACAACCTGTTCGTGTTCATGGCCTTGTTCTCCTGGTTCAAGATTCCGGATGGCCTGCGCCACCGCGTTCTGTACTGGGGCATCATCGGCGCCATCGTCTTCCGCGGCATTTTCGTCGCCATCGGTACCGGCTTGCTGGCGCTGGGTCCATGGGTCGAAGTGGTGTTTGCGGTCATCGTTGCCTGGACAGCCATCATGATGCTCAGGGCGGGCGATGACGACGACGAAGAAGTCGACTACTCGCAACACATGGCTTATCGCTTCGCCAAGAAGCTGTTCCCGGTGTGGCCAAAACTGCACGGCAGCAACTTCTTCGTCAGTCGCTCGGTGCTGGAGCAGGAAGTCAAAAAGCCTGAAAACGCCGGTATCACGCTGGCGGCCAAAGGCGCTCTGTTCGCGACCCCGCTGTTCCTGTGTCTGGTTGTGGCGGAAATCTCCGACGTGCTGTTCGCGTTCGACTCCGTGCCTGCAATCATCGCCGTAAGCCGCGAGCCGCTGATCGTATTCTCGGCCATGCTCTTCGCGATTCTTGGTCTGCGTACCTTGTATTTCGTACTTGAAGCCCTCAAACGTTACCTGGTGCATCTGGAGAAAGCGGTTATCGCCTTGCTGTTCTTCATCGCCGTCAAACTGGGCCTGAACGCAACCAACCACCTGTTCCATCACGGTTACGAGATCAGCGCCAACACCAGCCTGCTGGTGGTAGTCGTCGTATTGATCATCGGTATCGTTGCAAGCCTGCTCTTCCCGGGCAAAGACGAATCCGCGGAAGAAAAAGCGTAAACACTGGATAAAGGAGATAAACGAATCATGGCTTTGACTCTGCAAAAAGGTGGCAACCTTTCGCTGTCGAAAACCGACCCGACCCTGACCAACGTATTGATCGGTCTGGGCTGGGATCCGCGAGCCACTGACGGACAGGATTTCGACCTGGACGCCAGCGCATTCCTGTTGGACGCCAATGGCAAGGTCCGCAGTGAAGCTGACTTCATTTTCTACAACCAGCTCAAGAGCGCCGACGGTTCTGTCGAGCACACCGGTGACAACCGTACCGGTGAAGGTGATGGTGATGACGAAGTGGTCAAGGTCGATCTGACCCGTGTGCCTGCTGACGTCGACAAGATCGCATTCGTGGTGACCATTCATGACGCAGAAAGTCGTGGCCAGAATTTTGGCCAGGTGAGCCGCTCTTTCATTCGCGTAGTGAATGAAAAGTCGGGCGCGGAAGTCGTCCGTTACGATCTTGCTGAAGATGCCTCTACCGAAACCGCAATGATCTTCGCTGAGTTGTACCGCAATAACGGCGAGTGGAAATTCCGCGCCGTTGGTAGCGGTTTCAAGGGGGGCCTAAAAGCATTGGCCAACTCTTTCGGCATGAATTTCTGATTCACGCCCAACCACTTTTCTGGAAAGGATCAAGAACATGGCAGTAAGTCTGAGTAAAGGCGGCAACGTTTCCCTGTCCAAAGAGGCTCCGGGCCTGACAGAAATCACCGTAGGCCTGGGCTGGGATCCGCGTGTGACCGATGGCACCGAGTTCGACCTGGATGCGTCGATCTTCATCGTTGGCGAAAATGGCAAAGTGCTGGACGACAACAGCTTCATTTTCTACAACAACAAGAAATCGGCTGATGGCTCGGTCGAGCACCTGGGCGATAACCGTTCCGGTGCCGGCGAAGGCGATGACGAGTCGGTAACGGTCAAGCTCACTGGCCTGGCAGCGGCAGTGAAGAAGCTGGTTTTCGCGGTCACCATCCATTCCGCCGAAGAGCGCAAGCAAAGCTTTGGCCAGGTTTCCAACGCTTACATCCGCGTTGTGAACAAGGCTGACGGCAAGGAAATCGCTCGCTACGACCTGTCGGAAGATGCATCGACCGAAACCGCGATGATCTTCGGCGAGCTGTATCGCAATGGCGAAGAGTTCAAGTTCAAAGCCATTGGCCAGGGCTTTGCCGGCGGTCTGAAGCCGTTGGCAGAAGCTCACGGCGTGGCAATCGGCTAAACCCGAGCAGCGCCCAACAAAAAACCCCGCCAGCGATGGCGGGGGTTTTTTATTGGGTGTTAGAGCGTCTCGTTCCTCAAGCTCCAGCGTGGGAGTTCAGTTCCCGACGCTCTGCGTCGCAAGAGGACGCGGAGCGTCCGGAAATGCATGCGACGCAGAGCGCCGCACGATAGTTGCGATGATCGTTCCTCACGCTCCAGCGTGGGAATGCAGTTCACGACGCTCTGCGTCGCCAGAGGACGCGGAGCGTCCAGAACGGCATGCGACGCAGAGCGCCGTACGATAGTTGAGATGATCGTTCCGCACGCTCCAGCGTGGGAGTGCAGTTCACGACGCTCTGCGTCGCCAAGAGGACGCTGAGCGTCCAGAACGGCATGCGACGCAGAGCGCCGCACGATAGTTGCGATGATCGTTCCTCACGCTCCAGCGTGGGAATGCAGTTCACGACGCTCCGCGTCGCAAGAGGACGCGGAGCGTCCGGAACGGCATGCGCCGCAGAGCGCCGCACGATAGTGAGATGATCGTTCCGCACGCTCCTGCGTGGGAATGCAGTTCACGACGCTCTGCGTCGTCAAGAGGACGCGGAGCGTCCAGAACGGCATGCGACGCAGAGCGCCGCACGATAGTGAGATGATCGTTCCTCAAGCTCCAGCGTGGGAATGCAGTTCACGACGCTCTGCGTCGTCAAGAGGACGCGGAGCGTCCGGAACGGCATGCGACGCAGAGCGCCGCACGATAGTCGGGATTTCTCCAATCTAATAACGTAATGCTGAAGTTAACGTTCGCTTCTGCCTACGCCTGCCGGCCCTGCGGCCAGCATGCGCCCGGCCAGTCGAGAGAAGGGCAGGCTTTGCAGCCATACCGTGCCAGGGCCGGTCAGTCTGGCGAAGAATACCCCTTCACCGCCGAACAGCATCGACTTGATGCCGCCACCGACCATGCGGATATCGTAATCGACCGTCTGGGTCATGGCTGCCAGGCAGCCGGTGTCGACATCCAGCGCTTCGCCTGCCGCCAGTTCGATCTTGCGCACCGTGCCGCCCATGTGCACGAACACCCAGCCGTCGCCTTCCAGCTTTTGCAGGATGAAACCTTCGCCCCCGAACAGGCCGGTGAGGATTTTCTTCTGGAACTGGATACCGATGGATACGCCTTTGGCGCCGGCCAGGAAACTGTCTTTCTGACAGATCAGCTTGCCGCCGAAATCGCGCAGGTTGAGCGGCAGGATCGTGCCGGGGTAGGGCGCTGCAAATGCCACGCGGCCCTTGCCCGAACCCTGTTGCGAAAACACTGTGGTAAACAGGCTCTCGCCGGTCAGCATGCGTTTGCCAGCACCGAACAGCGAACCCAGCAGCCCGGACGATTGATTGCTGCCGTCGCCGAAGATGGTTTCCATCTGCACGTCGCAGGTCTTGTACATCATCGCCCCGGCTTCGGCGACGGCGCTTTCGCCTGGGTCAAGTTCCAGTTCGATGAACTGGGTTTCCGTGCCGTACAGTTTGAAGTCCACGCCATCGGTGGTCTGCGCCAGGCCATAGCCGCCCGAGGCGTTCGGATCAGGCGTAAACGAAGGGCGTCTGGCGGGTACAGAGGCCGGCGCGGGTATCGAGGCTGTCTGCGCGGGCAGCCCCGACGGTTTGGGCTGGATCATGTCCGGCGTCGGCTCAGGGAAAGGCGTCACACCGTCCTTCTTCATGGCGCGCACCTGCGGCACCTGATAGATCGGCTGCCAGTCCGGCATGCCTTGCTTCCAGCACCACGCACCGGGCGACTCACGGGCAATCAGCCGTGCAGCATCCGCGTCCATCGGGCCGAGTTGCTTGCCCGCGTTCATTACAAACCATTGTTCCAAAGCGTCTACTCCCGAGCGAATAGTGACAGTTGGCTGTGCGCGATGGGTCAGAGGCTCAGGCGCATGGACAGGTCCACGGCTTTCACGTCCTTGGTCATCGCACCGATGGAAATGTAATCGACACCCGTTTCGGCAATCACCCGCAGGGTATCGTCGTTGATGCCGCCGCTGGCTTCCAGACTGGCACGGCCCGCGGTGAGGCGCACGGCCTCGCGCATGTCATCAAGGCTCAATTCATCGAGCATGATGATGTCGGCGCCTGCGTCCAGCGCCTGCTTGAGTTCACCCAGGCTCTCCACCTCGACTTCCACTGGCTTGCCGGGTGCAATCCCGTGCGCCGCTTCCACTGCCTGGGCGATGCCGCCACAGGCTGCAATATGGTTTTCCTTGATCAGAAACGCGTCGTACAGCCCGATACGGTGGTTATGACAGCCGCCGCAGGTGACTGCGTATTTCTGCGCCATGCGCAGGCCGGGCAGGGTCTTGCGGGTATCCAGCAGTTTGACCTGAGTGCCTGCGACCATGTCCGCGAAGTACTGCGCCCGCGTGGCCACTCCCGAGAGCATCTGCAGGAAATTGAGCGCGCTGCGTTCGCCGGTCAACAGCGAGCGGGCCGGGCCTTCAAGATGAAACAGGGCCTGATTCGGGCTGACTCGATCGCCATCGGTCACTTGCCAGTGCACGGCGACGCGCGGGTCCAGTTGCCGAAAGACCGCATCGACCCAGGCAGTACCGGCGATCACCGCTGCATCGCGGGAAATGATGGTGGCCTTGGCCAGTCGCTCTGCCGGAATCAATTGAGCAGTGATATCGCCGCTGCCGACATCCTCCAGCAACGCGCGACGCACATTGGCCTCGATCTCGGCGGTCAGGTCGGCAATTCGTAAATTCGGCATAGCGGGCTCCAGTAGCAAAGTCGTTCGAGTATAAGGCACCGCATCCCGCTTACCCACCTGCGCCAGTGCCAGGGTGTTACCTCCGGGAACGTGCAGTTGGTCGGTTTGGCAAATTCGTTTGCGATGGAACGCGAATATCGCGGTCTATCGCTGCACATGAATGTCTTGCCGCTTCCTTTGCGAAAGTGAAAGAAAAGTCTGACTGGCGCTGATGACAAGTTTTGAAAGATAATCCGACTTGTAATTGACGCCATGGGTTTGACGTTGCGCAAGGCCAAGGGGGTCGCTTCACAGTGCGAGGGTAGCAAGCCACGTTTGTGATGGGGTTCAGGTTGTTTCCTGTCAGGGGGTGTAATGCCGAACGACGAAAAAGTAGTGCCGTTGAGCAAATCGTTCCCTTTACAGGGGGCGGGTACTCCTTTGGCCCGATTACCTGTTGTGTTGTTGCAGGTTCGCGACAAGGCTGCCCAGCAGCTCAAGGACGCATTGCAGGCGTTGTTCGATAACGCCGACGACACGCTGTTCGAAATGGCTGACCGCGCGCGCAGCAACACTGAGCAGAACATCTTTTTTGAAGCCATGCGTGACCTGCGCCTCAAGCGCAAAAGCATAGAACGTGGCTTTCTCGACAAGTTCTACGAGTCCTTCCTGGTCCTGGGTCAGTATCAGATTCAGGAACCCGTGCTTCCGGCCGCTGTGTCTTTCGACAAGCTGTCGCTGGTGCACAACGATGATCTCGAGAAGACCGTGGCCGTGGATGCCATGGTCAGCAAGGTCATGAGCCGTGACGCCCTCGCCCTGGGCCAGCTCACTGCCCGCCTGAACGTCCTCATTCCTCAAGCCATTGCCGAAGACTCCAACCCGCTGGGGCCGGCGATGCTCTGCAGATTCTTTCTGGAGGCCGGGCGCAGCCTTGGCGTCGAGATCAAGGTCAAGCTGATCATTCTCAAGCTGTTCGAGAAGTACGTCCTGGCCAATACGGACGATCTGTACAGCGAAGCCAATCAGTTGCTGATTGCCACCGGTGTATTGCCGGACATGAAAGCGTTGCCGGCCCGGCGCTCATCCGACCGGGCAGCGCCGAGAAGTCGCGCCGCCGAGATGTCCGACCCTGTCCTGAACGAAGCCGCCGACAAGCTCGACAAGGGTGTGCAGGAGGTTTTCTCGGCCTTGCAGGAACTGCTGCTGCACGTTCGCGGCAACCTCGCGCCGCGCCATGAACCCAACGCCGAAGTGCGTCCGATTTCCAGCCGGGACCTGCTGCGCCTGCTGTCTCACCTGCAGCAATATGTGCCGTCGCAGGACACTTCAGACGACTTTGACCTGCGCAATCAGCTGGAACAGCTGCTGACGCGAGTCAACGTCAAAACCGGCAAATCCAGAATCGTCGGGGTCGGTGATGAGGATGTCATCAACCTGATCGCCATGCTGTTCGAGTTCATTCTCGATGACCGCAACCTGACGCCGTCATTGCGCGCTCTGATCGGGCGCCTGCAGATTCCGATGCTCAAAGTGGCGGTCATCGACAAAAGCTTCTTCAGCCGCGGCAGTCATCCTGCCCGCCGCCTGCTCAACGAAATTGCCACTGCCGCGCTGGGCTGGGGTGGTCGTGACGACTATCAGCGCGACTCGCTGTATCAGCGCGTCGAGCAGATCGTGCAGCGCCTGCTCAATGACTTTGTCGATGACCCGGCAATCTTCTCCGAATTGCTGGCGGATTTTCTGGCCTTCACCAGTGACGAACGTCGCCGCAGCGAGTTGCTTGAGCAGCGCACCCGCGATGCCGAAGAAGGCCGCGCGCGTGCCGAACTGGCCCGGCAGCAGGTACAACACGAACTGAATCAGCGCCTGCTGGGCAAAACCTTGCCTGAGGTTGTTGTGCGGCTGTTGCAGGAGGCCTGGAGCAAGGTCCTGCTGCTGACCTGCCTCAAGCATGGCGAGGAGTCCAGCGAGTGGCAGGCCGGGCTGGAGACCATGGACGAGTTGATCTGGAGCGTCGAGCTGCATGATGACCCGCACGCCCTGCAGCGCCTGCTGGATCTGGTGCCGGGACTGCTCAAGTCGCTGCGTGACGGTTTGACCAGTGCCGCGTTCGACCCGTTTGCCACCAGCGATTTTTTCAGCCAGCTGGAGTCGCTGCACGTCCAGGCGTTCCAGCACTTCTCGCGCTTGCAGGAAGGCGAGGGTGGCACCGCGCAAGGCGATACTGCGCAGGCAGACGGCCAGGCCGTCGAAGGCCCGCCGATGATGGCGGTGGTTGAAGAAATCGTCCTCATCACACCTGAAGAGCAGATGCTCAATGAGCCGGTGGTCCAGTTACCTGACGATGACGCAGGCCTGCAGATGGTCGACAAGCTGCGGGTCGGTTGCTGGGTCGAGATTCAGGAAGATGAAGAGCACAAGCTGCGTTGTAAATTGACCGCGATTGTCGAGCCGACCGGGCGTTATGTGTTCGTCAATCGTACCGGCATGAAGGTTCTGGAAAAGACCCGCACCGGCCTTGCCGTCGAATTTCGTCGCGGCGCGGTACGTATTCTCGACGACGCGCTGCTCTTCGACCGGGCCCTGGAGTCTGTCATCAGCAATCTGCGCAAGCTCAAGGGCGCCTGACTGGTGGCGGTGCCTGTCGCCAGATACCCGTTTGACTAAGGTGCCGACGCCCCGCGTCGGCCTGCAGTCCACGCCGCTGAGCCAAGGATCCTTGCCGTCTACAGCGTGTTTCCTACATCGCGGATCCGTACCCAGGCCCCCACATAGGCTCCTGTCACGGGCATAATCAGTGCTACTTATTCCCCCCCGTTCAAGGAGCATTCATGCAACTGGACTCCGCAAGCGGCTGGTGCGACGGCGTGCAGCATTGCCCCTCGCCCAACTTCAATGCGCGACCCGAAGGCGAAATCTCGCTGCTGGTTATCCACAACATCAGCCTGCCGCCAGCGCAGTTCAAGACCGGCAAGGTGCAGGCTTTCTTTCAGAATCAGCTCGACATCGACGAGCATCCCTACTTTGTGGGGATTGCCGATCTGCGCGTTTCAGCGCATTTTCTGATCGAACGTGATGGCGAGGTCATTCAGTTCGTCTCTTGTCTTGATCGTGCGTGGCACGCCGGTGTTTCCAGTTTTCAGGGCCGGGAGGGGTGTAATGACTTTTCTGTCGGCATCGAACTGGAGGGGACGGATGACCAGCCTTTCACCGATGCGCAATACGACGCGCTGATCGACCTGACGCGACAGTTGCGTCAGGCGTTCGAGGCGATCACCCCCGAGCGTATCTGTGGTCACAGTGACGTGGCGCCGGGACGCAAGACTGATCCTGGGCCCTGTTTTGACTGGGCCAGGTTTCGAGCGGCTTTGCTGGATTGATGTGAGGGACGAACAATGAGTTTTCTGGTGCTACTGCTGGCCGTTCTTATCGAAAAGTTTTCTGCGCTGCGTCAGCGCGTTCAGCGTGACGGACCGTGGCTGAAAGAACTGGCAAAACTCGAGGCCAGCCCGCGGACCTCGGCACGTCCGTGGGTAATGCTGGCGCTGCTGGTGCTTGTGCCCGTGCTGATCCTGCAACTGGCGCTGACCATCATCGGCTCGGTGGCCTATGGCTGGCTGCTTCTGCCCATTCACCTGCTGGTGTTGATCTACAGCCTTGGCCGGGTTGACCTGATTGCGGTGCTCGGGCCGTTTCGCGATGCCTGCCGACGTGGCGATGTGCAGGCGGCGGTGCATGTGGCCGAGCGCGACATGGGCGTGCAGGCGGACAACAGCGAGCAATTGCTGCAGGGTGTGCAGGGCTACCTGCTCTGGCAGGCGTTTCAGAGTTTCTTCGCCGTGATTTTCTGGTACTTCGTACTCGGCCCGGTGGCTGCGCTGGCCTACAGGCTGTTGGCACTTGCTGTCGAGCACGGCAAGACACCCGCACTGGTGGAACGCGCAGGGCAGTTGCGCCATGCGTTCGACTGGGTACCGGTCAGGTTGCTCGCCGCCAGCTTCGCATTGGTCGGCAATTTTGTGGCGGTCACCCGGGTGATGCTGCATGAGCTGCTGAACTGGAACATCACTGCTGCACAACTGATCACGCGCGTCGGCTGCGCCGCCAGCGAGGTTCCGCCGCCGATGATGGGGGCGCAGGGCGTTACCGGCCTCGACATGCTCTGGGAGCTGCTGGTACGTGCTGCGGTGGTCTGGTACGCGGGGTTCGCCCTGTGGACCCTTCTGCTCTGATTCGATCCTGGCCGCGCAGGCTCAGGCATGTGACATCAGGTGTGTGACAGGCGAGGCCAGTCGAACAGTTCGCAGGCATTGTCCGTGCTCGCCTGGGCCAGGCGCTCGGGGCTGATCTTCATCAGCCCCGCGAGGGCCTCGCAAATGTCGGGCAAATGCTGCGGGCTGTTGCGCTGATAGGGGTGCATGGCGGGCGCCATGTCCGGTGAGTCGGTTTCCAGCACCACGCTGTCCAGCGGCAGTTCGGCGATGACCCGATGCATGCGCAAAGCCTGCGGCCAAGTCGCGGCTCCGCCCAGACCCAGTTTGAACCCCAGCCTGATGTATTCGCGCGCTTCTTCGCGGCTTCCGGCAAACGCATGAATGATGCCGCTGCGCTGTGGCTTGTGGCGCTTGAGCGTCGCGATCACATCGGCATGGCTGCGTCGCACGTGCAGCAAGGCGGGCAGGTTGAAGTCGTTCGCCAGCTGCAATTGCGCGTCAAAGAGCGCCTGCTGACGCACCTTGTCCGGCTGCTCGACGTAATAATCCAGACCGATCTCACCTACCGCACACAGCTGCGGATGGCCTTGCAGGCGCGTCAGCCAGTCGCCCAGCTCGGTCAGGTGTGCAGTGCGGTGCTCATCGATGTACACCGGATGCATGCCGAACGCTGCGTGCAGGGCGGGGTTGGCCTCGGTCAGTTCCCAAAGCCGCTGCCAGTTACGCTGATACACCCCGAGCACCACCATGCGCTGCACGCCGAGCGCCAGACAGTTGTCCAGCACTTGAGCGCGGTCGGCATCGAAGTCCGGAAAATCCAGGTGGGTGTGGGTATCGATCAGCGTCACATTCACGCCTCGTGAATACGTTGCTTGAAGGCCCTGGCAATCGCATGCACGCCTGGCTGGTAGTCATCCTTCTCGATAGCCGCCAGCGCCAGTTGCAGGGCTTTGTCGGCGATCAATTGGTGTTGCTGGGCCATGGCGTTGACGGGCAGCGGCAGGAAATCCAGCAATTGAGTATCGCCGAAAGTGCCCAGATGCAATTGGGTTGATTGCAGTGCCTGGCTCTGCAGTACATCGAACACGCCTTGCAGCAGCACGTAGGACGTGGTGATCAACGCGTCCGGAAGATGTCCCTGGCGCTGTAGCATCTCGGTCATCAAACGCTGACCACACTGGCGGCTGAACGCTTCGCCGTGCTCGATGATGGTGGCTCCGGTAAACCCGTCGAGTGCGTGTTCGAAGCCGGCGGCACGCGCGCGACTGATGCTCAGTTCAGGACGTGCGCTGATCAGGGCGATGTGTCGCGGTCGGGTTTGCAGGAGGCTGTGGGTCAGTTGCTGACAGGCGTCGTGGTCGTCGCTGACCACCGAGCAGAAAAACTCGGGATTCATTTCCCGATCGATGGCGATGATCGGCGTGCCCTTGAGCTGCAATTCGCGGTAGCTGTCGTCACCGGTCGGCAGGCAACTGGCGACCAGCAGTGCATCACAACGGCGTGCTCGGAACAGCTGCAGAAGCTGCAGCTCGCTGGCGGGGTCGTCATCGGAACTGGCGATAAGGAGTTGATAACCGAGTCTACGCGCGCCTTGCTCGAGCAATTTGGCGATACGCGCATAGCTGGGGTTTTCCAGGTCGGGCAGGATAAAGCCCAGTGTCTTGCTATGACGGCTGCGCAGGCCCGCCGCTTGCGGGTTGGGCCGGAAGTCGTGCTGCTCGACCACGGCTTTGACACGCTCGACCGTTGCCGGGCTGATACGCTGTTTTTCGGCCTTGCCATTGATGACGTAACTGGCCGTAGTGACAGAAACACCTGCCAGACGTGCGATATCGCTCAGTTTCACCCCGGAATTTCCTTTTATTAGGTACGCGGCTCAGGACAATCGAGTTATTTTTTTCATGGCGCTGATCTTTACACCAGACCGTAGGAAATTCCCAAGTACTTCACGTATTTTAGGAATTGTCCCACAGTGATCGCACCGTCCGGGCTTCAATGAATCCCCAGAATCGAGTAACGTGCCGGGCAATTCTAGATTAAACGATTCAGCACGCCTGTTGTCTGCTGCAATCGAGATGAAAGTGATGTCCGATACGATGCTCGGACAGATATCACCTTCATCCCCCCTACGCTGTCGATCACATGATCGCCATTAAAACAAGAATCAGGTGGCGCCTTGGCGCTGCACAGGAGTCAAGGCAATGCTCGAACTCACTCTGGAGCAAATATCCATGGCCCAGTCGGCTGTGGATAAAACTGCCGCACTTAAGCTGATTGCCGACCACCTGGTCGCTGATGGTCTGGTTGCCGAGGGCTACCTCACCGGGCTGATGAACCGTGAGCAGCAAGGCTCGACCTTCCTCGGTCAGGGCATCGCCATCCCACACGGTACACCCGAAACCCGCGACCTGGTGTTTACCACCGGTGTGCGTTTGATGCAGTTCCCCGAAGGGGTGGACTGGGGCGACGGACAAATGGTTTACCTGGCGATTGGTATCGCTGCCAAATCCGACGAGCACTTGCGCCTGCTGCAACTGCTGACGCGCGCATTGGGTGAAGAGGATCTTGGCCAGGCACTGCGCGAAGCGAAGACCCCGGAAGACCTGCTCAAGCTATTGCAGGGCGCTCCGCAGGAACTGGCGCTCGACGCACAGATGATCAGCCTCGGCGTATCGGCCGACGATTTTGAAGAACTGGTCTGGCGCGGCGCACGCCTGTTGCGCAAGGCCGACTGCGTGAGTAACGGCTTTGCCGCCGTGCTCCAGCAAGTGGAAGCCTTGTCGCTGGGTGATGGCCTTTGGTGGCTGCACAGCGAGCAAACCGTCAAGCGTCCCGGTCTGGCGTTCGTCACCCCCGACAAACCCATGCGTTATCTGGGCCAGCCGCTGACCGGGCTGTTCTGCCTGGCCAGCCTCGGTGAGGCGCATCAGGCGCTGCTCGAGCGTCTGTGCCTGTTGTTGATCGAAGGCCGTGGCCACGAGCTGGGCCACGCCACCAACAGCCGCGCCGTGCTCGAAGCGCTGGGCGGCGAACTGCCAGCCGAGTGGCCGACCCGGCAGATTCAACTGGCCAACGCCCATGGCTTGCACGCTCGCCCGGCGAAGATACTGGCGCAGCTGGCCAAGGAGTTTGACGGCGAGATCCGCATGCGCGTGCTGGAAACCGGCGAGGCCGCCGTGTCGGCCAAGAGCCTGAGCAAGCTGCTCAGCCTCGGCGCCCGCCGTGGTCAGACGCTGGAATTCATTGCCGAGCCGACCATCGCCGACGACGCACTGCCAGCCCTGATCGCCGCCGTCGAGCAAGGTCTGGGCGAGGAAGTCGAACCCTTGCCCGCCGTCTCGCAGACCGAGGCTGCGCCAGCGCCGGCCCCGGCTGCTGCCAAACCGCTCAGCGCTCCGCCAGCAGGCAGCGTGTTGCAGGCTGTGTCTGCTTCACCGGGGATTGCCATGGGGCCGGCCCACGTTCAAGTGCTGCAAAGCTTCGATTATCCCCAACGGGGCGAGTCGGTGGCTGCCGAGCGCGAGCGCCTGCACAAGGCGATCGGCGAGGTGCGCAGCGATATCGAAAATCTTATTCAGCGCAGCAAGTCCAAGGCCATCCGGGAAATCTTCATCACCCACCAGGAGATGCTTGAAGACCCGGAACTGACCAGCGAAGTCGAAGCGCGCCTCAACAACGACGAAAGCGCGGCCGCGGCCTGGGCCACGGTTATCGAGACCGCTGCGGTTCAGCAGGAACAACTGCAGGACGCACTGCTGGCCGAGCGCGCCGCAGACCTGCGTGACGTCGGTCGCCGCGTGCTGGCGCAGATCTGTGGCGTCGAAACCGTTGCAGCTCCGGACGAACCCTACATTCTGGTAATGGATGAAGTCGGCCCGTCCGACGTTGCCCGTCTCGACCCGGCGCAGGTCGCCGGCATTCTTACCGCACGCGGCGGTGCCACCGCGCACAGTGCCATCGTGGCGCGTGCGCTGGGCATTCCCGCGCTGGTCGGGGCCGGTGATGAAGTGCTGCTGCTCAAGCCGGGCACCGTACTGCTGCTCGACAGCCAGCGCGGACGGCTGACCGTCGCGCCTGACGAGGCGACCCTGCAGCGCGCAGTACAGGACCGTGACGCGCGTGAGCAACGTCTCAAGGCGGCCGCCGCAGCGCGCATGGAGCCCGCTGTGACGCGCGATGGTCATGCCGTCGAAGTCTTCGCCAATATCGGCGACAGCACCGGCACACCGGCTGCCGTGGAGCAGGGCGCGGAAGGCGTCGGTCTGCTGCGCACCGAGCTGCTGTTCATGGCGCATTCCCAGGCGCCGGATGAAGCCACGCAGGAAGCTGAATACCGCCGCGTGCTGACCGATCTGGGCGGGCGTCCGCTGGTGGTGCGTACCCTGGACGTCGGTGGCGACAAGCCGCTGCCTTACTGGCCGATCGCCAAAGAGGAAAACCCGTTCCTCGGCGTCCGCGGTATCCGTCTTACCCTGCAGCGTCCTGATGTCATGGAAAGCCAGCTTCGCGCCCTGTTGCGTTCGGCAGACAGCGGCCCGCTGCGCATCATGTTCCCAATGATCGGCACGCTCGAAGAGTGGCGTCAGGCGCGGGACATGACCCAGCGCCTGCGCGAGGAAATTCCGGTCAGCGACCTGCAACTGGGGATCATGATCGAAGTGCCATCGGCTGCGCTGATCGCCCCGGTGCTGGCGAAGGAGGTGGACTTCTTCAGCATCGGCACCAATGACCTGACGCAATACACCATGGCCATCGACCGCGGCCACCCGACACTGTCGGCCCAGGCTGACGGGCTGCACCCGTCGGTGCTGCAACTGATCGACATGACCGTACGCGCAGCGCATGCCAACGGCAAATGGGTGGGCGTGTGCGGCGAACTGGCTGCAGACCCGCTGGCGGTGCCGATTCTGGTCGGCCTGGGCGTGGATGAATTGAGTGTCTCGGCGCGCAGCATTGGCGAGGTCAAGGCTTGCGTGCGTGAACTGACCCTGAGCAGCGCTCGGGAACTGGCGCAAAATGCGCTGACGGCGGGCAGCGCCGCCGAAGTCCGCGCGCTTGTGGAGGCTGTGTAATGGCGAAGATTCTTACCCTGACCATGAACCCGGCGCTGGACCTGACTGTGCAGTTGGGGCAGTTGGAGCTGGGCCAGGTCAACCGCAGCACGGCGATGCTCACTCACGCCGCGGGAAAAGGCCTGAATGTGGCGCAGGTGCTGGCTGACCTGGGCCATGACCTGACCGTTGCCGGCTTTCTCGGCGTCGACAATCAGCAAGCGTTCGAAGCGTTATTCGAGCGTCGTCAGTTCGTCGACGAGTTTGTGCGGGTGCCGGGCGAAACGCGCAGCAACATCAAGCTGGCCGAAGGCAGTGGCCGTATCACCGACCTGAACGGCCCGGGGCCGCAGGTCAGTGAAGAGGCGCAGCAGGCGCTGTTTACCCGCGTCGAACAGATCGCACAGGGTTTCGACGTGGTGGTCGTGGCGGGCAGTCTGCCGCGCGGCGTCACCCCGGAGTGGCTGCAAAAACTGCTGCTGATGCTCAAGGACCTCGGTCTGAAAGTGGCGCTGGACAGCAGTGGTCTGGCCTTGCGCGCGGGTCTGAAGGCCGGGCCCTGGCTGATCAAACCCAATACCGAAGAGCTGGCTGATGCCCTCGACGCTCCGATCATCTCCATCGCGGCGCAAGCCGAGGCGGCCGCGCGTCTGCAGGCGCAGGGCATCGAGCATGTGGTGATCTCTCAAGGCTCCGAAGGCGTGCACTGGTTCAGCCCGAGCGTGGCGCTGCATTCGCTGCCGCCCAAGGTCACCGTGGCCAGTACGGTCGGTGCGGGCGACTCGCTTTTGGCGGGCATGGTGCACGGCTTGATCAGTGGTCAAGAGCCGCACAAGACCTTGCGCACTGCCACAGCGATTGCCGCCATGGCGGTGACCCAGATCGGTTTCGGTATTACCGATGCCGCGCAACTCAAACGGCTTGAAGGCGGCGTCACTGTACGCAGCCTTTCAGAACAATAAGAGAGGATCGTCATGAAGTTAGCCATAGTTACGGCCTGCCCGAGCGGCAAGGTCAGCAGCGTACTCAGCGCACGATTGCTCGAAGCGGCGGCCCTGCGCCAGGGCTGGGAAACCAGCGTCGAAATCATCGATCCCAACAAGGCCGATCAGCAGTTGTCCGCCGAGGACATCGAAGCCGCCGATCTTGTCCTGGTGGTCAATACCGGTCCTGTGGACTTGAGCCGCTTTGTCGGCAAGCGTCTGTTTCAGGATTCGCCTGCGCATGCGTTGCAGGATGTCGACAGCTTTCTGCAGCGCGCCGAGCGAGAAGCGCAGTTGCATGCAGCGTCCGAAGCAGCGGCGCCTCAGGCAAGCGGTGGCAGCGGCGGGCAACCGCGCATTGTTGCAATCACGGCCTGTCCGACCGGTGTAGCCCACACGTTCATGGCGGCCGAAGCGATCCAGCAGGCTGCCAAGCGTCTGAATTACGACCTGCAAGTCGAAACCCAGGGCTCGGTAGGCGCGCGTAACCCGCTCAGCGCCAAGGCCATCGCCGATGCCGATGTGGTGCTGCTGGCGGCGGATATCGAAGTCAACACCGACCGCTTTGCCGGCAAGAAGATCTACCGTTGCGGCACCGGGATCGCGCTCAAGCAGTCCGAAGCGACTCTGAAAAAAGCCCTGGCGGAAGGGCAGGTGGAGTCCGATGAGGCCGCCGCCAAGTCACCTGCCAGACAAGAGAAGGCGGGCGTCTACAAACACCTGCTGACCGGCGTGTCGTTCATGCTGCCGATGGTCGTGGCGGGCGGGCTGTTGATCGCTCTTTCCTTCGTATTCGGTATCACCGCGTTCAAGGAGCCGGGCACGCTGGCTGCGGCACTGATGCAGATCGGTGGGGAAGCGGCGTTCAAACTGATGGTGCCGTTGCTGGCCGGGTACATCGCCTATTCGATTGCTGACCGTCCGGGGCTGGCACCCGGCATGATCGGTGGTCTGTTGGCGAGTACGCTGGGTGCCGGGTTCATCGGCGGTATCGTCGCAGGCTTCCTGGCCGGCTACAGTGCTGCGGCGATCAACCGCTACGCACGTCTGCCGGCCAGCGTCGAGGCGCTCAAGCCGATTCTGATCATCCCGTTGCTGTCGAGCCTGTTCACCGGTCTGGTGATGATCTACGTGGTCGGCAAGCCGGTTGCTGGCATGCTCGAAGCGTTGACGCACTTCCTCGACAGCATGGGCACCACCAATGCGATCCTGTTGGGTGTGGTGCTGGGCGCAATGATGTGCGTCGACCTCGGTGGGCCGATCAACAAGGCGTCCTACGCCTTCTCGGTCGGTTTGCTGGCGTCCCAGAGCTACGCGCCGATGGCCACCGCCATGGCTGCGGGTATGGTGCCACCCATCGGTATGGGCATCGCTACGATCCTGGCTCGCCGCAAGTTCGCCCAGAGCGAGCGTGAGGCCGGTAAGGCGGCGTTCGTGCTGGGGCTGTGCTTTATTTCGGAAGGTGCCATTCCCTTTGCCGCCAAGGACCCGTTGCGAGTGATTCCGGCCAGTGTCGTGGGTGGCGCGCTGACCGGTGCGCTGTCGATGTACTTCGGCTGCAAGCTGATGGCACCGCATGGCGGCCTGTTCGTGATGCTGATCCCCAACGCCATCAACCATGCGCTGCTTTATCTGGTGGCGATCATCGCCGGTAGTGTGCTGACCGGCGTGATCTACGCGCTGATCAAGCGCCCGGAGCCCGCTGACATGGAAGTGGTGCCCGCAGCCGCCTGATGATGCAAGGCGCGGGCTGCCCCGCGCCTTCTTCCTGCTCTAGCGTTCGAGTGCCAGAGCAACCCCCTGACCACCACCGATGCACAGCGTGGCCAGGCCCTTCTTCACATCGCGCCTGATCATCTCGTGCAGCAGTGTTACCAGCACGCGGCAGCCCGACGCGCCAATCGGGTGACCAAGAGCGATAGCGCCACCATTCACGTTGAGCTTTTGCGGATCCAGCCCCAGCTCCTTGCCGACCGACAGGGACTGTGCAGCGAAGGCTTCGTTGGCTTCGATCAGGTCCAGCTCGGCCAGCGACCAGCCAGCCTTGTCCAGGCAGCGACGTGTGGCACTGACCGGCCCGATGCCCATGATGGCCGGGTCGACACCGGCGTTGGCATACCCGGCAATGCGCGCCAGCACCGGCAGGCCCAGTTGCTCGGCTTTAGCGGCACTCATCAGCATCACGGCGGCCGCTCCGTCGTTCAGCGAAGAGGCATTGCCGGCGGTGACCGTACCGTCCTTTTTGAACGCGGGCTTGAGCTTGGCCAGCGTCTCGGCAGTGGTGCCGGCGCGGGGCTGCTCGTCTGTTACGAAGGACAGCGGATCACCCTTGCGCTGCGGGATCAGGATCGGGGTGATCTCATCGACGAAGCGTCCGGCTTCAATCGCAGCCATCGCCTTCTGCTGAGACAAAGCGGCGAACTCATCCTGGGCTTCACGGCTGATGTCGTACTGCTGCGCGAGGTTCTCGGCAGTGATGCCCATGTGGTAATCATTGAATGCATCCCACAGGCCGTCAGTGATCATCGTATCGACCATGCTGGCGTGGCCCATGCGCAATCCGGTGCGCGCGCCCGGCAGCACGTAGTTGGACAGGCTCATGTTTTCCTGGCCACCGGCGATGATGATCTCGGCGTCGCCGCAACGAATCGCCTGGGTCGCCAGGTGCAGGGCCTTGAGGCCGGAGCCGCAGACCTTGTTCAGGGTCATGGCCGGCACCGAGAAGGGCAGGCCGGCCTTGATGGCTGCCTGCCGCGCAGGGTTCTGGCCAGCGCCTGCGGTCAGCACCTGACCCATGATGACCTCATCGACCTGCGCGCCGTCCACGCCGGTGCGGGCAAGCAGTTGACGAATGACCGCTGCGCCGAGGTCGACTGCGGCGACAGAGGCCAGTGAGCCCTGAAAACTGCCCACGGCGGTACGCGTGGCGGCGACGATAACGACGTCGTGCATGGTGCTGATCCTCATTGTTATTGAGTGCTCATGGTGGCACAGATAGGCAGGCAGGTTCCAACCGTGAACCGCCCGGTCACGGTTTGCCGAAAACCTTCATGTCACGTTCAAACGCCCATGCGGCGTCTGGCACGTTGCGCCGATCCGTCGCGCACGGCCCAGCGCAGAATGGGCGCAGTATTGTTGACGCCCAGGCGGATCATCCGGCGCTTGAAGGGGCTTTGCGTGACGTCGAGCATGTCGCTGGCCCAGTCCGGCAGCAGCTCGATACCGGCGCGCATCATCAACACGCCAAAAGGCTTGGCCAGCCAGTTGGGTGCGGGCGCATCGAGCAGCAGGCGCAGCACTTCGCGGCTGCGCGCGTCACAGACCAGTTGGCCGCGTATGTCGGCCAGATAGTCAGCAATGGCCTGACGGGAGCGCGGAACGTTGCGCGCGCCGAGTCGCTCGGCGACCAGCGCCGTTTCCGCGTAGTACGCGTCCTGATCGGCGAGCGGCATGTCCGGGTTCAGATAGCGCACATGCGCTGCGAGGAAGCTGCTGACTTCGGCCACATGCACCCAGGTCAGCAAATCCGGATCGCTGGCCGCATACGGCCGGCCATCGGGCGCGGTGCCGACGATGTTCAGGTGAATGTTGCGGACCTTGTCGATCAGCCAGTTGGCATCTCGCGTAGAGCCGTAGGTGGTGCCGGACAGAAACTGCCCGGTGCGCCGCAGGCGGCCGAGCATGTCCTGACGAAAGTTGGAGTGGTCCCAGATGCCCGCCAGTGCCAGCGGGTGCAACGCCTGCAGCATCAATGCGCTGATGCCGCCGACCAGCATGCTGGTGAAATCGCCATGCACCTTCCAGCACACCGCCTGAGGGCCAAACAGACCCGGGTCGCCCTTGGGGGTCTCCAGATCCAGCTGACCCAGGGCCAGGCCGGTAAGGCTGATGACCTGGGTTTCGATGCGGGTGCGGATGAATTCCATGTCGGGCTCGGGCATCAGGGAGGGAAGTACGGCAAAGAGACTTTTGTGGTAACGGACCGTGCGACCCTTCGCTTGCTTGCGAAAGGGCCGGTACATCCGCTAAAGATGTATCACTCGAAATAAAGCTTTCGCGAACAAGTTCGCTCCTACAAGGAGAGCGTACATCCGCTGATGATGTACAGGGCTTCTGCCCGCAGGGCGTGGGAGCGAACTTGTTCGCGAAAGGGCCCTGTGCAGCCGCAGAAGTTTCTGCGTCTGACATAACGCCTTCGCGAACAAGGCGGATCGCCGCCCCGGTCGCTCCTACAAAAGCCCCGTTTCCCCTACTCATCAAGACTTCTGCGTAACGCTGAGCGCAGAGCGTGGGAACGAGAGGGAAACAATCAGCCGCGGTGACGGCCGCGGAAGTAGTTGATCAGGCCTTGGGTCGATGCATCGTCAGCCGGCTCTTCGGTGCCGCCGGTCAGACGCTGGTACACCGCCTTGCCCATTTCCTTGCCCAGCTCCACACCCCATTGGTCAAAGGCGTTGGTGCCCCAGATCACGCTCTGCACGAACACCTTGTGTTCATACATGGCCACCAGCGCGCCAAGACGACGCGGGCTGATGCGCTCGACCACCAGCGTGTTGCTCGGACGGTTGCCGGGGATGACCTTGTGCGGTGCCAGCTTCTGCACCTCTTGCTCGTCCATACCCTTCTCGCGCAGCTCGGCTTCGGCTTCTGCGCGGGTCTTGCCCATCATCAGTGCCTGGCTCTGCGACAGACAGTTGGCGTACAGCCACTGGTGGTGGTCGGCAACCGGGTTGAAGCTGACGATCGGCACAATGAAGTCGGCCGGAATCATCTGCGTGCCCTGGTGCAGCAACTGGTGGTAAGCGTGCTGACCGTTGGCACCCACGCCGCCCCAGATCACCGGTCCGGTGTCGGTCGAGGTCGGCGTACCGTCCTGACGGACGCTCTTGCCGTTGGATTCCATGTCCAGTTGTTGCAAGTGCTTGGTGATGTTGCGCAGGTAGTGGTCGTACGGCAGGATCGCGTGGCTTTGTGCGTTCCAGAAATTGCCGTACCAGACGCCCAGCAAGCCCAGTAATACCGGCATGTTCTGTTCGAAAGGCGCGCTCTGGAAATGCTGGTCCATGGTGTAGGCACCGGACAGCAGTTCCTTGAAGTTGGACATGCCGATGGCCAGCGCGATAGGCAGACCGATGGCCGACCACAGCGAATAGCGACCGCCGACCCAGTCCCACATCGGGAAGATGTTTTCTTCACGGATGCCGAAGGCCACGGCCGCCGCGTTGTTGCTGGACACCGCGATGAAGTGGCGATGCAGTTCGACTTCCGAGCCGCCCTGCGCCAGGTACCAGGCGCGTGCAGCTTGCGCATTTTTCAGGGTTTCCAGCGTATTGAAGGATTTCGACGAGACGATGAACAGCGTGGTCTCGGCACGAATCTTCATCGACAGCTCATGGAACTCGCTGCCGTCGATGTTGGCCAGGTAATGGCAGCGGACACCTTTGTGCGCGTAGGCCACCAGCGCTTCGGAGACCAGCTCCGGGCCGAGGAACGAGCCGCCGATGCCGATGTTCACCACGTCGGTGATCGGTTTTTCGGTATAACCGCGCCACAGGCCGTCATGGATGCGGCCGACCAGTTCGGTCATCTGATTGAGGACGCGGTGTACGTCCGGCATCACATCGACGCCGTTGACTTTCAACTTGTCGCCGACCGGGCGGCGCAGAGCGGTGTGCAGGGCAGGGCGGCCTTCGGATGAGTTGACCAGCTCGCCATCATACTGAGCCTTGATCGCCTCCTTGAGGCCCACTTCACCCGCCAGGCTGACCAACAGGTCGCGGGTCTCGGTGGTGATCAGGTTTTTGGAATAATCGAGAAACAGGCCAGCGCTGCTGAGGGTGAATTGGCTGAAGCGCTGCGGGTCGGTGTTGAACGCTTCGCGCATGCTGAAGTTCTGCATGGCCTGGCGGTGTTTGTTCAACGCTTGCCAGGCGGGCAGAGCGGTCACATCGGAAGGAGTGCGGTAGTACGCCATCGCTGCGGGTTTCCTTTAACTGGTTCTGTCTTTGGATATTCTTGGAGCGAGGTCGCAAGCTTTCTCACGGGCTACACATCGCAGACTACCCTTCGCGTACCTGTTTGTCTGCGCCTCGCCTTACATGACCCCGGTACTTTTTCACACACAGGCAACCGGGGCTTTGTCACGAATACGGTCGGTTGTGGTTCAGGCAACCTGTACCGGTATGGCATTGCCGGTGTGCCTTAGTTCATTGCCGGCGCACATCCTGTCAGCTTCTGGTCAGGTGCAGGTTGTCGATCAAGCGGGTTTTGCCCAGGAATGCCGCTGCGAGGATGACCACTTCGCGATTGTCGGCAGTCGCCGGACGCAGGCTGGTGGCATCGCGTATCTCCAGATAGTCGATGCGAAAACCGGCAGCCTCCAGTTGCTGCTTCTTGCTCGCCAGCAATGCGTCGAAATCCTGTTCGCCGGCACTGATCACGTCGGCGGTCTGGCGGATCGCTTGATACAGCGCGGGTGCCGCGGCGCGCTGATCGTCGCTCAGATACCCGTTGCGCGAGGACAGCGCCAGACCATCGTCAGCGCGTACCGTCGGTTCGCCGATGATCTGGATCGGCATGTTCAGATCACGCACCATGGCCCGAATCACGGCCAGTTGCTGGAAGTCTTTTTCACCAAAAATCGCCAGGTCAGGCTGCACCATGTTGAACAGCTTGCTGACCACGGTCGCGACACCTTCGAAATGGCCGGGACGGCTGGCGCCACACAGGCCTTGCGACAGGTGCGGCACGCTGACCAGTGTCTGGTCGGCCATGCCGTGCGGGTACATTTCTTCCACGCTGGGCGTGAACAGCAGATTGCAGCCGGCCTGCAGGAGTTTTTCTTGATCGGCAGCCAGCGTGCGAGGGTAGGTGGCCAGGTCTTCGTTGGGGCCGAACTGCAGCGGATTGACGAAAATAGTGGCGACCACGAAATCGGCACGCTGCGCCGCCTTGGTGACCAGCGCGGCGTGGCCGCTGTGCAGGTTGCCCATCGTCGGGGTCAGCGCGATCCGCTTGCCTTCGCTGCGTGCCCGCGCAACGGCGGCGCGCAGGTCCTGTACGGTTTTTACTGTGTTCATGCCGAGAATCCGTGTTCAGTGGCCGGAAAGCTGAGGTCTTTGACGGCGGTCACGTAGGCCCGGATAGCCGACTGGATATCGGGCTGGCCGGTCATGAAGTTTTTCACGAACTTGGGCACGCGCCCGGTGATGGACAGGCCGAGCATGTCGTGCAGCACCAGGACCTGACCATCAGTGGCGCTGCCTGCGCCAATGCCGATGACCGGGACCTTCACCGCCTGGGTGATTTCCTCGGCCAGTTCGCTGGGCACGCACTCCAGCAGGATCATCGCTGCGCCCGCCTGTTCCAGTGCGATGGCATCGGCGCGCATCTGCCGCGCCTGCGTCTCCAGCCGGCCCTGAACCTTGTAGCCGCCCAGCACGTTGACTGCCTGTGGGGTCAGGCCCATGTGCGCGCACACCGGAATGCCGCGCTCGGCCAGCAAACGGATCGACTCGGCCAGCCAGGCAGCGCCTTCGACCTTGATCATGTGGGCGCCCGCCTGCATCAGCGTTGCGCTGTTGATCAGGGTCTGCTCCAGCGTTGCGTTGGCCATGAACGGCAGGTCGGCAAGAATCATCGCGCCCTGGTTGCCGCGTTTCACACAGGCAACGTGGTACGCCGTTTCAGCGGTGGTAACAGGCAGGGTGCTGTCGTGACCTTGCAGGACCATGCCCAGCGAGTCGCCTATCAGCAGCACTTCGACACCCGCCTGGGAGGCCGTGTGGGCGAAGGTTGCGTCGTAGCAGGTCAGCATGGTGATCTTCTCACCCTTCTGCTTCATGGCCAGCAGCGACGTAACGGTTATGTTCGGCATGTAAAGTCCTCCATCAGGCGCTGTGAAGACGGGTGCTCAGCGCGTGAGAGTCATCCTGGAAAAGCAGGCACACCGTCGTGTCGCGGTGTTTTGCAAAGGCCTGTTTCACGCCCGTTCGCCTGTGGTGTGGCGGCGGGAGGCCTATCTTCGTGAGGAGGGGGCGTGAAGTCAATTGAAGGTGTTACCTGTGCGTCGGAGCGGTTACACCGGCGCGGTGACAGACAGGCTTCATGCCTCGGCGGGCAGACGCTCAAGGCCTGTGAACGGGCATTCATCGAGCAGACGATTCAGTGGTCGGCCGTCGGCCAGTGTCAGCCCCGGAGCCAGCTCTGCCAGCGGGTACAGCACGAATGCCCTGGCCTGCATGTGGTAATGCGGCACCTTGAGGCGTGGCTCATCGATAAGATGGTCGCCGAACAGCAGAATATCGAGGTCCAGCGTGCGTGGCCCCCAGCGTTCGTGGCGTTCACGGCCCTGGTCCAGTTCGATGGCCTGTAGCGCATCAAGCAGCGCCAGGGGCGCCAGAGCGGTATCGATTGCCGCGACGGCATTGGTGAAGCGCGGTTGGCCGGGCAGCAGCGAGTCGCTGATATAGAAGGACGACACGCCGCTCAACTGACAATCGGGTAGCTGCGCAATGGCCTTGAGGGCGCTGCGCAATTGCTCGGCAGGGTCAGCCAGATTGCTGCCCAGACCGATGTACACGCGTTCAGTGGCCAACAGCGGTTCATTCACCGCTTTGCGCCTCGCCCGTGGTGCGCTTGCGTTTGGCGCCGCTGTTACGACGCCGCTTGCGCGGGGCTGTGCCGGCCGCCTCGGGCTTGTTGCTCAGGTCGCGAATCATGTCGCGGCGTTCGCTGTCGTTGCAGTCCTGATAATCGGTCCACCACTGGCCCAGACCATCGGTCTGCTCGCCCGCTGTTTCACGCAACAGCAGGAAATCGTAGCCGGCGCGGAACCGCGAGTTGTCGAGCAGCAGGTCGGCACGCTTGCCCGAACGGCGCGGCAGGCGCTCCTGCATGTCCCAGATCTCGCGGATCGGCAGCGTGAAGCGCTTGGGGATAGCGATGCGCTGGCACTGTTCGATGATCAGTTCGTGAGCGGCTTCCTGCATGGCTGCGATCGGCGGCATGCCACGTTCCTGGGCACGCAGCACCTTGGCCGGCAGCGCAGGCCAGAGCAGGGCAGCGAACAGGAACGCCGGCGTGACCGGTTTGTTCTGCTTGATGCGCAGGTCGGTATTGATCAGCGCATTGCTGATCAGCGTATGGGTGTAGGTCGGGTTGTATTCCAGGGCCTTGGAGCTGGCCGGGAACAACGGTTCGAACAGTTCCAGGTCCACCAGCATTTCAAAGGTGGGGGCGGCATGCCCGGAGAGGAACAGTTTGAGCACTTCCTCGAACAGGCGTGCCGACGGAATGTCACGCAGCATCGGCGCCAGTGCACGGATCGGCTGAGCGCTGTGCTTCTCGATACCGAAGTCCAGCTTGGCAGCGAAACGCACGGCACGCAGCATGCGCACCGGGTCTTCCTTATAACGCTGCTCCGGATCGCCGATCAGGCGGATCAGGCGATTGCGGATGTCGTGCACGCCATTGGCGTAATCCAGGACGCGTTCGCTGACCGGGTCGTAGTAAAGCGCGTTGATCGTGAAGTCGCGACGCTGGGCGTCTTCTTCAAGCGTGCCGTATACGTTGTCACGCAGGATGCGTCCGCTTTCGTTGCGCGAGGACTGGTTGCTGTCCTCTTCTTCGTCATCCTGGGGATGATTGGCGCGGAACGTCGCCACTTCGATGATCTCGCGACCGAAGTGGATGTGCACCAGCTTGAACCGGCGGCCGATGATCCGCGCGTTGCGGAATTCGGCACGCACCTGTTCGGGCGTGGCGCTGGTGGCGACGTCGAAATCCTTGGGCGTGATGTTGAGCATCATGTCGCGTACGCAGCCACCGACCAGATAGGCCTGGTAGCCGGCGTTCTGCAGGCGCTCGACGATATTCACGGCATAGCGGCTGAACTGACTGCGTTGCAGCGAATGTTGGCTGCTGTTGAGCACTTCAGGCGTGGTGCGCGTATGTTGCTGCGGTTTGCGCAGTGGGGAACGAAATGACTGGAACAACTTCTTCAGCATGGGATGCACTGTTTGAAGGAATATTCGGCCAAAAACGTGGAATGACCGCATGATGGGCGGGGATTCTAGCATTTAGTCGAGGGATGGTGTAGGAAGCTGTCGCGGAAGGGTAAACGATGGCGCGGATCAAGGCGGGGAAGCTACTGGGGGAGCCGAAGCTCCCCCAAAGTGTGTGCTCTTTATTATTGTTTTCTGCCTGGGCTTCTTGTTTTTGTTGAGTGCCCATTCACGAGACCTGCGTCTGTGAAACCTCCCAGTCGGGAGTCAAGAGCAAACGGATTGCTTTGGTCGCTGCGTTGCAATGATCATTCGATCCAACCAGTTCAGGCGCTACCTAAGGGTAGTTTTTGTTGTTCTCGGCCTGGTTGCGGGGCAAGCCCCAAATACAACTCCTCTCCAAAAGAATCAGTTAGCTGCGCCTCCGCCGTGTTGTTCTTGTTATGCGTGAGTCGATTCGTATTGTTTTTATTGTGGGTGTCGTACTGCTTGTTGTTCTTCTTGTACTAAACATATAGCAGAAGCTGTGCCAACTTTTGCCAGGCCCCGTAAACCGGGGCTTTTCGGGCAGCAGGGCGTTTTTGCGCACACAAAAAAGCCGGGCCTGCGTTACCGTAAGACCCGGCTTTTGTTACGTGAAACGCTTGAGGTAACAGTTTGTCCCCGCCCTGCGCACCGCGTGCCAGAGCCCTGGGCCGGTTTTATGTCTCGCTGGCGACGCCCTTGCGCCGCGGGATGCCCAGACGCTGACGGCGTTCCCACAGACATTTGCGACTGACGCCCAGCTTGCGCGCCAGCTCGGTTTCAGTCATGTGATCCTGATGCTCCAGAACGAAGTGCTGAAAATAGTCTTCGAGTGACAGGTCTTCGGCGGGCTCGTTGCCCGACGAGCCGGAAGAGCCCGGTAACGGCGCCATGCCCATGTACTCGTCGTCATCCAGACCGTCGAGCTCGATGTCGATGCCCAGCAGGTCAGCGGTGATTTCCGGGTTCTCGCACAGAATCACCGAGCGTTCCACAGCGTTTTCCAGCTCGCGTACGTTACCCGGCCAGCTGTAATGGCGGATCGCTTGTTCGGCGTCGTGTGCAAATTTGAGGTCGTCGCGTCCGACCTTGCCGCTCTGGCGAACCAGGAACGCATGGGCGATTTCCAGGATGTCGTTGCCACGTTCGCGCAGCGCCGGGAGCTTCAGGGCGATGACGTGCAGACGATAGAACAGGTCTTCACGAAACTCGCCATTTTTGGCCAGCGTTTTCAGGTCCCGGTGGGTCGCGGCAATCAGGCGTACGTCGACCTTTTGCGATTGCACCGAACCGACCCGGCGAATCTCGCCTTCCTGCAATACGCGCAGCAGGCGAGCCTGGGCTTCCAGCGGCAGCTCGCCGATTTCATCGAGAAACAGCGTGCCACCGTCAGCAGCCTCGACCAGACCTGCGCGGCCTGCGCTGGCCCCGGTGAACGCGCCTTTTTCATGACCGAACAGTTCGGACTCGATCAGCGATTCGGGAATGGCCGCACAGTTGACGGAGATCATCGGCGCCTTGGCGCGGCGTGAGAGGTTGTGCAGGGCGCGGGCGACCAGTTCCTTACCGGTGCCCGATTCCCCTTGAATCAGGACGTTGGAATCAGTCGGGGCGACTTTGCGGATCTTGCTGTAAAGATCCAGCATGGGCGGGCATGAGCCGATGATGCCGATCTCGCCATTGTGGTTCTGTGCCGGGCCTTTTTCAGCGCTGCTGGTCCGGGCGGTGGCGCCGCGTTCGTCCTGAAGGTGCTTGACCGTCTGCCGATCACGCAGGATCCGCGAGACGGCCTGGAGCATTTCATCGTGATCGAAGGGTTTGGCGATGTAGTCCACCGCGCCCATCTTCATCGAATCGACTGCCGAGCGCAGGCTCGCGTAACTGGTCATGATCAGCACCGGTTTGCCCTCGCCGAGCTTGATCAGCTCGGTGCCGGGTGCGCCGGGCAAGCGCAGGTCGCTGACGATCAGATCGAACGACGGGATGCTGAAGCGTTCCTGAGCCTCTTGAACGGAGCCGGCTTCACTGACTTCATACTGGTTGCGTTCAAGCAGGCGACGCAGGGCTGAGCGGATAATCGTTTCGTCTTCGACGATCAAAATATGCGGCATTGATTCAGTTCTCTCGACGGTCTCAGTTCGCGGTGGACGTCGCGTCGACATGGCGTGGCAAGGTCACCCTGATTCGGGTTCCACGCTGCTGCTCGGGATCGGCCGGGCTGTCGATGGTGATTTGTCCATAATGCTCTTCAACGATGGAATAGACCAGCGCCAGGCCAAGTCCGGTTCCCTCGCCAGGATCCTTGGTGGTGAAGAACGGCTCGAACAATCGGTCCATGATTGCCTTTGAAATCCCACTGCCTTCGTCTTCGACGATCAAGTCCACAGTGTGCTCGGATACTTCGCTTCTGACCCTGACTGCGCTGCCTGCCGGGGAGGCGTCGCGGGCGTTGGAGAGCAGGTTGATCAACACCTGCGCCAGCCGTTGCGGATCGCCAACCGCCCAGTGCTCGGGGTTACACAGGTTGTAGAAGTGTACTTCGAAATTGCGCCGGTTCAGTGCCAGCAGACCAATAGCATCCTGAGCCACCACGGCCAGACAAACGGCTTCGTCGCTATGCTGATGAGCGCCCGCGTGAGCAAAGCTCATCAATGACTGGACGATGCGCGATACGCGTTTGGTCTGTTCGAGGATCTGGCTGCTGATTTCCTTGAGCTCGCCGTCTTCTTCACGTTCTTCGCGCAGGTTCTGGGCGAGGCAGGCAATGCCGGTGATCGGATTACCGATTTCGTGCGCCACACCGGCGGCCAGGCGGCCGATGCTTGCCAGGCGTTCCGAGTGCACCAGCTTGTCTTCGAGCATCTGCGTGTCGGTCAGGTCCTCGACCAGCACCACCAGGCCGCTGTTGCCCGGCGCCAGAGGCTCGTTGATGGCTGCCTTGTGCAGATTGAGCCAGCGTGTCTGGCCGTCCAGACCGAGCTTCTGCTTGTGCAAATGCTCATCGGGCAGGCTGGTAAAACCGGTCAGCAGGCCCTTCCACGGCTCGGCAATGGTTTCCAGTCGCGAGCCGACCACACGCTGCGCGACGATGCCGGTCAATTCTTCCATGGCCCTGTTCCACATCAGGATCTCCTGATCTTCGGCCAGCGAGCAGACGCCCATCGGCAGCTCCTGTAGGGTCTGGCGGTGGTAGCGACGCAGGGCATCGAGTTCGGCGGCAAGGCCGGTGAGGCGCGAGTGGTAGTCCTCAAGCCGGCTTTCAATGAAATGTATGTCTTCGGTGACGTATTTTTCGCTGCCTGATTTGTACGGCAGAAAGGTTTCCACCATGTCCTGGGCAACGCTCGGCCCCATCAGCCCGGACAGGTTGGCCTCGATGCGGTCGCGCAGGCGGCGCAGGGCATAAGGGCGGCGCTCGTCGAAGGGCAGGTAGAGATCGCGCAGCGCTTGCTCGACCTCCTTCTGCGCGGCTTTCGCGCCCAGCGGCTTGGCCAGTTGGGTGGCGAACTCCTGCGGCGACACGGCGTGCAGTTCACGGCGCTGTGGGCGACGCACGTTGTCGACTGCGCAGGCCTCGGCGGCCCCGGCTTCTTCAGGGCTGGCATTGGTGAACAGCGAGATCAGGGTGAACAGCAAGACGTTGGCGGCGAGCGAGGCGATGGCTGCCATGTGCCAACTGGTGTCGTCCAGCACGTAGATCATGTTCAGCCAGGGAATATAGAAGCCCTGCAGGTTGCCGATCAGCGGCAACAGCATGCTGACCGCCCAGACTGAAATGCCGGCCAGCAGCCCGGCGATGAAGCCGCGTCGGTTGGCGGTCGGCCAGTACAGCACCGACAGCACGCCCGGCAGAAATTGCAGGGTTGCAACGAAGGCGACGATGCCCAGGTTGGCCAGATCCTGCTGCGCGCCGAGCATCAGGTAGAAGCCGTAACCCAGCGCGATGATCGCCACGATCAGTCCGCGTCGCGTCCACTTCAGCCAGCGATAGATATTGCCCTCGGCGGGTGGCTGATACAGCGGCAGCACCAGGTGATTGAGTGCCATGCCGGACAGCGCAAGCGTGGTGACGATGATCAGCCCGCTGGCCGCCGACAGCCCGCCGATGTAAGCGAGCAGGGCCAGGGACTTGCTGTTGGCGGCGATACCGATGCCTAGCGTGAAATATTCCGGGCTGGTGGTGGCGCCGAGTTTCAGCCCGGCCCAGAGGATCAACGGCACAGCCAGGCTGATCAACAGCAGAAACAGCGGCAGACCCCAACTGGCGCTGACCAGCGAGCGCGGATTGAGGTTTTCGGTAAAGGTCATGTGATACATGTGCGGCATGACGATGGCCGAGGCGAAGAACACCAGCAGCAGCGTGCGCCACGGGCCTTCCTGCAAAGGCGTGTGCAGCGAGGCGAGGGCGGTCTGATTCTGCAGCAGCCACAGTTCCAGCTGTTGCGGGCCGTCGAACACGCCATACAAGGCATACAGACCGACGCCGCCCAGGGCAATCAGCTTGATCAGCGATTCAAAGGCGATGGCGAACACCAGGCCCTCGTGTTTCTCGCGGGTCGCGATGTGCCGTGAGCCGAAGAAAATCGTGAACAGGGTGATCAGTGCGCAGAACGCCACGGCGACCCTGTCCTGCACGGGCTCGCGGGTCAGAATGCCGATGGAGTCGGCGACCGCCTGAATCTGCAAGGCCAGCAGCGGCAGCACGCCGATCAGCATGAATACGGTGGTCAGTGCACCGGCCCAGGTGCTGCGAAAACGGAACGCGAACAGATCGGCCAGTGATGACAGCTGGTAGGTGCGGGTAATTCTGAGGATCGGGTAAAGCAGCACCGGCGCGAGGAGGAAGGCCCCGGATACCCCCAGATAACTGGACAGAAAGCCGTAGCCATACTGATAGGCCAGACCGACCGTGCCATAAAACGCCCAGGCGCTGGCGTAGACGCCCAGTGACAGGGTGTAAGTCAGCGGATGACGAATGATCCAGCGCGGAATCAGGCCGTGTTCGCTGACCCAGGCTACACCGAACAGCACCAGCAGGTAGGCGGCGCTGACCAGCAGCATCTGCGTCAGACTAAAGCTCATCGGCATCTCGCTGGCTCTGCAGAATGAACGTCACCACAATCAGGATCAGCCACAACATGTAGGGCCGATACCAGGCACCTGTGGCATCGATCCACCAGTCCATGATGGCTGGAGAGAACAGATAAATGCCGACCACCAGAAGCAAAACCAACCGGTATATGTACATCTGGTCTCCCTGCGCTGGTAGATGAGGAGCGGCATGTTAACGGATGCCGGGCAACCTGCAAGTATCCTTGCGTCGCAGTTTGTGGCGACCGCTCTGGATCAGTCTATCCGGGCTTCTTCAATATTGCGCAGTCGGGGTATCAGGTCAGCGTTCCAGTGACGGATGCCCCAGGCAAGCACTTCCTGTGCAGTGCCGTCGGCCATGTGCGTATCGAGCGGTTGCCCCAATGCGCGCAAGGCCCGCAGCAGCAGCGGCGTCGCCTGATCGGCCGGCAGCGGTGGGGAGCGATAGGACTTGCCCAGCTTGTGGCCATCCGGCTGGGTGATCAACGGTACATGCAGGTAGCGCGGTTGGGGCAGGCCCAGCAGTTCCTGCAGGTACAGCTGGCGGGGGGTCGAGTCGAGCAGGTCGGCGCCGCGGACGATATCGGTGACGCCTTGCCAGGCGTCGTCAATGACCACGGCCAGTTGATAGGCATACAGCCCATCGCGCCTGCGGATCACAAAGTCACCGCTTTCGCGGCCCAGGTGCATTTTGAAGGTGCCCTGAACCCGGTCGTCGAAACGATATTCCAGCTCCGGTACGCGAATGCGGATCGCCGCGTTGTCTGGCGAATGTCCGGCATTGCGGCAGAAACCCGGATAAATACCCTGAAAGCCTTCGAGCTGTTTGCGCGAGCAGGTGCAGGCGTAGGCCAGGCCATGATTGAACCAGCGCTGGAGGATCTCGGCGTAGGCGTCATGGCGCTCGCTTTGCCGCACCATCTGGCCGTCCCATTCAAAACCGTAGCGCTCGAGTGTCTCGAGAATCCCCGCCTGCGCGCCGGCCACTTCACGCGGCGGGTCGAGATCCTCCATGCGCAACAGCCACTGACCGTCTGCCGCGCGCGCATCGAGATAGGAGGCTAGGGCTGCGACCAGCGAGCCAAAATGCAGGTAACCACTGGGAGTCGGCGCAAAGCGCCCGATATAGGCCGGTTTTTTCATGGGCGGGATGTTACGGGTGACGGGCTTGGGCGGGCAAGTGGAACGCAGTGGGTGGTTATGCAGAGTCTTGTGCCAATGCTCCGCGTTGGCATGCAGTTCGTGACGCTCTGCGTCACACGGCGGTTCTGCGATTTCAGGTGGCTGGGGGTTCGACTCAAGTCACCTTTTCGCCCCTCGGCGACTCACTTTGAGGGACCAAAGT
>NZ_JARVSW010000049.1:0-146611 GCF_030208985.1 Pseudomonas sp. MEJ108
ACCCCCGGATCAGCGCCAGGACTCAGCCGTCACTAACGTCGCACTCTGCGTCGTCTGTGCCATCGCGATAGAAAAGCGCTTGTATATGCAGCGACCTCGCGCAAGGCATGACATTGGCCGGCAGCCCTCTCAATGGTTGTAGGCCCGTTCGTTGTGCTCGGCCAGGTCCAGGCCCATTTCTTCGACTGACTCGTGAGCGCGCAGGCCGATCAGTGCCTGCACGGCTTTGAGGATGATCCAGCTGACCGCGAAGCAGTAGGCGGTGGTGAACAGCACGCCTTTGATCTGGGCAATCACTTGGGCGCCCATGCTGACATCGGGCACCAGACCGCCCAGTGCGGGTACGCAGAACACGCCGGTCAGTACAGCACCGATCATGCCGCCGATGCCGTGCAGGCCGAAGACGTCGAGGCTGTCGTCATAGCCCAGGCGTTTTTTCAGCACGGTCACGCTCAGGTAGCAGAACACTCCGCACAGCACGCCGATGGCCAGTGCTCCGCCCACTCCGACGTAGGCACACGCCGGGGTGATGCCGACCAGACCCGCCAATGCACCGCTTGCCAGACCCAGCGCGCTGGGCTTGCCAACCTTGAACCACTCGGTGAACATCCAGCCAAGTATCCCGGCGCACGCCCCCACTTGCGTGTTGAGCATGACGATGCCGGACGTGCCGTTCAGGCCGCCACCGGAACCGATATTGAAACCGAACCAGCCGACCCAGAGCATGGCTGCGCCGGCCATGGTCAGGCTCAGGTTGTGCGCCGGCATCGGGGTGTTCTGATAACCCTTGCGCTTGCCCAGTACCAGGCATGCCGCCAGTGCCGCGACACCGGCATTGATGTGCACTGCGGTGCCGCCGGCGAAGTCCAGCACGCCCCAGTTGTGCATCAAGGCGCCGGCGCCACCCCAGACCATATGCGCGACAGGCGCATACACCAGGGTGAACCACAGCGCCATGAACAGCAGCGCCGCAGAAAACTTCATGCGTTCGGCGAAGGCTCCGGCAATCAGCGCCGGAGTGATGATGGCGAAGGTCATCTGAAAGGTCACGAACACCCCTTCAGGGATATCACCGACCAGGCTGTCGGGCGTCATGCCGGCTAGAAAAGCACGACTCAGACCGCCCACGAAGCTGTTGAAACTCACTTGCCCTTCGACCATGTTGCTAGTGTCCACCACCATGCTGTAGCCATAGATGACCCACAGCACGCCCACGACTCCGGCAATGCCGAAACATTGGGTAAACAGCGACAGCATGTTCTTGGCCCGTACCAGACCGCCGTAGAAGAGTGCCAGCCCCGGAAGGCACATGAACAGGACCAGAACGGCTGCGGTGACCATCCAGGCTGTGCTGCCGGTGTTCAGGACGGGGGCGTCAGTTGCCTGCGCAATCGGAGCAAAGGCGCCGAGCGCGAGTAAGGCTGTAAGGGATTTGCCGTGTAGACGATTGACCATGTTCAAAGCTCCCGCAAATGAATGGAAAGTGTCTGGCAGCAAAGAGGGTTATTCAGAAAGGCGAGGCTCTTTGGCCTCTTGAGGGTTCATCGTCATGCACTCCGTAGGGATACACTCGATTCTCGCGGGTGCCAACGTGATCAAAAATCACATTGCGACGCTCGTTCCCATGCTCCGCGTGGTAATGCATTTCGTGACGCTCTGCGTCACACGGCGGTTTTTCTTTTTCAGGTGGATTGGGGTTCGACTCAGGTCACCTTTTCGCCCTTCGGCGACCTACTTTGATGGGGCCAAAGTAGGCAAAGCCCGCAGCTCCGTTTCCGGCCCGACTTCGTCGGGTTCCTTCGCCCTGTCACTGATCCGGGGGTCGCCGCAACTGGCCATCCATGGCCCGGTGCGGCTAACTCGGCGTCCTGCCGAGTTCCCCCCGGATCAGCGCCAGGCCTCAGCCGTCACTTACGTCGCAATTTGTGTCGTCTGTGCCATCGTGATCGAAAGCACGTTATGGCGTCAGTCAGTACATCGCCTTCGAAAGCACGTCATGGCGTCAGTAACCAGAACCAGACCCGGGAATCCACGATGTCCCGGCCAGGGGCACGCGGGCCATGGCTGCTGATTCGACGGTCAGTGCCACCAGGTCTTCCGGGTCGAGGTTGTGCAGGTGTGATTTACCGCATGCGCGGGCCATGGTCTGGGCTTCGAGGACGAGTACGCGCAGGTAGTTGGCCAGGCGCCGGCCGCCTTCGACCGGGTCGAGACGTTTGGACAGTTCCGGGTCCTGGGTGGTGATGCCCGCCGGGTCGCGGCCGTTTTGCCAGTCGTCGTAGTAACCCGCTGCCGAGCCGATTTTTCTCAGTTCTTCGTCGAGCCGCGGATGGTTGTCGCCCAGCGCTATCAGTGCCGCCGTGCCAATCGCCACTGCGTCGGCACCCAGCGCCATGGCCTTGGCCACGTCGGCGCCGTTGCGGATGCCGCCGGAGACGATCAACTGCACCTTGCGGTGCATGCCCATTTCCTGCAACGCCTGCACGGCCTGGGGGATGGCAGGCAGAATCGGGATGCCGACGTGTTCGATGAACACTTCCTGAGTCGCCGCCGTACCGCCCTGCATGCCGTCGAGCACGATCACGTCGGCGCCGGCTTTCACGGCCAGTTTCACGTCGTAGTAGGGACGGCTGGCACCGATCTTCACGTAGATCGGTTTTTCCCAGTCGGTGATCTCGCGAATCTCGGCAATCTTGATCGCCAGATCGTCAGGGCCGGTCCAGTCCGGGTGACGGCATGCCGAACGCTGATCGACACCGACTGGCAAGGTACGCATGCCAGCCACCCGTTCGGTGACTTTCATGCCCAGCAACATGCCACCGCCGCCCGGTTTGGCGCCCTGCCCCAGCACGATCTCGATGGCATCGGCCTTGCGCAGGTCGTCCGGGTTCATGCCATAACGCGATGGCAGGTATTGATAGACCAGATGCTGCGACTGGCCACGCTCTTCCGGGGTCATGCCGCCGTCGCCGGTGGTGGTGCTGGTCCCCGCGATGGTCGCGCCACGGCCCAGTGCTTCCTTGGCGTTGGCCGACAACGCGCCGAAGCTCATGCCGGCAATGGTCACGGGGATTTTCAGGTACAACGGCTTTTTGGCAAAACGATTGCCGAGCACCACGTCAGTGCCGCATTTCTCGCGATAGCCTTCCAGCGGGTAGCGCGACACGCTGGCGCCGAGCAGCAACAGGTCGTCGAAGTGCGGCAGCTTGCGCTTGGTGCCGCCACCGCGAATGTCGTAGATGCCGGTTTCCGCAGCGCGCTGGATTTCCTGAATGGTCAGGCGATCGAAGGTGGCCGACTCGCGCAGGACTGGAGCAGGTTTGTGGCTGATAGGGTCGCTCATGGTAATGCTCCTGGATCAGTACGCGGAGGCGTTATCGACTTTGAAGTTGTACAGCTGACGGGCCGAGCCGTAGCGTTTGAAATCCGCTGCCTTCTCGTTGAAGCCCGCGCGATTGAGCAACTCCTGCAGCTCCTGCAGATGCTCTTCACGCATCTCCTTGGCGATGCAGTCGGAGCCCAGTGACTCGACCTTGCCTTTGACGTAGATCCGCGTTTCATACAGCGAGTCGCCCAGCGCATCGCCGGCGTCGCCGCAGACCACCAGCCGACCGGCCTGGCCCATAAAGCAGCTCATGTGGCCGATGCTGCCGCCGACCACGATGTCGATGCCTTTCATGGAAATCCCGCAGCGCGCCCCGGCATCGCCTTCAATCACCAGCAAGCCACCGTGTGCCGTTGCGCCGGCTGCCTGCGAGGCGCTGCCCTTGACCCGCACAGCGCCGGACATCATGTTTTCCGCGCAGCCGACACCGACGTTGCCGTGCACGGTGATCGACGCTTTCTGGTTCATCCCCGCGCAGTAGTAACCCGCGTGGCCCTGGATATCGATGGAGATGGCTTCGTTGACGCCGACCGCCAGGTTGTGCGCGCCATCGGGATGCGTGACCAGCCATTCGCGGTCCTGCAGTTCCTTGACCTGATCGTGCAGGGCCTGATTGAGATCACGCACGGTGGCGCTGGAAAGATCGACGGTTTTCATGGGCGTGCTCCCTCGGCTGGCTCGCGTTCCCAGATGTACATGGTGGCCGGGACCGGTTCCCAGACCCTGGCGTTTTCGATCCCCGGCAGGCTGGACAGCGCCTGGTATTCCGAGGCCATGGCGACGTAGTCATCGGTTTCGGCAAGGATCGCCGGTTTGCAGGCGATCGGGTCGCGAATCACCGCAAAACCATTGCGTGTGCCGATGGCGAAGGTAAAGAAGCCATCGAGGTCTTCGAGCGACTTGTCGAGCGCCTGTTTCAGGCTGTCGCCCTGTTGCAGACGCCAGGCCAGATAACCGGCGGCCACTTCAGTGTCGTTGTCGGTCTCGAAGTGAATGCCTTCGCGGCGCAGGTTCTGGCGCAGACGAAAGTGATTGGACAACGAGCCGTTGTGCACCAGGCACAGGTCGGAGCCCGTCGAGAATGGGTGACTGCCTTCCATGGTCACGGCGCTTTCGGTGGCCATGCGCGTGTGGCCGATGATGTGACTGCCTTTCATGGACGCCAGACCGAAGCGTTCGGAAATCTCCCGCGGCAGGCCCATGCCCTTGAGGATCTCGATGCTCTGCCCGGCACTCATGATGCGCACGGTCGGTGCCAGTTCCGCCAGCGCGGCGCGCACCGGGGCTTCTTCTGCCTGAATCTTCAAGACCACGGCGCTGGCGTTCTGAAACCAGTCCAGCTGCGCGCTCAACCTGTCTTGCAGCGCCGCAATCAGCGCCGTGAAATCATACTGTTCGCTGGTGGCCTGCAAGGTCAGCTTGACCCAGCCCTGCGCCACTTCATCGCCATAGATGGCGAACCCGGCACTGTCCGGTCCGCGGTCGGTCATGGCTTCGAGCATCGGCTCGAACAACTTGCCGAGTTGCGACTCCAGCGCCGGGTTTTTCAGATACAAACCAACGATTCCGCACATACGCCTCACCTTGTTCGGGAGCGGCAAGCTTTTAGCTGCAAGCTAAAAACCAACCGCGTAGACAGAGAAATCAAACACGCCGCAATCCAGCCTCTTCTTGCAGCTTGCCGCTTGAAACTTGCAGCTGCTCTCTGAAACTTGCCGCTAGAAAAATTCGATATAGCGCTTCACTTCCCAATCGCTCACGTGGCGGCTGTATTCCACCCACTCCATGCGCTTGAGGCGGATGAATTCATCGACAATCTCGCTGCCCAGCACTTCGCCAAACAACGGGTCGGCTTGCAGCGCGTCGCAGGCTTCGTTGAGCGACTGCGGCAGGGTCTTGATGCCCCGTGCGGCGATCTCTTCGAGGCTCAATTTGTAGAGGTTCTCGTTGCAGACGTGATCGATCTCCAGTTGCCGGTCGATACCGTCCAGGCCTGCGGCAATGATTGCGGCGCTGACCAGATACGGATTGCACCCGGCGTCGGGCAGACGAAACTCCAGACGGCCATAAGGCACGCGCACCATCGCCGAGCGGTTGTTGGCACCGAAGGCAATAAACGCCGGGGCCCAGGTGGCGCCCGAGAGTGAATTGCCGACCACCAGGCGTTTGTAGGAGTTGACCGTGGGTGCCGCAAAGGCGCACAGCGCAGGCCCGTGAGCCAGCAGGCCCGCAGCGAAGTGATAGGCCAGCGTCGACAACCCCATGCCGCTCGGATCGCTGGCATCGTGGAACAGGTTCTTGTTACTGGCACTGGCGATCGACAAGTGAAAGTGCATGCCATTGCCGGCCCGTTTGGGATCGGGCTTGGGCATGAACGAGCAGATCATGCCCATGTCATTGGCGATCTCACCGGCGGCCATGCGGAAGAAGGTGAAACGGTCAGCCGATTCCATGGCCTCGCTGTAGGTGTAATTGATCTCGAACTGGCCGTTGGCGTCTTCATGATCGATCTGATAGATGTCGAAACCCACCGGCTGCAATGCCTCGGTCAGGCGCTCGAGAAACTCGCGAGAGCGCGACAGCCCCTTGTAGTCGTAGCAAGGCTTGTCGAGGTTATCGCTGGCATCGACCATCTGCAGGCTGCCGGTGACATCGCGCTTGAACAGGCTGAACTCGGGCTCCAGGCCGGTATTGAGGCTCCAGCCACGCTGACTGAGGCGTTCGACCTGCTGCTGCAGCACATAGCGGCTGTCATAGGGCCAGGGTTTGCCATCCACATGGCCGATGCACACCACCCGTCCATAGCCCGGCTGCCATGGCACCGGGGTCAGCGACGACAGATCACCCCTGGCCATGAAGTCCGGCCCATGAGGCTCCATGCCCATGCCGCAGATCGCGAAACCGGCAAAGCCGGCACCGTCCTCTGCAACCATTTCCAGACCTGTCACAGGAACCGATTTGGTCTTGGCCGAACCATGAATGTCGACGAACTGAGCCAGTACGTACTTGATGCCGTGCTGTTCGATCAGACGCTGTGTTTCGGGTGGCAACATGGGACGTGTCTCCTGGCAAAAGCAAAACGTTTCAGGGAAGGGCCGCTGTTCACTGCCTTTCGGGATATATTCCGAGCAGGAAAGTTACTTTCTCTTTAGGAATGCAAGGCGCTTGCCAGTTTGGTATGCCAATCGAACGAAGCCACTCAGGAGGGGTAATTCAGCTGTTTATATGGGAAACTCGTTTTCCCTCTGGGAATAATCTGCAACCCGGCCACACCACGGCCGCATCGAAATGCACATTCCCAGTGCGAAATAAAAATTATTGAACGGAAACCGTGCAAAGCCGATGAACATGCCGACCGACCCTCATCCGAAATTGAAGCTCGAGCAGTACCTGGGCATTCAGATCAAGCGTCAGCGCCAGGCTCAGGAACTGAAGCTCGCCGACGTGGCGCGCATCGCCGGTATCAGCCAGGGCATGCTGAGCAAGATCGAGAACGCGCAGGTCTCTACCAGTCTCGACAACCTCAGCCGCCTGTGCGACGTGCTGGGCATGCCCATGTCCAAACTGTTCAGCCAGTACGACCAGCAAGGCAGCAGTGCCCTGCTGGTGAAGGCCGATGAAGGACTCGAAGTGGTGAGGCGCGGCACCGAGAAAGGCCACACCTATCACCTGCTCAACCATACCCGTGGGCCGAAGAAGAGTTTCGAGGCGTACATGGTGACGATGGACGATGCCAGCGAAGAGTTTCCGACCTTTTCACACCCCGGCACGGAGTTTCTACACCTGCTGGAAGGCGAACTGATCTACCGCCACGGCAACCAGCTGTATCCGATGCAGGCCGGTGACAGCCTGACCTTCGACGGCGACATCCCCCATGGCCCCGAGCAACTGGTGCAGGTGCCGATCAAACTGCTGTCGATCATGAATTACGGGGCGCACGGAGACTGACGCCAGGCGAGAAGCGGTACGCCAGCAGGCGCACCGCTGTTGCCGGGACTAGAAGTACTTCAGCCAGCTGATATCCCGACGCCGGGCCTTGAGCGCGGCGAACCAGCGCACTGCCGGGAACAGCAGAACAGCCAGTACCACCGAGGTCAGCCAGACGCCCCACATGTGGTCAAAGCCGAAGTATTTGCCCTGATTCGCACCCCAGATGGCCAGAGCGATCAGGTACAGAATCTTCAGCACGTACAGGTGCAGCAGGTAGAAAAACATCGGTGCTGAACCGAGTACTACCAACGGCCGCAACCAGCTTTTCTCCTGACTGCGCTCGAACCCGATCAGGATCAGCATGCCGATCCCCAGCGTCAGGCTGATGAACAGCAACGATGGCGGGTATTTGGTGATGTTGAAAAAGCTCATGACGGTTTGCAGGCCGGTCTCGCCAACACTCCACGGCTTTTCGCCGTAGCCGTTGATCATGCGCAGAATCACGAAACCCGCCAGCGCACCCAGGCCCCAGGTCCAGAGTTTCGCCTGACGCGTTGCGGCATCGAAACCGGAGACAAACCATGGCCCGGCAGCGTAGCCCAGCGCAATGATGCCGATCCACGGCAAAAGCGGGTATGAGGTACGGAAACGCAGGTTGTCCGACACCTCGATCCAGCCGCGATCATGCAGAATCGCCCACGGGATGTGCATGGCCGACTCGACGCCGAAATGCAGCGTGTCCAGCAGGTTGTGTCCGGCAATGATCACCACACCGATGACCACCAGTGCCCAGCGCGGCAGGAACACCATTAGCGACAGCGCCACCATGCTCAGGCCGATGGCCCAGATCACTTGCAGGTAGATGACGGTTGGCGGGAACTCGAAGGTCCAGGCGAAGCTCACCAGGGTGAATTCCAGCGCGATCAGAAACAGCCCGCGCTTGAGCAGGAACGCCGACACGTCGCTTCTGCCCTGGTATTTCTCGCCGTAGAGGTACGCGGAAAGCCCGGTAAGGAGCACGAACAATGGCGCACACAAATGCGCCAGCGTGCGGCTGAAGAACAGCTCAGGCTCGGTGGCCGTGATGTCCATAGGGTCCAGCACCTGACGGTGCAGAAAGAAGGTTTCCCGCACATGGTCCAGCAACATGAAAAGAATAATCAGCCCGCGCAGAGCATCGATTGAGCGAAGCCGGGATGCCGGCGCTCGAGGGGGGTGAACAGCTGTTGTCATGAAAAGTCCAAGGTCCGTGATGGGGGGGCTAATGGCTTGTAGCTGCAAGCTGCAAGCTGCAAGCTGCAAGCTGCAAGTGGAAAGCTTCAAGCTTCAAGCTTTTAGCCTCTAGCTTGCAGCTTATAACTTGCCGCTTGCCGCTGGCGCGCAGCGCTTCAAAACTCGTTCTGAAGCGCCTTGTAGCCGCGTACCAGATCAATGTTGGTGCGCGCCACATCTTCGGAAAATTCCGAAGCCGAAATGCTCACCGGCGGAAATTGCGAAAGGTCAGTGCCCGACCCGATCCGGGTGGTGGACGGCACATAGAAGTGCTCCGGCAAATCGCGACCGTCGACCACCGAATTGTGCCTGACCACGCTGCCCTTGCCGACCTGGCAATTGAACAGCACGCTATTGAAACCGATGAACACGCGATCTCCGACTATGCAAGGTCCGTGCACGATAGAGCGGTGGGCAATCGAGGTGAACTCGCCGATGGTGACTGCAGCACCTGATTTCGAATGGATCACCACGCCATCCTGGATGTTGGAATTGGCACCGATGACGATCGGTTCCATGTCCCCGGTGGCATCGACTTCGTCGGCGCGGATCACGGCGTAGGGGCCGACAAACACGTTGTCCTTGATGATCACCTTACCGCAGATGATCGCGGTTTTATCGATGTAGGCGGACTCGGCAATGACCGGCAGATGGCCGGAAGGATTTTTACGGATCACGGAATGAAACCTCAGGACAGGTAGTTGGAAGTCTGGGCGGCTGCATCGTGCGGATGCAGGCTTTCAAAGTGACGGACACTGACGCTGGAAGCTGCATAGCGGCCTTCGAGTGCTTGCTGGACCTTGCGTGCGGCGTCTTCGACGTACATCAGGTTCTGGCCGTTGAGCCGCGCAAAGGCCTGTTCGTCGGCACGCTTGACGGCGGTTTGCACCGGGGTGCCCAGCGCCTGCTCTACCAGGTCGATCAGCGTCATCAAGCCCAGTTCGGCCGCCTGCTCTGCCACCCGTACCTGCACCGTCGCAACGCTGCGCTGGCTGTGCGGCGTGGCGAACGATGCGTTCTCGCGCAGCCAGGTCGCGACCTGCATCGGATCGACAAACGACTGCCTGCCGAAGCGCGCCGCAAATGCCTCTTCCAGCAATTGGCGAGACAGTGCGGCCGAGCACGGGCAGGTGGACGAGTAGGTGATATCCACCGAACTGTCGAGGCACAGCCGACCGGCATGCCAGGTGGCATCGAGCTTCACGGGGTAGGATTTCCAGCCGCTGAGCCCTTCTGTAATCAACGCCGGTCGACGGCACAGCAGATTGAAGCTCAGCGTCAACCGGGCGTGGCTGGAATGGCAGTCGAGGTGACTCTCGACCATGGCTTCCAGCAAGGCAGCCAGCGTATCGGGGCTGACGATCTGGCGCTCGGCATAGCCGTCGAGCAGCCGATAGAGTCGCGACATGTGGATGCCCTTGACGCTCGGGTCGGTCAGATCGACCTGCAGATCGACATGCGCGTGAACAGGATGACGAATGCTTGCTTCAGCCAGTCTGATCGGCACTTCCACACCTTGCATGCCGACCCAGTCGAGTGACACCAGCGCCGGGGAAATTTCCGTCAGGGCAACATCCGGGAGAGGTTTGTTCATGTGCGTCGTTCGTCTCGTTGGCGAACTTCACCACGCGGGCGAAGCCTGAAGTTGGCGGTTCACAGCCGTACAGTGCACGGCCATAAATTCGTTACACTATAACATTAAGCTCGCCAGCTTCATCAACCAAAGGTCACTTACTCCACACAGCGCTCCCGCACTACCACCAGCGGCTCAGGTCTTTGCCAGCTCCTCGATCAGAAAATCACGAAAGGCAGCGACTGCCGCCGGCAGGTTGCGCCCGGCCATGCTTTGCAACTCGATACGCCGTGCCTTCATACCATCGTCACTGATCGGCAGCGATTTGAGCTGTTTTTCATGGGCGCGTTTGTCCAGCGTCATCTCGCTGGACAGGCTGATCCCGCCCTCCTCCCGAACAAACCGCAACAAGGCGCCGATGTAATTGCTGGTCAGCACCGGATCGAACAGCAGACCCTGCACACCGCAACAGATATCAAACAACTGGCGCAAGGTCGTGTCGGTATTGGTCAGGGCGATGGCATAAGGTTGCAATTCGGCCAGCGTGACCTCCTTGCGTGCGGCCAGCGGATGGTTATGACTGACCACTGCGCAGATCGCGCCGCTGTGGATGTGCTCGACCTTGATTTCGTTCTGCGGCGTCAGGCTGAAGGTCAGGCACAGGTCTGCATCGCCCGAGCGCACCCGTTCGGTGGCCTGCGCCGGGGCACAGACCTCCATCGAGAAATGGATGCCCTGATACTGTCGCCGAAAGCGCGCAATGCACTGCGGCAGAAAATCCAGGGCAAAGCCCTCCGAGCAGGCGATGCGCACATGTCCACGCTGCAGGCCTTGCAGCTCGGTGATTTCCAGCACCACCTGCTCGGCCTCAAGCTGTGATTTGCGCGCATAGGCCGCCAGGCGGACGCCCGCCTCGCTGAGCATCATGCCGCGCGCCTGACGCTCGAAAAGCAGCGCATCCAGTTCCCGCTCCAGTTTGCTGATCTGTCGACTGACCGCCGAAGACGCAACATTGAGGCGGATCGAGGCTTCGCTGATCGATCCGCACCGCGCCACTTCGAGGAAGTAGCGCAAGGCCGTGGACTGTACGCCGTAGAGTTGCATCGCTGCTCCTGCGTTGCCTTTTCAGCAATGAAAGGTTCGAAATATTGTGCTTGTGGCATTGATACGCTTTGCCTAGAGTCGTGTCGAGGCGCAACTCATCAAAACAACCCAATCAAAAGAACACTGCGGCCTCGTTGCTTCCTCCTTCTCGCATTTGCGACCCACTGCCCTTTGATACATCCACTTTGCCTTTTGGAGACGACGGCATGGGAATCAAGGGTTTCGCTCGCAGCATCGCGCTATTGAGCCTGTTCAGCAGTTTCTCCGTCCTGGCCGGCAAGGCTGACGACACACTGGTCTACGCCTCCGACAGCGAACCGGAAAACATCAGCCCCTATCACAACGACTTGCGCGAAGGCGTGATCCTCGGTCGCCTGATCTGGGACAACCTGGTCTATCGCAACCCGGACAATGGCGAGTACCAACCGATGCTCGCCACCAGCTGGAAACAGGTCGACGACACCACCATCGATTTCCAGCTGCGCCAGGGCGTGAAGTTTCACAACGGCGACCCGTTTAGCGCAGATGACGTGGTGTTCACCCTCAATTATGTGGTGTCTCCCGAGTCCAAGGTGGTCACCGTGCAAAACGTCGACTGGATCAAGAGCGCCGAAAAACTGGGCGATTACAGTGTTCGTCTGCACCTGAAAAAGCCCTTCCCGCCTGCGCTGGAATACCTCTCCAACGCCGTACCGATGTTTCCGAAAAAATATTTCGAAGAAGTCGGGCTGGCAGGCTTCAGCCGTAAACCGATCGGCACCGGGCCTTACAAGGTGACGGCCATCGCCACCGGCGAAGGCGTGAAAATGGACAAGAACCCGGACTACTTCAAGGACAGCCCGCAAGGTCAGCCAAAGATCGGGCACATCAACTTTCGGGTGATCGCCGATGCCGAAACGCGTCTGGCCGAGCTGATGACCGGTGGCGTCGACTGGACCTGGCGGGTGGCGCCGGATCAGGCGGAAAACCTCAAGGCCATGCCCAATCTGGTGGTCACCAGCGGTGCGACCATGCGCATCGGCTTTCTGATTCTCGACGCGCGCGGCACCTCCAGCGCCGATTCGCCGATGAAGCACCTGAAAGTACGTCAGGCGATCAACTACGCGATCAATCGGGACGGGCTGGCTTCGCAACTGGTCGGCGGCGAAAGCAAGCCGTTGCAAGTCGCCTGCTACCCTGGCCAGTTCGGTTGTGACACCACCGCCGCCACGGTCTACAACTACGACCCGGCAAAGGCCAAGGCGCTGCTCGCCGAAGCCGGCTACCCGAACGGCTTTGAAACCGAAATCTTCGCTTACCGCGACCGCGACTACGTTGAAGCCATCATCGGCAACCTGCGCGCCGTGGGCATCAACGCCAAGCTGCGCTACCTGAAATACGCCGCCCTGCGTGATCAGCAGCGCGGCGGCAAGGTACCGATGTCGTTCCAGGCGTGGGGATCGTTCTCGATCCTCGACACCTCGGCGTCGGCCGGTACCTGGTTCAAGGGCAACCCCGACGACAACATCAAGGACCCGCAAGTCCAGGGCTGGCTGCAGACCGCCGACAACGCGCTGGACCCGCAGGTGCGCAAGGATAACTACCGCAAGGCGTTGCAGCGCATCAGCGAGCAGGCCTACTGGGCGCCGCTGTTCAACTACTCGATGAACTACGCATACGTCTCGGACCTGAACTTCAAGCCTTACCCGGACGAGCTGCCGCGCTTCGTACTGTCGAGCTGGAAATAAGCACTTGCCCAGGCCAGTCGGCCAGCCTGGCTGTAAGGCGCATGCCGCGCCTTGCAGCAGGGTCAGCCACCCCGTCATTCCCTGAACACAAGGTCACTTGCCATGTTCGGATTTCTCTTGCGCCGCCTGGGTATTGCCCTGTGCGTAGCGATTACCGTGTCGGTGATCAGCTTTTCCCTGCTGCACCTGTCCGGCGATCTGGCCACTGCCATCGGCGGGCCGGAAGCCAGCAGCGAGCAGATCGAACAGATCCGCGTGCAGTACGGCCTCAACAAGCCGTTGGTTACGCAGTATTTCGAATGGCTGGCCGACGTGGTGCGTCTTGATCTGGGCGACTCGTTCTTCTTTCAGGAGTCGGTCTACAACCTGATCGCCTCACGGCTGTCGATCACCCTCGGGCTGGGTGCGATGGCCCTGAGTATTGCGCTGCTGATCGCCATTCCGCTGGGCGTGCTGGCCGCGGTGAAACGTGACACGTGGATTGATCGCCTGGCACTGAGCATCGCAGTACTGGGTCAGGCCATGCCGAGTTTCTGGTTCGCACTGATGCTGATCGTGGTGTTTTCGGTCACCCTGAAATGGCTGCCGGTATCCGGCAATTCGACCTGGGCGCACTTCGTGATGCCGGCCATCGCCCTCGGTTATTACGCCACGCCGGCGATCATGCGCCTGACCCGTGCGGGCATGCTCGACGTGCTCAACTCCGATTACATCCGCACCGCACGAGCCAAGGGCCTGCGCCCTGCCACCGTGCTGTTCAAGCATGCGCTGCGCAACGCGCTGATTCCGGTGGTGGCCCTCGCCGCCGTGGAATTCGGTTTCATGCTCGGCGGTTCGGTGGTCATCGAGACGGTTTTCTCGCTGCAGGGCATTGGCCAGCTGGCCTGGGACGCAATTGCCCGTGACGACTTCCCGGTGGTGCAGGCGGTCGTGCTGTTGATCGCGGTGATCTACATCGTCCTCACCCTGCTGGCCGACGTGCTCAACGCACTGCTCGACCCGCGCATCCGCGTGAAATAGGAGGCCCCATGAGCACAACCACCTCATCGCCGCTGCTGATCAACGATTACCAGCCTCCGGCGCGCAGCGTCTGGCGCACGTTACGCAGCAGCTTTGCGCATCGCGGCTTCGCCATCGGCGCGGTACTGCTGCTGGTCATCCTGCTTGGCGCGCTATTCGCGCCCTGGCTGGCACCCTACGACCCTTATGCGCAGGACGTGATGCTGCGCATGAAACCGCCGGTGTGGATGGCCAACGGCACCTGGGACTACGTGCTGGGCACCGACAAACTGGGCCGCGATTACCTGTCGCGCCTGCTCTACGGCGCACGCATCTCGTTGTTCATCGGCTTCTCGGCCGCGCTGATCTCCGGGATCATCGGCACCATCATGGGCCTGTTGGCCGGCTACTTTGGCGGCAAGACCGATGCACTGATCAGCTACCTGATCACCACCCGCCTGGCGATGCCGGTGGTGATGATCGCGCTGGCCTCGGCATCCTTGATCGGTGGCTCGCTGAAAGTGGTGATCGTGTTGCTTGGCTGCCTGCTCTGGGACCGCTTTGCCGTGGTGGTGCGCGCTGCCGTGCAGCAGATTCGCGACGCTGAATACGTCGCCTCGGCCCAGGCCTTGGGTTGTTCGACGCTGCGCATTCTGGCCAGTGAAATCCTGCCCAATCTGGTCGGTGCGCTGATCGTCGTCGCTACGCTGGAAATGGCTCACGCGATCCTCCTCGAGTCGGCGCTTTCGTTTCTCGGGGTCGGCGTGCAGCCGCCCATTCCTTCATGGGGGCTGATGATCGCCGAGGGCAAACCGTACATGTTCTTTTCCCCTTGGGTCATCGCCATCCCCGGCGTCGCCCTGATGGTGCTGGTGCTGGGCATCAACCTGGTCGGTGACGGCCTGCGCGACCTGATCCTGCCCGACGGGCGCAACTGACAGAGGAGATACGCACATGGCGCTGTTACATGTTGAAAACCTGCGCGTCGAGATTCCTCTCGGGCAAGACACGCTTCACGCAGTGCGCGGCCTGGACTTTCAGGTCGAGCGCGGCGAAATGCTGTGCATCGTCGGCGAGTCAGGCTGCGGCAAATCCCTGACTTCGCTGGCGCTCATGGACCTGCTGCCGCGCAAGGCCCGGCGTACCGCAACGACACTGAGCCTGGACGGCATCGACATGCTGACCCAGAGCGAGCGGCAGATGTGCGACCTGCGCGGCAACCGTCTGGCGATGATCTTTCAGGAGCCCATGACCTCGCTGAACCCGGCCTACAGCATTGGCGATCAGCTCAGCGAAGTGCTCACCCGACACCGCAAGGTGTCGCGCAAGGAGGCACTGCAGCGCGCCGCGCAGATGCTCGATAAAGTCGGAATCAGCAACGCGGGCGAGCGCTTGCGCCAGTATCCGCACCAATTGTCCGGCGGCCTGCGCCAGCGGGTGATCATCGCCATGGCCCTGATGTGCGAACCGGACGTGATCATCGCCGACGAACCGACCACTGCGCTGGACGTGACCATTCAGGCGCAGATCCTGCGCCTGATCCGCGACATTCAGAAGGAGCTGGGTCTGGCCGTGATCTTCATCACCCACGACCTGGGGCTGGTGGCACGTATCGCCGACCGGGTCGCGGTGATGTACGCCGGACAGATCGTCGAGACCGCCCCGGCCATCGAGTTGTTCGAGAACCCGCAACACCCCTATACCCGCGGCTTGCTGGCGAGCATTCCGATCCCCGGACGCACTCAGCCGGGCCAGCCGCTGGGGTCGATTCCAGGGCTGGTGCCCAGTCTGGTGGGCGAGCAACACGGCTGCGCATTTCGCAATCGCTGCCCGCAGGCGATCCCGGCCTGCGCCGACGACGTCCCGCCGATCAATAGCCACAACCACATGACTCGCTGCCTGTTTGCCGCAGCGGGCGCCGAACCTGTGTTTCACCGTGAGGGCGCACCGTCATGAATACCGCCGTGAAACAGGTTCCGACTGCCAGCGTCAAGAAAGACATTGCGCTGGAGCTGTGCGATATACGCCGCGAATTCAGCATCAGTCGTGGTTTTTTCAAACCCGATGCCACGCTCAAAGCCGTCGATGGTGTGTCGTTGCGCCTGATGCGCGGCGAAACACTCGGGCTGGTCGGCGAATCGGGTTGCGGTAAAAGTACCCTGGCGAAGATGCTGCTGGGGCTGCTTGCGCCCAGCAGCGGCGACGTACTGGTCAACGGCAAGCACCTCGCCGGCACCGACCGCAAGGAGATGGCGCGGCGCATTCAGCCGATCTTTCAGGACCCCTACTCGTCACTCAACCCGCGCAAGACCCTGCGCGAGATCGTCACGCTGCCGCTGATCGTGCATGGCATCGGCACCCCGGCAGAACGTCGCCAGCGCGCCGAAGCGATGATGGACGTGGTCGGCTTGCCCAAACGCGTGATCGACAGTTACCCGAGCCAGCTTTCCGGTGGCCAGCGCCAGCGTGTGGCGATTGCCCGGGCGCTGGTGATGCGTCCGGATGTGTTGATCTGCGACGAGCCGACTTCGGCGCTGGACGTTTCGGTGCAGGCGCAGATCCTCAATCTGTTGCAGGACCTCAAGCAGGAGTTCGGCCTGACTTACCTGCTGATCAGCCACAACCTGGCCGTCATCGAACATCTGGCCGACCGCGTGGCGGTCATGTACCTGGGGCGGATCGTTGAAGAGCGCAGCCGCGAATCCTTGTTCGCCCGGCCCGGCCATCCCTACACCCAGGCGTTACTGGACTCGGTGCTGACCCCGGACCCGCACCTGGGCATTCCCGACCTGGGTTTGCACGGGACCTTTCCCAATCCCATGTCGCCGCCGTCCGGCTGCGCCTTTCATCCGCGCTGCCCGGCGTGCATGCCGGTGTGCAAGGAAAAAGCCCCGGCCATTGGCCGCATGGAAGGCGGAACCGTTCGCTGCCACCTGCACGACACCTCGAAACCTCTGGAGCAGATACCCTCATGAGTAGCCGTTCGCACGCCATCGAAAACGTCACTGAACAGTTCGACAACGGCGCGTTTTTCGCCCTGCTCGGCAAAAGCGTTGCCTACCCGACCCAGAGCCAGGAGGCCGAGAGCCTGCCCGAGCTGTATCGTTATCTTCATGAGTTCATCACCCCGCATGTCGAGCGCCTGGGTTTCAGCGTTACCGTGCATGACAACCCGGTCGCCGGGCGTGGCCCGCTGATGATCGCCACGCGCATCGAAGCCGCTGAACTGCCGACGCTGCTCAGTTACGGCCACGGCGACGTGGTTCGCGGCTATGACGCACAGTGGCAGACCGGCCTGTCGCCATGGCAGGTGATCGAACGTGGCGAGCGCTGGTACGGGCGCGGCACCGCCGACAACAAGGGCCAGCACCTGATCAACCTGACGGCACTGGAGCAGACACTCAAGGCTCGCGATGGCAAGCTGGGCTTCAACGTCAAACTGCTTCTGGAAATGGGCGAAGAAGATGGCTCTCCCGGCCTGAGCGCGTTCTGCCAGGCCCATTCTGAAGAGCTCGCCGCCGACATCTTTATCGCCTCCGATGGCCCGCGCCTCGCAGCGGCACGCCCTACCCTGTTTCTCGGCTCGCGCGGGGTGTTCAACTTCGAGCTGACGGTGAACCTGCGCGAAGGCGCGCACCATTCCGGCAATTGGGGCGGCCTGCTGGCTAACCCGGGCATCATTCTGGCCAATGCCATCGCCAGCATGGTCGATGAGCATGGCCGGGTGAAAGTTGCAGGGCTGATGCCCAAAGCCATCCCTGACGCAGTGAAGGCCGCGTTGGCGGATATCGAGGTCGGCGGCGGCCCCGGCGACCCGGACATCGACGCCGACTGGGGCAACCCGGCGCTGTCGCTCAGCGAAAAAGTCTTCGGCTGGAACACCCTCGACGTGCTCGCTTTCAAGACCGGCAACCCGGACGCCCCGGTACACGCCATTCCCGGCAAGGCTCACGCGTTGTGTCACATTCGCTTTGTGGTCGACAGCGATTACAACGCCTTCATCCCCGCGGTGCGCGCGCACCTGGATGCCCATGGCTTCGATCGCGTCGAGGTCAGGCAGACCCGCATGGACGTGATGCACGCCACGCGCCTGTCGCCGGACAGCCCGTGGGTCGGCTGGGCGCTGGATTCGCTGGCCGCCACCACGGGCAAGAAACCTGCGCTGCTGCCCAATCTGGGCGGTTCGCTGCCCAATGACGTGTTCGCTGAAGTGCTGGGCCTGCCGACGGTCTGGGTGCCACACTCATACCCGGCGTGCTCGCAGCATGCACCTGACGAGCACTTGCTGGCTCCGGTGGTCAAGGAGAGCCTGCAAATCATGGCCGGACTGTTCTGGGACCTGGGCACGGACGGCGCACGACTGACCCGGGAACAACGGGCACAGGAGCTGAGTGAATGAATGAAGCACAACTGCACGCCACTGCGTGGCTGGCTGAGCAATATGAGGCGATGGAAGCGCTGCTGCAGCGCCTGGTCGATACCGATTCCAACAGTTATGACAAGGTCGGCGTCGACGCAGTCGGTGAGCTGCTCTGCGCGCAATTGCAGGCTGACGGAATCAGCGTCCAGCGTATCCCGGTCGAGGGTTTCGGCGATGTGCTGCTAGCTGAACTGCCCGGTGGACCCGGCAAGCCGGTGCTATTGCTTGGGCACCGCGACACGGTGTTTCCGAAAGGCACCACGTCCACCCGCGGCTATACCAGGGACGCCGAGCTGGCCTACGGCCCTGGCGTGGCCGACATGAAAGGCGGACTGGTGCTCAACTGCTTTGCGCTGAAGGCGTTGAAGCGCGCAGGCCCGCTGCCGTTCCCGGTGCAGATTCTGTATACCGGCGACGAGGAAATCGGCTCCGCCAGCGCTCGCAATCACATCGAACACTACGCCCGCCAGGCGCGCGCGGTGCTCAACCCCGAGCCGGGACGCGCCAGTGGCAATGTGGTCAGCGCGCGCAAAGGCGGTGCCACGCTGATCATCGAAGTCAGCGGCCGCGCGGCGCATTCAGGGGTCAATCATGCCGACGGCGCCAGCGCCATTCAGGCGCTGGCGCAAAAGATAATCAAGTTGCATGCGTTGACTGATTACGCGGCGGGCATCACCACCAATGTCGGGCTGATCTCCGGCGGTACCTCCAGCAATACGGTAGCGCCCAGCGCCACGGCGAAGCTCGACGTGCGTTTTGTCGAGCTTCGCCAATGGGCGGAAATACTTGCAGCCGTGCAGGCTATCGTCGCCGAAGAGGAACTGTCCGGCACGTCGGCCAGACTGCTGGAAGCCACCACCTTCCTGCCGATGGAAGCCCGGCACAGTACCGAGTTGCTGAGTATTTATCAGGGCCTCGCGCAGGAGCTGGGTTTCAGCGTGGAGGGCGAATTCACCGGAGGTTGCGCCGACTCGGGCTTCACCGCAAGCCTGGGGATCCCGACCCTGTGCGGCCTCGGCCCGGTGGGCGGCAAGGTCCACACCGACCGCGAGTACCTGGAACTGAACACCCTGGTGCCCAGAGGCCAGGCACTGGTCGCGACGATTCTGGCGCTGGGGGATGTGTGACGCAGAGCGTCACGAACTGCATTCCCACGCGGAGCGTGCGGAACGATGAACATTCGGGCCAGTATCGTACCCTTACTCCGCACCCAGCGTTATACCTAACTCCAGCGAGGAACACTCCATGCAAAACTCGTCCGAGCTGCTCGGTAAATCCGCCACCGAACTGCGTGCGCTGATCGGCAACAAACAGCTCTCTCCGGTGGAGTTGCTGGACGCCTGTATCGAGCGGATTGAAAGCCTGAACCCGAAGATCAATGCGTTCGCCGCAACCTGTTTCGAGCGCGCCCGCGACGAGGCACTGCTGGCCGAACAGGCCGTTATGCAAGGCGAACCGCTGGGGCTGCTGCATGGCCTGCCAATCGGCATCAAGGACCTGGAAGAAACCGCCGGGGTCCTCACCACCTACGGCTCGCAACTGTTTCGCGACAACATTCCCGCGCAGGACAACCTGTTCGTCGCGCGCCTGCGTGCGGCCGGGGCAATAATGGTCGGCAAGACCAATGTTCCGGAACTGGGCGCAGGCGCCAATACCCGCAATGTGGTGTGGGGCGCGACCGGTAACCCGTTCAATCCTGAACTGAATGCCGGCGGTTCCTCGGGTGGATCAGCCGCCGCACTGGCCGTGGACATGGTGCCGTTGTGCAGCGGCTCGGACACCGGCGGTTCGCTGCGCATTCCCGCAGCGCTGTGCGGTATCGTCGGCCTGCGTCCTTCACCTGGGCTGGTGCCGAGCGAACGCAAGAAGCTCGGCTGGACACCGATTTCAGTGGTAGGCCCCATGGGCCGCAATGTTGCCGATACCCTGCTGCAACTGCGCGCCAGCGCCGGGTTGGGGCAGTCCGACCCGTTGAGTTATGCCATCGCCGCCGACGAGTTCGCACCGCGCCCGATCGACCTCAGCCAGTTGCGCGTCGGCTACAGCGAAGACTTCGGCGCGTGTGCTGTGGATGACAGAATCCGTGCCGTCTTTCGGGAAAAGATCAGCGCCCTGAAATCGCTGTTCAAGTCCTGCGAAGCCATCGACCTGAACCTGACCAGCGCCCATCGCACCTTCGACGTCCTGCGTGCCGAAGCCTTCGTCGCCGGGCTGCAGGACGCTCACGACTGCGATCCTGATGCACTGGGGCCCAACACCCGCGCCAATTTCGACATGGGTGCCGCGATGTCTTTGCAGGACTGCGTCAAGGCGCATGGCGAGCAAAGCCGGATCTTTCGCGGTTTTCAGAAACAATTCGAGGAATACGACCTGATCCTCGCGCCCACCACGCCAGTCTCGCCCTTCCCCTGGAGCGAGCTGTACCTGCGCGAAGTCAACGGCGTGCCCCTGGACAATTACTACCGCTGGCTGGCGCTGTGCTACACCATCACCCTGACCACCAACCCGGCGCTGTCCCTGCCCTGCGGCACCGACCACAACGGCATGCCGTTCGGGCTGCAGGTCATCGGCGGGTTTCGTAGCGATGCGAAGCTGCTGGCCTGCGCTGCAGCGATCGAGCAGGCAACACTGAATGATCCACGCCTGTCACGTCCGCGTCCCGACCTGCAGAAACTGCTGGCCTCGGCGGTCGACCTGACCCACATCGTCACGCATCCGCCGATTTATGGCGGGTCGAGAACGGGCAAGCCGGAGATCGGGGCGATGTGAAGACGTCGCTCAGACCACCGTCATACCATCCCTCCCCACCACTACATTGCCCGGCAACTGTTTGGAGTGCCTCATCAACCACGCATCCAGCGTATGGCCGACGTGCGTCAGCACCGCCCTGCCCGGTCGCAGCCACTCGATGGTTTGCAGCGCCAGGGTCAGGTCGTTGTGATTACGCGGCGGCTGAGGCTGTGGAGGCATCGAGCAGTCGAGCACCAGCAGATCCAGCGGTGCACGTTGCAGGTACTCGCGGGTGTCGTCGGGCAGGCCGACGGTGTCGGTCAGGTAGGCAAAACGTTGCCCGTCACCTTCGAACAGGTAGCCGAACGTAGGCTTTGAGTGCGTCAGTGGCAGCGCTGTGACCTGCAACGCGCCCAGTGCACGGCGTTCGAAGGCCGCGAATGGCTGGCTGAAATCCAGAATGCCAGGGTGCTTGTAGAGGTCGGCCAGGCCTTCCGGATCCGCCGGGCCGTGCACCGGAATCACCAGCCCCTGGCCCCAGCGCAGGTGCAACAGCCCCTGCGCATGGTCGGCGTGGTAATGCGTCTGCAGAATCCCGCTCAGGCTGCGCGGCGGGAAACGCTCGGTGAGGTCGGTCAGGCCACTGTCGATCAACCAGCGCTGGTCGGCGCACTCGATCAGCGCGCTGCACGGCAAGCGGCGCAGATCATGATTGGTCCGCGCGGCAGCACACGCCACACACTGACAACCGTAGACCGGCACCTGCCGGGCGTCACCGGTGCCCAACAGGGTCAGGCGCATGCGTGACGCTTGTCGAGCAGGCCGAGCAGCGTGGCAACGGTGTGTTGCAGGTCAGCGGAATTATCCAGCGGGAAGACCTGCGGGTTGCTCGCCAGCAAATCTCCGGCAAAGCGCGAGTTGCGCGCAAGGCGCTCCTCGATTTCCGCGAGGCTTTCCCGGTTGCGTGCCAGCAGGCGCTTGCGCAACACCTCCTGATTGACCGTCAGCAACACCGCCAGCAGCGTGGGATAGCGCGCCTGCGCCTTTTGCAGATGCGCCCGGGAGCCGTTGATCAGGACGTCATGGCCTTCCAGCAGCCACTGATCGATCTCGACGGGAATGCCGTAGTGCAGACCATTGGCCTGCCAGCTCAGGGCGAACGCGCCTCGCTCGCGCATCTGCTCGAACTGCTCGACAGTCACCGCCTGCGCCGCCTCGCCCACCGCTTCGGCGGAACGGGTGATGACCCGCCGAACGATCCGGCAATCACGTTGCGCCAAGGTATCCCGGGCCGCGTCCAGCAGGCTGTCCTTGCCTGATCCGGACGGCCCGATGAGATAGATCAACCTGCCAACCATCAAAACACCCTCTTGCCTTGTCGCCAGACCTTGTCGATAACCGGCAGGCCGGCATGATCACGTGCCTGGATCAGATCTGCGCGCAGCCCGACACGTATTTCACCACGATCCGCCAACCCGGCAGCCACGGCCGGCGTGTGGCTGACCATGTTGATCGCCTGCGGCAGGTCACATGCGTTGTCCTGAGCGGCGAGCATGAATGCAGCCTGCAACAAGCTGGCCGGGTAGTAATCGCTGGACAGAATATCCAGCAGCCCGTCCGTGGCCAGCGATGCTGCCGCCACGTTACCGGAGTGCGAGCCGCCGCGCACGATGTTCGGTGCGCCCATCAACACGCTCATGCCCAGTTGCCGACAGCCACGGGCCGCTTCGAGTGTGGTCGGGAACTCGGCGATGTTCATGCCGAAACCCGCCGACTCCTCGACATGCGCCATGGTTGCATCGTCGTGGCTGGCAATCGACAGGCCGCGCGCCAGGCACAGTTCGACGATCGCACGCCGGTAACGGTCGGCGTACTCGTTGGAGTTGGCCACCTGTTCAACGATGAAACGGTCCATTTCCTCGTTGTTCATGTGGTACTTGCCCATGTAGTACTCGCGGTACTTGGACTCCAGGGCAAACTGACGCTGGCCGGGCGCGTGGTCCATCACCGAGACCAGTTGCACCAGTGGCTGGTCCACCAGATCGCGAAACACGCTCAAGGTATCCGGGTGGCTGACCTCGCAGCGCAGGTGCAGCAGGTGCTCGGCACGAGTCAGGCCTGCCGCGTTGGCGTCGGCAATCGCCTGCAGCATGGCGGGCAATTGTTGCATGCGCTTGCCTTTGGGGTTGATGTCGCCGATCGACAGTGCGTCGAACACCGTGGTGATCCCCGCCGCGACGATTTGCGCATCGTGGCTGATCACCGCCGACATCGACGGCCAGTCGACACCCGGACGCGGCGACAGGTGCTTTTCGAGGTTGTCGGTGTGCAATTCCACCAGCCCCGGCAGCAGGTAATCGCCCTGCATGTCCTGAGCCTGACTCAACTGGCTGCATCCACTCTCGACCTCGGCAATCAGGCCGTCACGGACCACCACAGTGCCGGTGAATACCTGCTCGGCCGTCACCACGCGGGCGTTACTGAAAACCTGTTCGTTCAGCATTGCAGCAACTCCTTGGCGGTGAGGTCCACCGGGGTCATGTCGAGTTGACGATTGGCGACTGCCTCGCGGGCATCGCGGTCATGGAAAATACCGATCAGGGCTGCACCGGCCTGTTTGGCCTCGTCGACCAGCTCCAGCACCACCCGGCGGTTGGCGTCGTCCAGCGACGCAGTCGGTTCGTCGAGCAGCAGCACCGGCCATGGCACCATGAATGCGCGCGCGATGTTGATGCGCTGCTGTTCGCCACCGGAAAACGTACTGGGCGCCAGCGGCCACAAACGCTGCGGAATGTTCAGCCGCCCCAGCAGCAGTTGCGCGCGATCCTGCGCCTGCTCACGGGACCAGCCGCGCGCCAGGGCCGGTTCCATGACCACGTCCAGGCTGGACACACGCGGGATCACGCGCAGGAACTGGCTGACGTAGCCGAGTGTCTTGCGTCGCACCTCAAGCACCTGGCGCGGGGTTGCGCCAACCAGTTCAGTCCACTCGCCTTCATGCTGCACGCGAATGCTGCCGGCGGCAGGCAGGTAATTGCCGTACAGGGTGCGCAGCAGCGTGCTTTTGCCCGCGCCGGATTGCCCGCTGAGCACCAGGCACTCGCCAGCGCGCACCGAGAAATTCAGACCGCGCAGCACATTGAGGACCACGCCGTTGTGCTGATGCAGGGTGAAGGTTTTCGACAGGTCACGGACCTCGATCAACGTTGTCATCGGGCTCACCTCTTCTGTACAGGCTGTTCGGACAGTGCGGCTCATGGCTGCAATACCGAGGACACCAGCAGTTGCGAATACGGGTGCTGCGGGTCATCGAGAATCTGGTCGGTCAGGCCGCTTTCGACCACTTCCGAGCGACGCATGACCATCAGCCGGTCAGCCAGCAGCCGCGCGACCGCCAGATCATGGGTGACGATGACCACGGCCAGATCCAGTTCGCGCACCAGCCCGCGCAACAGATCGAGCAAGCGGGCCTGCACCGACACGTCGAGCCCGCCGGTGGGTTCGTCCATGAACACCAGCCTGGGGCTGGAGACCAGATTGCGGGCGATTTGCAGGCGCTGCTGCATGCCGCCGGAAAAGGTCCGCGGCAAGTCGTCGATGCGCTGCGGATCGATCTCCACCTGGGTCAGCCAGTCCAGCGCGGCACCGCGCAACTGCTGATAATTGCGTACCCCCTGCGCCATCAGACGCTCGCCGATATTGGCGCCGGCCGACACGCCCATGCGCAGACCATCGCGCGGATTCTGTTCGACAAAGCCCCACTCGGTGCGCAGCAACGTGCGCCGCTGCGCCTCACTGGCGCTGTACAGGTCGAACCAGTCGCCCTCCTTGCTGCGATAGTCGATGCTGCCGCGGTCCGGCGGGCAACGTCCGCTCAACAGCGAGAGCAGCGTGGATTTCCCCGAGCCGGACTCGCCAACGATGCCCAGCACTTCACCGGGATACAGATCGAAACTGACGTCCTGACAGCCCTTCTGCACACCGTACAGACGGGTCAGACCGCGTACCTTGAGCAGCGGCTGCACAGCCTCGGGAAGGCGCTCGCCCGCCGGGTCCAGTGAACGTGCACTGATCATCGGTCGTTCTCCTGCTGTTTGACGCGCTGGGCGCAGTAATCGGTGTCGGAACAGACAAAGCTCTGCGTCCCGGCATCGTCGAGAATCAGCTCGTCGAGAAAGGAATCATGGCTGCCGCAAATAGCACAGCACTGCTCCCAGCGTTGCACCTCGAACGGGTGATCTTCAAAGTCCAGACTCACCACCTGCGTATACGGCGGCACGGCGTACAGACGCTTTTCGCGCCCCGCACCGAACAGCATCAATGCCGGGCTCATGTGCAGCTTGGGGTTATCGAATTTGGGAATCGGCGACGGGTCCATCACATAGCGTTCATCGACCATCACCGGGTAGGCGTAACTGGTGGCGATATGGCCGAAAGTGGCGATGTCCTCGTAGAGTTTGACGTGCATGACGCCGTAATCATCCAGCGCGTGCATGGTCCGGGTCTCGGTTTCCGAGGGCTCGATGAAACGCAGCGGCTCGGGAATCGGCACCTGATAGACCATGATCTGATCGGCGTGCAGCGGTGTTTCCGGGATCCGGTGACGGGTCTGGATAACCGTCGCCTCGGGCGTGCGTTCGGTGGTGGCGATGCCGGCCGTGCGGGCAAAGAAACGCCTGATCGAGACCGCGTTGGTGGTGTCGTCAGCGCCCTGGTCGATGACCTTGAGCACATCATCGGCGCCCAGGATCGCCGCGGTCAGTTGCATCCCGCCGGTGCCCCAGCCATACGGCAGCGGCATTTCGCGGCCGCCGAACGGCACCTGATAACCGGGGATCGCCACCGCCTTGAGCAAGGCGCGGCGAATCATGCGTTTGGTCTGCTCGTCCAGATAAGCGAAGTTGTAGGCCTCGTCCCGTGCAGGCCTTTGCTGTGCGGTGTTCGTCGGTGCATGAGTCATTGGTCGCTCCCCGGTTTCGGTGCAGACGTGCGCAGCTTGCGAATCAGCTCCAGTTCGGACTGGAAGTCCACGTAATGCGGCAGCTTGAGGTGCGAGACGAAACCCGCCGCTTCAACGTTGTCGCAGTGCGCCAGGACGAACTCTTCCTGCTGGGCTGGTGAGACGATCTCTTCATTGAATTCCTCAGCGCGCAGCGAACGGTCCACCAGTGCCATGCCCATCGCCTTGCGCTCCGCGTTGCCGAACGCCAGACCGTAACCGCGGGTAAACTGCGCGGGTTCGCTGGCCGAGCCGACGAACTGATTGACCATCTCGCATTCGGTGACTTCGATGTCGCCAATCACGATCGGGAAGCCCAGTTCTTCAGGTTCTATCCAGACTTCCACCTCACCGATACGGATTTCCCCGGCGAACGGGTGATTGCGGCCATAACCGCGCTGGGTCGAATAACCCAGCGCCAGCAGAAACCCCTCATCGCCACGCGCCAGCGCCTGCAGGCGCTGGGCACGAGTGGCGGGATACTCCAGGGGCTCGCGGGTGATGTCCGCTACGCGTTCGCCATCGTCGACTTCGGGCTTCATCAGCCCTTCTTTGGCCAGCAACCCGAGCACTCGCGGACAGGGCTCCAGCGTGGCGTGCGGGGTGACTTCCGGGCCCGGGTGCTCACCTTCGGCCAGCAAGGTGAAATCCAGCAAACGGTGGGTGTAGTCGAAGGTCGGCCCCAGCAATTGACCGCCGGGGAGGTCCTTGAACGTGGCCGACAAGCGACGGTTGAGCTGCATGTCCGAGGTGTCGATGGGCAGGCTGGCGCAGAAGCGCGTCAGCGTGGTGCGGTAGGCGCGCAGCAGGAAGATCGCTTCGATCAGATCGCCCGCCGACTGCTTGATCGCCAGTGCAGCCAGTTGCGGGTCGTAAAGCGACCCTTCGCTCATGACCCGTGCTACCGCCAGCGGCAGTTGCTGACGGATCTGCTCGACGTCGAGTTCAGCGATGCCGGTGTCGCCACGACGCCTGCTGGCCAGCAGGCGGTGAGCGTTATCGATGGCCTGTTCGCCACCCTTGACCGCGACGTACATCAGGCACACTCCTGCACGCGAGTGCTGCGTGGCAAGCCGAGCAGTCGATTGCCCGAGACCAAGAACACATCCAGCCCGCAAGGAAAAACATTACGCGCTTCACGTGCGGCCCAGAAACCTTGATCCAGCGGCAGGGCCACCGAATGGTGTCGCTCGATGCCCGGACCGCTCCAGGCAAGCATCCGCCCGCCTTGCAGGTCAGGCAGCTGGATCAGCAAGGTGCAGGACTGATCCGGGTAGCGGTCATTGCCGGTATCGAAATCGTGCAGTTGCAGGGCCGTCGCCGCATCGAGCAACGCGAAGCGCGCTGCGTGCCGCTCAGTGACAATCGGGCTGCCGCAATGAAAGGCAATGTTCGCGCGAATCGCCGGGGTATCGAATGCCGGTGCCAGCCACACTGGCGTGTCCAGGTCCAGCAACGCCAGGCACAAGGCGTGGGTTGCACTGTCCAGGCCCTGCAAGGCCGGCGGCTGATGCGCGGTGGGCAAGGTCTGGATCACGCCCGGCCCGGACAACGCCTTGAGGGCGACACGAAAACTGCGCTGGGCATCCAGTACCGGATCGCTGAAGGCAGGTTGCAAAAGAACGGCGTTCATCAGTCTTCTCCTCGGACCAGGGTAAAGAATTCGACTTTGGTTGCCGCGGCCTCGGCGTCCTTGCGCGCCCGACGCTCGGCTTGTGCACGCGCCAGCGGCTCGATCAGTTCGGACAGCCACCAGGCCTGCTGCGCGCCTTGCAAATGCGCGTCGGCCAGCGCCGCCAGTTCAGCGTGGCGCTTGTCGCGTCCCGCCAGATAGCTGTAGCCGGTGCGCCCATCAGCCAGACGCACCACACAGCGCGTCACGCTCATTTCGCCAAGGTTGAAGGCTGAACCGGTGCCGCCCATACGGCCACGCACCAGGGTCATGCCGATTTCCGGGGCGCGGATCATCTGGTAATCGGTGTCGCGCAGCGCCCCTTCGTGGCGGTTTAACTGCTCGCGGCTCGGCTGATCGGCATGAGCGCGGGCCAGTACGCCCATCCAGTGCTGACGCGCCGTTGTTTCGGGAGTTGCTTGCATGGAACACCTCGGTGTCAGGTCGTCTTGAAAGGAGTCGCCACTTGATACTGGAAGCGATCGGCGCGGCTGACCGAGCGGGAAAGCTCCACCGGCAGCCCCGCCGCGTCGCAGGAAACCGTCAGTACGGTCAGCGCCGGCATGTGTCGGGGCATCAGCAACCACGCGGCCTCTTCACGGGACGGCAGGCGGGCGCCGATCAGGCTCTGCGCACGGCTCAACGGCAACTCGCGCTCGGCCAGGTATTGGCGCACCGAGCCGCCGCGGTAATCGGCCAGCAAATCGCTGTAGCGGGCGCTGTAGCGGTGGAAGATCAGGCTGACCGCCTGGCCGTCCAGTTTGCGCAGTGTCTGCAGTTCGATCAGCGGCGCGTGCTCGTCCACTCCCAGATGCCGGGCATCTTCACGGCTGGCCTGACATTCCTGACGACGCAGCAGGATCGCTTCCACGCCCAGGCCCTGCGCCGACCAGGATTTGCTGTAGGCGCTGTCAGCCTGCATCGGGTAAATCAGCGGACGCTCCAGCACCTGAGTGCCTTTGCCCTGACGTCGCAACACGCTGCCCTCACGCACCAGTTCATCGACCGCGCGGCGAATGGTGTGGCGGTTGACGCTGAAGCGCTCGGCCAGCTGGAATTCGGCGGGCAGGAAATCGCCGGGCTGATAGGTGGTCAGCTCTTCACGCAAAATGTTGGCGAGCTCGCGGTACATCGGACTATCTTGTCTAGACAACTGCATGATTAAAAAAAGTGTTCATTGAACACCCCTCTTCTGTCAGATGAATTGCTTGCGCAGGCGCTGCGACATGATGTCGATGACGCTTACCACAACGATGATCACCAGCAGCACGGCGCTGGTCTGGACGAACGCAAAAGCGCGAATGTTTTCCCAGAGAATAACCCCGATGCCGCCTGCGCCGACCATTCCTACCACGGTTGCCGAGCGCACATTGGATTCGAACCGGTACAGAGCATAGGAGATCCACAGCGGCATGACCTGCGGAATGACCCCGTAGATGACTTCCTGCAAGGCGCTGGCACCGGTGGCGCGCACCCCTTCGACCGGTCCGGGCTCGATGGCTTCGACAGCTTCAGCGAACAGTTTGGCGAGGACCCCGGTGGTGCTGATCCACAGCGCCAGCACCCCGGCGAACGGCCCCAGCCCGACGGCGACCACGAACAGCATCGCAAAGACCATCTCGTTGATCGAACGAAAAGCGTCCATGCAGCGCCGCAGCGGCAGATGAATCCACCACGGCGTGATGTTCTCGGCGCACAGAATGCCCAGCGGTATGGAGCAGACAATCGCCAGCGCCGTGCCCCACAGAGCGATCTGGATAGTCACCAGCATTTCCTTGAGGTAACTGCGCCACTCACGGAAGTCTGGGGGAAAGAAATCGGCGGCGAATGTGGCCATGTTCGACGAGTCGCGAACCAGTGCCATCGGGTTCATTTCTGCGCCGTGCCAGGCCCAGGCCAGTGCAGCGAGCAACAGGCCCCAGCCCAGATAACGGGACCTGTTGGGTTTGCCCGCAACCTGGGTATAGGCAACGTGAGTGGTCATGACGAACTCCTGATCGTGAACGGCGGGCTCAACCTGCGGAGCTGCCTGCGGTTTTCTGGTTCAGCTCGGTGATACGCTCCTGCAACTTGCTCAGGCTGGCATCGATCTCCTTGAGACGGGTGGCTTTCTCCTGCTCATCCAGCGTGGTGCTGGCCACCACTTCGGTGCGCTGCTTGAACAGTTCGAGCTGGCGAATGGGCAACAACTGGTCGTCGCTGGACTTGAGGAACTTGCCCATCTGCATGTTCTTCAGGACGGTTTTCTCTTCATCGGTATCGCCGTAACTGGTGAAGAATTCACGAATCCTGGCCTTGTCCTGGTCCGACAGCGCCTTGCTCCAGACAATCGGGTCGGCCGGGATCAGCGGCGATTTCCAGATCACCTTGAGTTGCTCGACCTTGTCGGGCTGGGTCACGGCCAGGCGATCCCAGCTTTCGGTGTTGAAGGTCGCAACGTCCAGCTGCCCCTTGGCAACACTCAGGGCGTTGACTTCATGACTGGAGTTCAAGGTGCGCTTGAAGGCGGTGGACGCATCGACGTGGTTTTTCGCAAACACGTAATAACCTGGCACCAGATAGCCCGAAGTGGAGTTCGGGTCACCGTTGCCGAAGGTCAGGCTCCTGGCGTTCTTGAGCATGTCTTCGACGCTATTGATCGGGCTGTCCTTGCGCACGATCAGCAGGCTCCAGTAGCCCGCGTCACCGTTGGCGGCCGAGGTCTGGGCAAAGATCTCGCCGTTGGAGCGGTCCACCGCTTCCATCGCCGCCTTGTTGCCCAGCCAGGCCACGTCCACCTTGTTGAAGCGCATGCCCTGAATCAGGCCGGCGTAGTCCGAGGCGAAGGTGGCGTTGACCTTAAGACCGGTCTTGCGGCTCATGTCATCGAGAAACGGCTGCCAGATACTTTTCAGGTTTTGCGAAGACTCGGTGGACATGATGCCGAAATTGATGGCTTTTTCTTCTGCGGCCTGGACCGTGCCCAACGCGCAGGCAGTCAGCAAGGCGGCAGAGGCGAGAAGACGACCGATACGCTTGAACATGCAGGCTCTCCGGAAAATGTCAGGTGGGGGATGTTGAAGCGACGTCAGACCTTGGCCAGCGTGAGGCGGGCTTTTTGCCGCACGCGCTGGCTTCGCTCGGTGATCATCAGACTCGCATCCGCGTCAGCACCGTAGAGGTCGTTGAGGAACTGTTTGCTGAGGTCCTGCGCCTGGCCATCAAAATGGATGCGCCCGGACTTGAGGGCCACAGCACGCGGGCAATAGCGCACGGCATAATCGACCTGATGCAGGGTCACCACGACCGTCTTGCCGTCGCGGCGGTTGATGTCGGCGAGAATTTCCATGACACGTCGGGCCGATTCCGGGTCCAGCGAGGCAATCGGTTCGTCGGCGAGGATCACTTCGGCGCGCTGGGTCAAGGCACGGGCAATCGCCACCCGCTGCTGCTGTCCGCCGGACAGGGTCGAAGCCCGTTGCGCAGCAAGGTCTGCCAGCCCGACCCTTTCCAGCGCGACCATCGCACGCTGTTTTTCCTCGTTATTGAACAGCGCCAGACTGCCGCGCCAGCGCGGCATGCGCCCCAGGCAACCGAGCAGGACGTTGTCGAGCACGCTGAGGCGGTTGACCAGATTGAATTGCTGAAAGATATAGCCGATATCGGCGCGCAAACGTCGCACCTGGCTGTTGAGGCGACCGGAGGACTGAACCTCGCGCCCCAGTACCTGAACCTGACCGCCATTGCTGCGATCACAGCACGCCAGGCCGGCGAGATGCCGAAGCAGCGTTGACTTGCCCGAACCGGAAGCGCCAATCAGCGCAACCATCTCGCCGGGTTGTATAGACAACGCAAGGTCAATGAGCGCGCTTTTGTGGGAAAAGGTCTTGTTCAGGCCTTGTACATGAATGGCTTCGTTCATGAGGCTTCTCGGTCTGCACACAACCCGGGACAGGTCGCATTCGGTTGTCAACCAAACTGAACCTGTGTTGTTGCAGCCTCATGAAGCTCGAATGACGGGGTCATAACAGTTTGTCGCAGATGTTGTTGCGATGCGCACATGGTCAGCGATGCAGGGCGTCGGGATGCGATTCCAGATGCTCTGTCTGCGCCGCCCGGGTATGAGCAACGGCGCAGAGAGTGGCCGGATCAGATCCGGAAGCTGCCTACCAGTTGCTGCAGACGGGCAGCCTGCTCTTCCAGCGAGTTGCAGGCTTCCAGGGTCTGGCGCAGGTTGTCGACACCCAGCTGGTTGAGGGTGTTGATGTGAGTGATGTCGACATTGATCGACTCGACCACCGAGGTCTGTTCCTCGGTTGCCGCCGCGACCGACTGGTTCATGCCGTTGATCTCTTCGATACGGCGGGTCACGCTGCCCAGACGCTCGCCGGCCAGGTTGGCGATGCCGACGCTGTCCTCGCTCTGACGCTGGCTCTCGGTCATGTTGGTCACTGCGTCGCGAGCGCCGACCTGCAGCTCTTCGATCATGGTCTGCACTTGCTGGGCAGAATCCTGAGTGCGATGCGCCAGGTTGCGTACTTCGTCGGCCACTACCGCGAACCCGCGCCCTGCTTCACCGGCACGCGCTGCTTCGATGGCTGCGTTGAGCGCCAGCAGGTTGGTCTGCTGGGAAATGCTGGTGATCACCTCGAGAATCTGCCCGATGTTGGCAGTCTTGCCATTCAGGCTTTCGATGTTCACGCACGACTCGCTGATCTTCCCGGACAGCTCGTTCATCGCCTTGATGGTCTGCTGCACGACGTTCTGGCCGTCGCTGGCCAGGCCGCTCGCATCGCTCGACTGCTGCGAGGTGCGTGCCGCATTCTGGGCGATTTCCTGGGCTGCTGCGCCCAGTTCGTTGATCGCCGCCGCCACGCTTTCGGTACGGTTGGCCTGCTGGTCGGAGTTGCCCATCGAGGCGTTGGAGACCTTGACCACCCGGGTGGCAACCTCACCCAATTGCGCGGCAGTCGAAGCCACTTCACGGATCGAGGTGTGAATACGCTCGACGAAACGGTTGAACGACTCGGCCAGTTCGCCGAACTCATCCTGCGAGGTGATTGCCAGACGCTTGGTCAGATCGCCCTCGCCGTCAGCGATGTCACGCATCGCCCGACCCATCTGATGCAAGGGTTGCATCAGCACGCGAATCAACAGGCCCAGCAGCAGGATGATCACCACCACCACTACCACCATGGCCGTGATGGCCGAGGCACGGAACTCGGCCAACATGGCATAGGCGGAATCCTGCTCGAGGACCAGTGCCACGTACCAGTTGGCCGTCGAAACACCTTGAACAGGCGTGAAGGAAATGATCTCCGGCTTTTTACCGGAGTCGATTTCAGTCACGCCGGTAGTAATTTTCGGAGTATTGGTCGGGTAGGCTTCACTGATGTTCTTGAGCACCAGTTTGCTGTCCGGATGCACCAGAATCTTGCCGTCGGCACTGACCAGAAATGCATAGCCATGGCCATCGAAGTTCAGCGAGTTGATGATCTTGGTGACGTTGTCCAGAGCGATATCAGCACCGGCCACGCCCACGAACTGATTCTGAAACTTGACCGGGGTGGCCATGGTCATGACCAGCTTGCCGGAGGATGCCGCGATGTAGGGTTCGGTCACAATGGTGCCCGGCGCATTCTGTGCCGCCTTGTACCAGCCACGCGCACGCGGATCGTAGTCAGCCGGGCGATTGGCCGACGGCACCGAGAACATTACGCCTTCGGTGCTGCCAAAGTAGCTCAGTTGAAAGCTTTCGCTGTAGGCAGGCAGGCCGATGGCGCGCTGCAACTGGGGCAGTTCCTTGCCATCCGCGGCGATTTGCTGCGACATCGACTGCAGCAATTGCATGCGGCTTTCCAGCCAGGTCTGAATGTTTTGTGTGGTGAGCGTACCCAGTTGTTGCAACTCGGACTTGACGCTGGATTTGAGCGACTGACGTTGTCGATAGTCATTGACGACAATGAACACACTGAACGCCACGACCACAATCAATGCGGCGGCGAGAAGGATCTTTTTGCTGAAACCCAGACTTTTCATAGCGGTTACTTCCACGGCAAAAAACCAATAAGGACGATCTCTGGATCGCCAATCAAACTTCACAACAGTGCCGTCTATTTCACGTTACAACCCACAGGCCGTTCAGCAACCGGAGCCGATACACCTGCCGCGGCGTCAATCACCAGACAGGTGCGAGTATCGAAACCTTACAGAGACGCTTGTATCGCCATATCGGCGCGATCCACGAGTCCTTGATTATTTTTTTCATCGTGCGTCGAGACATCCCTCCCACAATTGACACTCAAGCGTGCAGAACAGGAAAAACTGGCTATGGTTGAAATCATCCCCCGCCCTGCACAGGATGGCCCCGCCATGCCAAGTATCGAGCAACTTTTTGACGGTTTGCACAGCCTCCCGAGTATTCCCAAAGTGGCTCAGGACTTGATGCTGCAATTTGACAATCCCTCTTCGAACCTGGAAAGCATCGCCCGCAACATCGAGAAGGACCCGGTGATTGCCGCCAAGGTACTGCGCCTGGCCAACTCGGCACGCTTTCGCGGCTCGAGGGAATCCTCAAGTATCGAAGACGCGGCCATGCGCCTGGGTTTCAATACGCTGCGTACGCTGGTCATGGCCTCGGCAGTGACCGGTGCATTCAAGGCCGGGCCGAGTTTTGATCTCAAGGGGTTCTGGCTCAAAAGCTTTCAGGTGGCAGGAATCTGCCGGATGCTGGCGAAACAGACCGGCGTCGACCCTGAAATCGCCTTTACCTGCGGGGTCATGCATAACATCGGTGAGTTACTGATCCAGACTGGCGCACCCGATGTTGCCGAGCGTCTGAACAACGCCGCCAAAGCCGGAACGCCAGGGCGTGCGGCCAGCGAAACCCTGCAACTGGGTTTCAGCTACCCGGAGGTCGGTGCAGAACTGGCCAGTCGCTGGCATCTGCCCAAGGTCATTCAACAGGCTATCGCCTATCAGGCAACGCCGATGAAGGCACCGGCTGACGCATCGCTGCCGAGGATCGTCGCCCAGGCCATCACCATTTCGGATGCCCTGGAAGCTCACGGCGGCGCGACACCTCAGGCGCAGCAGGCGTCAGGCGGGCCGCTGATGGAAGGCATCGATCTGGACGCGCTGTTTGCCGGGCTGCCGGCGGTGCTGGAAGCCGACAAGGCATTTTCCGAATTGTTGAGCTGAGCCACCGGCAACTCTAGAGGCGGAACCGCGCAAGCGGGCATGGCGTCAGGCGGTCGATTGCAGCGGCCGCACAGCGCGTTTATCTGTATATCCATACAGATAAAACTTGCCCGCTACGCATTCAACGTTCATCCTTGCAGCCCTTGCACCGGTAATCGACGACGGTAGTCATGCGGCTGTTTCTCTGCGAAAAACCCTCCCAGGCCAAAGATATTGCGGCCGCGCTCGGCGCAACCCGGCGTGGCGACGGCTGCTGGGTGGGTGCCAATGCGACGGTAACCTGGTGCATCGGCCACCTGCTGGAAACCGCCCCGCCCGATGCCTACGATGCACGTTACAAACGCTGGGTACTGGAAGACCTGCCCATCGTGCCGGAAAAATGGAAGATGCTGGTCAAGCCCAGAACCGCCAGCCAGTTCAAGGCAGTCAAGCGGCTGCTGGGTGAAGCGACGGAGCTGGTGATTGCCACCGACGCCGACCGTGAGGGCGAAATGATCGCCCGCGAACTGATCGAGCACTGTCGCTATCGCGGGCCGATTCAGCGTTTGTGGCTGTCGGCACTGGATGACGCCTCGATCCGCAAGGCACTGGCGGCGCTCAAGCCCGGTGCCGATACGTTCAGCCTGTATCACTCGGCACTGGGCCGATCACGTGCCGACTGGCTGATCGGCATGAACATGAGCCGCCTGTTCACCCTGCTGGGTCGGCAATCCGGTTATCAGGGCGTCCTTCCGGTCGGCCGGGTACAAACCCCGACCCTGCGACTGGTGGTGGACCGTGATCGCAGTATCGCCAACTTTGTCCCGGCGCCCTATTGGGCTATCGACGTCAGGCTGCTGCATGACAATCAGGCGTTCATTGCCCAGTGGCGCGCACCCTCGGATGCCTGCGACGATCAGGACCGCTGCCTGAATCAGGCGCTGGCGCAACAGGCTGCGCAAGCGATGCGCGCCGCAGCCAGCGCACGGCTGGTCAAGCTGCGCACCGAGCGCATTCGCGAAGCGGCGCCCTTGCCGTTCGACCTGGGCACCCTGCAGGAAATCTGCTCGAAAAAGCTCGGGCTCGGCGCGCAGGAAACCCTGGACATCGCCCAGTCCCTGTATGAAACCCACAAGGTCATCACCTACCCGCGCAGCGATTGCGGATACCTGCCGAACAGTCAGCACGGTGAAGCCGCAGGCATCATCGCGGCGCTGTGCAAGGCCGATCCTGCGCTGGCAAACCTGTTGCCGCACCTCGACCCACAACGTCGGTCACGGGCCTGGAATGACAGCAAAGTGACGGCCCACCACGGCATCATTCCCACCGCAGCTGTACGCGGCGTAGAACGTCTGAGCGGTAAACCGCGAGCGGTGTACACCCTGATCAGGGCGCGTTATCTGGCTCAGTTTCTGCCCAACCATGAATACGACCGCACCCAGGCCGATTTCGACTGTGCAGGCCACGCGCTGCGTGCGGTGGGCAAGCAGATTGTCGAGCCGGGCTGGAAGCGTGCAATGCCCGAAGCGCTGGCCCCGGCCAAGGGTCGCGAAGCGCCTGCCCCGCAGCCGTTGCCGGCATTGTTTCAGGGCTGCGAGTGTGCAGTCGCCGAGGTCATCCTCAAGGACCTCTGGACCCAGCCGCCCAAGCCGTTCACCGAGGGAGACCTGATCAAGGCGATGAAGAACGTCGCCAAACTGGTGGAAGACCCGCTGCTCAAACAGAAGCTCAAGGACACCACCGGCATCGGCACCGAAGCCACCCGCGCCGGGATCATTCAAGGCCTGCTGGACCGTGGCTACCTGACCAAGCAGGGCAAGTCGCTGTGCGCAGCTCCGGCAGCCTTCAGCCTGATCGACGCCGTGCCCCGTGCCATCGCCGATCCGGGCACCACCGCCATCTGGGAACAGGCGCTGGACATGGTCCAGAGCGGCGAAATGAGCCTTGAAGAGTTCGTCGCCAAACAGGCGGCGTGGATGAGCAAACAGGTGAGCCGTTGCGTCGGCATGCGTATGAGCATCAGCGGACCGGCCAGCCCGGCAGGCGTTAAACCGCCCTGGAAGAAAAAACGCAAGACCACAACGCGCGTCGCCAAGACCGCCACAACGGACACTGCGGCGAAAAAGCCGCGGCGTGCTGTCAGACCGGCCGCCAAGGCGTAGGCCGCAACAGCGATAGCCAGACCAGCCATTGCACATTCAAGCGTTACGAACAGGTGTTACAACATGTCAGACCGAGAGCTCATCATCCCGCCCACCATGCAGTCGATCATGGACCGTGCAGGCTATGCGCCTGCGGTCAGGGTTGGCGATACCCTGTACTGCGCGGGCCAGGTGGGACGTACACGGGATATGGAGGTCATTCTCAACCCCGAGGCGCAATTCATCGCCTGCTGGGAGAATCTGCGCACGGTACTCGCCGAGGGCGGCTGCACCTTCGACGATATCGTCGACATGACCACTTATCACGTCGCCATGAGCGAACACATGGCGGTGTTTCGCGAGGTGAAAAACCGCATCTTCCCGCGTGGCCAGTGCGCCTGGACCTGCATCGGCGTGGCTGAGCTGGCACATCCAGGGCTGCTTCTGGAGATCAAGTGCATTGCGGTCAGGCGCAACAACGCCTGATCGGCAGTTACAGGCTGGAGCGCAAGGGTATCTCGTGCCGCGAAGCCTGTGCCCGAACGTCATCCAGACCGACCATCTCGTCATGCGCCACGGCCTGGGTCATGAACAGCTTCACGTCAGACACCGAAGACAGCACCTTGCGCGCTTCTTCCACCGAGGCAACGTGCAGGGTTTTTCCACTCGAGTCCTCCACCGGCACGGACTTGCCGTCGATCTTCGCGTGGAGCACGTAGGAACCGCCTTCCATGGAGATCAGATCGAGTTCACGAACCGTTTGATCCTTTACATGCTTGGTCAGGTCTTGAATGTTCAAAGTCACACCTCCGGTGGCGTTCTGGAAATCAGCGCCGCTTGAAAATGGAGCTTTTATTGGCACAAACGTTCAGTCGTTTCGGATCAGGCCAGCCTGCATGCGTTCTGCCATGGGTACATGAAACGGGTTAGGCGATATTACTGTGGGTCGGCATCGAGCATCGGGCGCGCACGTCGCGCCCCCGCTTATTTCCCCAGCAGCAGCGCGGCATCGAAGCCCATCCGCAAGTTGCCCCAGTGGCGCCCCTCGAAAAAGAACGGCACATCGATTTCGGTCATGATCTCGCCGGTATCGCGCAAGTAAGTCTGCAACAGAAAACGCTGCTTGTTGCCTGCAGCACGCAGGCCGATCGGGTCGGAGAACATGCGTTTGTTGCGGCACACCGGCAGGTCGACTTCGCGATTGCCGGTAGGTTTTTGCGATACCCAGCTGTTATTGACCGGGCAATAGCCTTTGCTGTCGACAATGAAGGTGACCTTGCCGCCGCGTGTGCCCTTGGTCAGCTTGTCGCATTCTTCCTGGCAGATTTGCGCAAAACGCTCGGTGTAACCGGTCGTGTATTGTTTGGGGTCTGTGCCCGGAATCAGCTTGTAACTCTGATCGAACAGATTGACACCCTGCTTGTGCAGCTCGGCCAGACGGACTTGCAGAATGTCACGGCACTGACTGGCGCGAGTAATCGCCGCATCCAGTTCGCCATGCCCAAGCACAAATCGCCCCAGCAACGCCTGCACCTGCTCGGCCACACTGGACAGATCCCGGGTGGCCGTCGCGGAGTGCTGCATGCGCTGGTCGATGGCCTGGCTATCGGAATAAATCCGCGTTACCCGTTCATTGATCCCCGTGTTTGTAGAGGCAAACTGCTGAATGTGCGCCGCGATGTCGGCGAGCTTGTCGTTGGTCGACTCGAAATCGCCGATCATGCTTTCGAAATGGCCGGACGCACGCTCCACCACCAGCTGGGTTTCGCGGGCGCTTTGGCTGATCTGAATGGTCTGTTCGTGTGTGGAGCTGACTTCCTGAAGCATGGCGTCGATGTTGCGCGAGATGTCGTCAGTGGCTTTGCTGACGTTTTGCGCCAGCGTGCGTACTTCGTCGGCCACCACCGCGAAACCTCGACCACTCTCCCCCGCCCGCGCCGCTTCGATGGCCGCATTGAGCGCCAGCAGGTTGGTTTGCGAAGAGATCTGCTGAATAAGCCCGACAATCGACTTGATGCTTGATGAACGCTCATTCAAGCCGGAGACCAACCCGCCGAACTCATTCAGGCTGCTGGATATCTGGCTGATGTTTCCGGTCACTTCCAGCAATTCGGCGTAAGAGTCGCGCGCCATGCTCAGGTTCTGCGCGGTGGTGCTGGAAATGCCCTGAGTCTGCTGCGAGACATCCTCGATGCTGCCCACTGCCATGTTGCTCTGGTCCATCACTTCTCTGGCGAAGCGGGCCTGATCGGTCGCGCTGTCGCTGGAATCACTGATGTTCTTCAGCGAACGCGCCGACTCGACGGCAATCTGTACCGTCAGCCCCTGAATGCTGCTGATGATCTCGCGCTGTTTGGCCAGAAAGAGATTGCAGGTACTGGCCAGCCCGCGAATTTCATCGTGAGTGAGCAACGGCAGATCCCTCGACAGATCACCTTCACCGCTGGCGACATCTTCGAGCGCGCGGGTCATGGACATCACCGGGCGCACGATCAGGTGGCGGAAATACCAGACCATGAAGCTGACCATGACCAGCGTGAACAGCGTGCTCAGCAAAATCGCATTGCTCAGCAGATCCAGCTGACTCTGGATCACGCCCAGCGCGGCCGGGTCCGTTTGTGTGCCGCGCAATTGCAGCATGATGTCGGAACGAATATTCAGCGCCACCCAATACAGCAAGGCGCTGACCAGGACCAGCAGGAAAAGGCTTGATAGCTTCTTGGTCAGCGTGTTGAAAAACTGCTTTTCAACTGACTCGTACAAAGCCTTTAACGTCTGCATTTTGCTGCTCCTGGGTACAAGGGTGATTCCGGTGCGATGGTTAACGTCTGTCGCTACCAAAGCTTTAATGCGTTCGCCTTCAGCGCAGGCGGAAAAACTTCAGCCACGCAGTTCACGGCGCTTTTAGCGCCGCAGAGTACTGCAGACCTGGGCAATTTGATATCACAGCTGAAAGCGATCGACCGATTGTGAAAGCTGTCCGGCCATTACCGACAGTTCGTCGGTGGTACTGGCGGTCTGGCCGATGACCCGGCTATTGCCCTCGGACATGCTGGCAATCATTTCTACCTGATGGGCGATTTCATTACTGGCCAGACTTTGCTCGCCAATGGTACGGGTGATGTCGTTGACCAACTGCGTGGTGCTCAACGTAGCATCCAGGATGTCGCTGATCGCACGTTCCACTTCGGCGGTGACCGCCATGCCCTTGTCGACCTGAGCGACACCGGCTTCCATGCTGGTAACCGCTTCGCGGGTGCTCTGCTGAATGCGCGCAACCATAGCGGTGATTTCCTGGGTAGACGCACTGGTGCGTCCGGCCAGGCTGCGCACCTCGTCGGCCACCACGGCAAAACCACGGCCCTGCTCGCCAGCACGGGCAGCCTCGATGGCCGCGTTGAGCGCCAGCAGGTTGGTCTGGTCGGCAATCCCCTTGATCACCTGAATAATATTGAAGATGCCTTCCGAGTCCTTGTCCAGCGTGCGGATCACCTGAGCCGACTGCTGTGCCGAACGGGCAATGCTGTCCATGTCACTGACCACCTGATGAATCACCCGACCGCCGTTCTTGGCCAGGGATTCGGCCTGACTGGCCATTTCCAGTGCCTGCCCGGCATGCCGGGTGATTTCTTCGATACTTGCGGTCATCTCGCTGGTCGCCGCCGACATGGTGCCGGCTGCCGAACTCTGTTGCCGGCTGCTGTCGGCCACCTCATGGCAACCACTGCTGAGCTGACGGCTCATGCCGCTGACGTCATTGGCATTGCTGCGCACCACTTCGATCATGCTGCGCAGGTCACGCTGCATGATCGCCAGGCTGCGAATCAGCATGCTGGCTTCGTCACGGCCACGGGACTCGGCAATGGGTTCGCTGAGGTTGCCATGAGCAATGCTGTCGGCAATACGACTGGCGGACGCAAGCGGGATCATGATGCTGCGCGTCACCCAATGCCCCTGGACCAGCAGCAGCAAAATACTGATCGAAAGCACGACCGCCAAGGTGAGATTGGCACTGCGGGTGGTCTGACGGGTGCGTTCGCCGCTGGCTTTGGAGTTGTCCTCGATCAGGTCACTCAAGGTCGACATCTGCCCCTCCAGTTGCGTGAAGGCGCTGGAGAACGTACCCAGTTCTTGCTGCGCACGGTCCGGGCTGTCGATGGCCAGCCCGACAATCCGCTCGCCTGCGCTGATATAAGCGTCGAGGCTTGGCTTTATCCTGCTCAGCTCCGCCTTGATGGCATCGGTGAGCGGCAGTTGCAGGTTATCGCTCACGACCTTGCGAAACAGTGCGGCATGCTCTTTCAGGGATGTCTGCACTTCGTCACGCGTGCTGTTGCTCCTGCCCAGACCAAACAGCATCGCCGACAGCACATCGGCACGCAGCGCGTCATGCATCATGTCGGCTTCCAGGTGATTGCCCAGCGCAGCCATGCTGACTTCACTGTCGAGCATCGCCGCCTCCATGCGCGTGTTACCCAGGTAGTTGACCAGGCTGATGATCATGACGGTCAGTACACTGGTGCCTATCAGCAAGAACAGACGTAGCTTTATCGACATCCTGTAGCCCTCCGGTCAATGAAATAACGCGAGCTGCGGATTGCTCTTATCAACAGCTTATCGACGCACGTTGCCAGATACTTAAGCCTATTTAACGGAATTTGCCGAATCGGCAGTCGATCATGTCGAACGTCCGGCCTGACGCCACTCTGTAACGCGTCTATGGTGAACTAAACACATTCAATCCCCCACAGGAGCAAGCACTGTGCCTGACAAGAAGTTCGCCATCGATCTCGCCTACCGTCCCCGCCTTGCCGACCTCAAACCGCTGACGTCGACGACCCCATTGCTCGAACCACAGGCGCTTGCCGCAGGACGCACCACACCAGCAAGCGACTTGAAAAAACGCACCGGCTATGCAGAGAACTTCCTCGGCGATTTTATCGTGCCCTGGCCGACTGCCGACGAGGAGCTTGCGCCTGACGTCTATCCTTTGAAGAACGCCGGCGATCGCCTCGATTACACGCACTTTTCCATCACCATGTCGCGCAGTCGGCGTCTGGCGCTGTATGTCGGCGTCAACATTGACGGTGCCAACAGTGTAGAGGTCAAGCGCAGCAAGGATTCCTGGGCATTTGACGGCCGTCTGCCCGCCGAGGCGCAGATTGGCGAGAGCGTGTATGCCGACAACCTGCTGGATCGCGGCCATCTGGTTCGGCGTCAGGACCCTAACTGGGGCAAGGAAGCCGAAGTTGCCAACAGCGACACCTTCCACTTCACCAACTGCTCGCCGCAGATGGGCGCGTTCAACCAGAAGACCTGGCTGGAACTCGAGGACTACATTCTCGACAACACACGACGCTGGAAATCACGGGTAACGGTGTTCACCGGCCCGGTGCTGCGCGACGACGACCGCAGCTACCGCAACGTCAAAATCCCTTCTGCATTCTGGAAGGTCGTGGCGTTTCTCGGTGATGACGGCAAGCCTTCGGCCAGCGCCTACATGATCGACCAGACCCGCGAGCTGGGTAAGCTGGACATCATGTTCGGCCCACTCAAAACCTGGCAACGCAGCGTCGCGCAGATCGAACAACTCACCGGCATTCGCTTTGGCGACCTGTCCAGCTACGACGGCTTCTCCAACGAAGAACGCCTGACCGGCACACGCATCGAAGCCCAGATCCGCGGACCGCAGGATATTCGAGTCTGACTTGCCGGTAAGCGCGCCCTGCTCCATGTTCGACCCCGAGTGTGCAGCAAGGACACAAACGTGTGACGCCCAGCGCCACACGTTTGTAACCTGAGCACTACTCGAACTGCTGACGATTTTCCGGAGTAATGAGCTTGAACGGCACCCAGATGACCGGGGACGCCAGGGTTTCGCCGCGCGCCATGCGCATCGCGGCATCCACTGCGCCGTTAGCCTGCCCGAGCGCATCCTGGAACACGCTCACCGCCATCTTGCCTTCGGCCATCAGCTTCAAACCGTCCGGGGTGCCGTCGATCCCGCCCACCAGGTAATCACCCGCCTTTTTACCGGTTTTTTCCAGCCCCATGATTGCCCCAATGGCCATTTCGTCGTTGTTGGCGGCGATGATGGAGAAGTCAACGCCCTGTTTGACCCATTCAATCACGATGGTCGCAGCCTGACTGCGCTCCCAGTTGCCGATTTTCTTCTGCACAACCTTCATGTCCGGGTACTTGGCGACCACCTTCTCCACGTCCTCGGTGCGCATGACCGATGATTTGTTGCTCGGGTCGCCGACCAGAATCACCACATTGCCCTTGTAATTGGCACGGCGAGCCAGCTCTTCCATCTGCAATGTGCCGGATTCCAGTTCGTCGGAGCCGACGAACGCCGTCAGTGCAGGCCACGTGGCAGGCTCAGGATTGCGATTGACGAATACCAGCGGAACCTTGGCCTCGTTGGCCAGACGCATCATTTCCGGTGCACTTTTGCCACTCACCATCGCGACAACGATGGCATCGACTTTCGAGTTCACCAGATTGCGAAACTGCCGCATCTGCAGCTCCACGTCGTCCTGGCCGTTTTCCATGAAAATGTCGGCGTCCAGCAGGGCTACCTGTTTTTCCACGCCGTGGCGCAGGATGGTCTGGAAGTTGTCGTTATATTTGGCCATGCCTACACCGATCAGCGGCGTGGCCGCCTGCGCCAGGCCAGCGAACAGCAGGCTCGCACTCAGGGAAATCGATAACCACTGTTTCATGTTCTGACTCCCGGGGCGTTAAACGCTGAAATGATGGAGCAGCTCGCGCTGATCCCTGGCCATTTTCGACAGGTCCTGACTGCTGATTGCCGATTGCTCGGCACCGTCGGCGGCCTGCTGGGCGGAATCGTTGATGTGCGTGACCATGCGACTGGTCTCCTGCACGGTCGCGCTTTGCTGTTCGGTGGCCGCAGCGATCTGAATGTTCATGTCGCGAATCACATCCACCGCCTCGCCCATTTCCACCAGCAATTGATCAGCGCCGGAGGCCAGTGTCACGCAATGGTCGGACTGGATCTGGCTTTCGTTCATCACCTCTACCGCCGAATGGATCTTGCTCTGCATCTGCCCGATCATTTCCTGGATCTCGCTGGTGGAGGTCTGAGTGCGACTGGCCAGCGAGCGCACCTCATCGGCCACCACCGCAAAGCCCCTGCCCTGCTCACCAGCCCGCGCCGCTTCGATGGCTGCGTTGAGCGCCAGCAGGTTAGTCTGTTCGGCAATGGTGCGAATGGCGTCGACGATGCCGTCGATGTTCTGCCCGTATTTCTGCAACTCGTCGGTCACCGCAGACGCCTTGTTGACCTGCTCAGCCTGCTGGCGAATGTTGACGATGGTTTCAGCCACGCGCTTTTGCACTTTCCCGGTCAACTCACTGGTGCTGTCCACCGCGCCACGGGTGTCCTGAGCCCGACGGGCGACTTCCTCGACCGTGCTTTCCATTTCATTCATGGCTGACGCGGCAGAGTTGAGACGATCCTTCTGCTCGTCGACCACGCGGGTAGTCTGCTCACTGATCTGCGCGTTCTGGCTGGCGGTCAGCGCCAGGGCATCGGCCGACCCGATCAGCTGACGAAACGTCTGTTGCAACGACTGGGTGAATTCATTGAGATAACCCCCCAACTCACCAAACTCATCGCGGCGGCTGACGTCGAAACGTACCCGCATGTCGCCACTGGTGAGCGTCTTCAAAACCTCGCGGAACGCCGCCAGAGGGCGACGCAGGCTGAAGGCGACCCATGTGCCGATGATCGCTGCCGCCATGACGGCCAGCAGACAGGCGATCAGCAACAGGCTGAGGCTGGTGGCGATGGTCGAATCAGCCCCGGCCTTGGCCTCGTTGGCCACCGCCAGTGACTGATTGCCGAACTCGCCAATCTTGCCCAGCGTTGCTTGAAGACGGGTTTCCGCTGCCTGGCGCTGTTTGTCGACCTGCTCGGCGAGTGCCGCTTCCTGCCTGTAGGCCTGATAAACGCCGTCGCTGCCGGTCAGGTCGTTCAGCAAGCGGTTGACCATCACGCTGGCAATCCGGCCAGCGCGCGGGTCGACTGCGATGAGCTCCCGTGTGCGGCTGCTGATCACCTCATCCTGCAGGTTGAGCACGCGCTGCAAGGTCTGAATATTCGGTGTGGCGGCATGGGCAGCCAGACCTTCGTAGGATTTGCCGACGTCCAGTAACAGCTTTTCCCCCGCCGCCACCGTCTCGGCGGAGCCGGCGTTGCGCTCGCGGGCAATATAGTCACGAAGATAACCGGTCAGTTGCGCGCCCTGAGTGCTGCTGTAGCCCTGCAACACTCGGCTCTGAAGTGCCTGCAGAACGTGCTGTCGATGGCTGGCAATCAGCGTCTGCGCCTGCTCGGCATAAGCCGCACTCAGTTGGCGTTGCTGGTTCAGGTTGTCGCGCAGTTCGGCACGATCGCCAATGTAGGCAGGCGTGCTGTCCAGCAACTGATTGAACCGGGTCATGCTGTCGTTGAACGGCTGCTTGCCATCATCGATCTGTTTGGGATCAGTGCTGACCAGAATCCCGAGCAGTGCCTGGTTGGCGCGCAGCACATGCACGTAAAGCTCGCTCGCCGCCCTGCTCAAGGGTGCGGACTGCCCTGTGATGACGCTGATCCGATCGCTTATGGAATGGGTGCTTTGATAGCTGATACCTGCCATGGCGAGCAGCAGTAACACCAGCACAGCAAACCCACCGATCACTCGCTGAAGAATGGTCATGGCTATCCTCTTTTATTTTTATTGCGCTGAATCTGATCCGGGCCCGCGTGGAGAACGTCAGTCCGGAAAATGATCGCAGCGCTAAAGAGAATGTCGGCCGCACCAAGGACGACTTGAGACGTAGATCACATTATTTTTACTGGCAGGCGCCACTAAGGGACTGCCTGACCTGAGACGTCACGCAGTCCTCTACCAGAATACGGGATCAGCGGAAATGGCGCGCTACAGCCTCCGGCGCGTCAGGCACGTCCATATTGATCCTGCGCCAGGCCGCCTGGGCGAAGCTGTACACCGAAAACGCAATCAGCCCAAGTGCCACGATCAGCAATACCAGGCCGCCTGCGGGCAGATCCTGCAAACCGTTGAGCGCATCTTTCATGCCCGGCGGGTGCATGGCCTGATAACTGGAACCGCTCACTGCCAGTAGCACGGCAATTTCGATGAACGCCACGCCGCGGGCGATCAGGCCGAAGCGCGATACCGGACGCACGTACTTCATCACGTCTTCATCGGCCTCGAAATACTTCTCGAAGGACGCCTTGTAGCCCTTGATGATGTGCACAATGCCCAACCCCAGGGGCACCAGGGCGACCACGTAGACCAGCAGATTGGAGTGATCCCAGGACAGAATGGCTGCCAGCAGGTCCTTGGCCTGACCACCACCCGATGAGCCTCCGGAGCTCTTCAGCCCACTGACCAGCAGCCCCAAGGCAAAGAACGCCAGTGCGCCGTAAGTAAAGCCGCCCACCAACAGACCGCCGCGAATCACCAGCCCTTTGAATTCGCGGCCATGATGGTCAACGTCCCGGGTAGCCTGCAAGACACGCCATGCCGCAAACGCCAGCAGACCGACGATCACCACCCCGACCAGAACGCCGCCGAAGGGCTGGCTCAATAGCGCTTCAAGACTGCTGTGGCTGTCGGCCGGCTGCGAGGAGCCCTGCGCCGCCAGTACCGCGAACAGACCAATAATCAGATAAACAACCCCACGGGCGGCATAACCGCCTCGTGCAAGTAGAACAAGGCCGCGTTGCGCCGACATAAATAACTATCCCTGAAAGTAATTACAGGAACAGACCGGGCATAGTCCGAGGGGTTCGACCCGATTGACGACGCGTCGTGTCATACGCCGTCATCGGGTCACGCGCTGTCAGGCAAACGTGGCACCGCGCGCGTTCACGAACACCGAATAAAGCGAATGGCTGCTGGCCATGAACAGCCGATTGCCCTCTCTCCCGCCGAAGCAGACGTTGGCGCAGCGCTCGGGCAGGCTGATATGGCCGATGGCCTTGCCTTGAGGGTTGAACACTCGTACACCGTCGAGTTTCTCCATATCCGCCTTGGGATCACCGTTACCGCCCCAGCCGCACCACAGATTGCCGCTCTCGTCGCACTTGATGCCGTCGATCGCCGCGTAGTCCAGGCCTTCGATGAGCTTGCCCAGCTCGCCCAGCGTGCCGTCTTCGTTGACCGCTATCGCCCAGATGAGGCCGTGGGGTTTGGCGCGCCCCTCGACCACATACAAGGTTTTTTCATCCGGCGAAAAGCACAAGCCATTCGGACCGGCCAGATCATCGATCACCCTGGAGACTTTGCCGTTCGCGGGGTCTATGCGATAGACGCCGAAGGGTTGCTCCTGCTTGACCTTTTGACCTTCGTAGTTGCTTTCGGCCTGGAAGGTGGGATCGGTGAACCAGATAGACCCATCACGTTTGCAGGCGATGTCATTGGGCGAATTGAAAGGTTTGCCCTCGAATCTGTCGGCCAGCACGGTGATGCGCCCGTTGTACTCGGTACGCGTCACGCGCCGCCCCTCGGTGGTAGTGCTGGAGCCCTCACAAACCAGCAGCCGGCCCTGACGGTCGCGACACATGCCATTGGAAAAGTTCGAGTGCTCGCGGTACACCGACAGCTCACCCGTCACCTCGTCCCAGCGCATGATGCGATTGTTGGCAATATCGCTGACCAGCAGGTAGCGACCGTCACCGATCCACACCGGCCCTTCGGCCCAGCGCATGCCGCTGGCCAGTTTCTCGACGCTGGCATTGAATATTCGTATGTGGGTAAAGCTGTCGTCCAGCACACTGACCAAAGGGTCGGGATAACGCTGGGTCAGCGGCTGAGCGCTGGAAAGACGCGGCAATGCGCCAATGGCGGCAACGGTTGCCGAAACGGCCAGCGACTGCTTGAGAAAGCCCCTGCGGCTTTGATCGGGTGTGCTGCCTGATGATGAGAGTTCCATGATGAGCATCCATTATCTTTATTATCGGAAAGGCGCGCGTCTTGCGGCCGCACGTCATCCTACAAGATACCGCTGGGCGGCTTGAATAATGGCCGTTTGCGATCAGACTTCGCCTGCAGATATACCGCCTCCCATGCTTCGACACATACTCGCGATAAGGTATCTTGCGCCACTCCTTTTCAACGCCCCAAGGTCCACCATGCCCTCCAGCAAACGCGAACAGGCCCAGACAGATCGGCGTCTGGTGAGCGCATTGACGCACGCCTGCGAGGCCGCCAAGGCCGAGATGCCCGGTTTCTGCTGGCTGACTCATGAAGTCGATTACGCGGCGTTCCCGGCCAGCCTGCAGGTGGTGTGGGTGTTCGATACGCTGGCCGACAAGAACGCTGCGCTGCAGCGCGGGTTGGACGAGCGCATGATCGGTCTCACGGTAGAGGCACTTGACGATGCCCAGGTCAGCCTGTCGAATGCAGCGGCGCATGTGCATGTCGACTGCGAAGAGCAGTGCCTGCGCGAGAACGCGGGCGACTGGCAGCAGCGCATCAAACGCAAATACGCCAGACGAGGTTGAGCATGGCCAAGGACATCGAAAACCCGTGTATTTCCGTGTGCCAGCTCAGCGGCGATCTGTGCGTGAGCTGCGGGCGTACCAAAGACGATATTCGCAAGTGGAAGCGCATGAAACGGCCCGAAAAAATGGCTGCCGTGCAACGCGCGACCCAGCGACTGAAAAGCCTGCAGAAAAAGAGCATTTGAAGCCTAAATTTCATCTTGGGTGCGGAAACTTCTTTAAAACGGCCCGGGTCAGTATTACCCGTGACTCGGTTGCCTGGGGTCGGACGAATTACAGGAACTTCACTCTTGGTCAGTCATGCAGATCGCCGCAACACCCTTTCACTGGATAGCCTGAATTTCTTCCTTGCCGATGTCCGCGATGGCCTGGGCCCGTATCTGGCGATCTATCTGCTGGCGGTGCACAAATGGGACCCGGCCAGCATCGGCGTGGTGATGACCATTGCCGGCATTGCCGGGCTGCTGACCCAGACACCTGCAGGGGCGCTGATCGACCGCACGCCCTACAAGCGCGCCATGATCGGTGTGGCGGCCTTGTTGGTGACGCTGAGTTGCCTGATTCTGCCCTTCACCTCGTCTTTTTCCGTTGTCGCCCTGACCCAGGCGTTGAGCAGCATTGCGGCCTCGGTATTTGCACCGGCCATCGCGGCCATTTCCCTGGGCATCACCGGGCCCAAAGCGTTTACCCGCCGTACCGGGCGCAACGAAACGTTCAACCACGCCGGTAATGCCTGCGCAGCCCTGCTGGCTGGCGGCTTCGCCTACCTCTTCGGACCTATTGCGGTGTTCTACCTGATGGCCGCCATGGCGCTGGCGAGTATTGTCGCGGTCAGCTTCGTTTCCGCAGACGCCATCGATCACGACGTGGCGCGGGGTTTCGATGCCAGCCACGACGTCAGTGGTCATCAACCGTCGGGCCTTTCTGCGCTGTTGAGCAACAAGCCGCTGCTGATGTTCGGTATTTGCTGCGCGCTGTTCCATCTGGCTAACGCGGCGATGCTGCCGCTGGTGAGTCAAAAGCTCTCACAGATCAACATGCAGATGGCCACACCGCTGACCTCGGCGTGCATCGTCGCGGCCCAGCTGGTGATGGTGCCGGCCGCGCTGCTGGTAGGCATGAAAGCGGATGTCTGGGGGCGCAAGCCGCTGTTGCTGGCCGGTTTTCTGTTCTTGCCGATTCGCGGTGTGCTCTACACCTTTTCCGATGATCCCTATTGGCTGGTCGCGGTGCAGATGCTCGACGGCATCGGCGCGGGCCTGTTCGGTGCCCTGTTCCCCTTGATGGTCAAGGACCTCACCCAAGGCAGCGGGCGTTTCAACGTGAGTCTGGGTGCGCTGTCCACGCTGTTCGGGCTGGGTGCAGCGCTGAGCAACAGCCTGGCGGGTTTTGTCGTGCATGCAGCAGGTTACAGCGCGGCATTTCTGACCCTCGCCGGCGTGGCAGCGGTAGCGTTCTGCCTGTTGTGGCTGGCCGTGCCGGAGACCCTTTCGCGCTCGCATAATGAGCCCGAGCTCAAAGCGGACAATGCCGTGGGCGCGTGACCACCCTTAGTCCACCGTAACCGCCCTCACCCGCCAGCCCTCGCGCTGGCGGGTTGCGACTACCAGACCACCTCCTTCACCTTGCATCCCGCCAACCCAGCGCCCTGCCTCGTCCCACAGACCACTGCGCCCCGCCGACTGCCAGCCGCCGGTCGGCCCGCCATGATTGGCCATCAACACTGGCAGCGAGTGACGGCGGGCATGCCCCGAAAGCAGTCCGGCATCGTATTCATAGCCTCCCGGCGAGATCAGCACACTGGCTGCGTACACCCAGGCTGCGCCTTGCGCCATGCGCTGCGCGTGTTCGGCGTGGGCGAAGTCGGCACACACGCACAGACCGATTCGCTGCTGATCAACTGGCAGATAGCAGTCCTCGTTGCCGGCGCTGAACACGACGTCTTCGCCGGGATGCAGATATTGCTTGGCGTAGGCGATGACATCGCCCCGAGCGGTGAAGGTCAGTGCGCCAATCAGCACGCTGTCGTCCGGCCCCCTGAGCGGCACGCCAAGGGTGGTCGTCAGTCGCCATTTTTTAGCCAGTGCCACGAGCGGCGCCAGACGCGCATCGCCTGGAAGCAAAGCCAACTCGCGAGCCAGATCCGGCTCGTAGCCTGTGAGTGACAACTCGGGAAACAGCAGATAACGGGCGCCCAGTTCAGCTGCCCGCTGCATAAACGCCAGATGCCCGGAGAGATTGCTTTCGATATCTCCCCGTGCAGAACAGAATTGAGCAGCGGCGAGCATTGGAAACGTCATGGGCTCTCCAGATAAACGGGGTTGGCAGACGCGAGCTTAGCCTGCATCACAGCCGGTTCACACATAGTTACATTTTTACCAACGACCCATGTTGTACGACGTCTTATCTTGTCTGGCAGTGACTGACATCTCATTACAATAAAAAACGGAGATTCACCGCATGCCGCTTACCCCGTCTCTCAAAGAAACGGCCACGCCAGTAGCCGAACCTCGTTTCAAGAAACTTGCCAGGTTATTGGGGCCAGGCATCATCGCCGTGCTGTCCTGGCTGGGCGCGGGCGATCTGATCACCTCATCGGTGGCAGGCGCCAGCTATGGTTACGCCATGATGTGGGTACTGGCGATTTCGCTGTTGCTCAGGTTTCTGATCGTCAACATCATCGCCCTCTTCCAGCTCTGCAATAACCAGGGCATGACCATCCTTCAGGGTTACGCGCAGCTGCATCCGCTGTTTGCCTGGTTCATGCTTGGCTACGCATTGCTCATGGGGCATTTGATAAACGCCTACATGATCAAGGGCGCTGGCGAGGCGCTTGCCATGCTGCTGCACATCGACCAGCCACTGCTCTGCTCCGTCGCAGTGGTGATTGCCGTGTGGCTGTTGGTGGGGCGCAATATCTACGCAATGATCGAAGGCGTGATGAAGGTGCTGCTGGCGATCATGACCCTGGCGTTTCTGACCCTGGCGATCATGTCCGGGCCCGACGTCACCGGCATCATCAAGGGTACCATCGGCTTCAGCATTCCGCCTGATGAGGGCGTGCACGGCGCACTGCTGGTGGCGGTTTCGGTGATCGGTGCCGTAGCCGGGTCGATCGCCAACTTCGTCCACCCTTACGTGATGCGTGAAAAAGGCTGGACCGGCCCGGAGCACAAGCGCATCCAGCGCAACGATCTGCTGTTCGCGGTGATCGTCGGCATCGTCATCAACCTGGCCATCTGGGTGGTGGGCGTCGAAATCCTGCGGCCCAACGGTATTCAGGTCAACACCCTGGCGGACCTGGGCAAGGCCCTGGAAATCTTTTTCGGCCCATTGGGTTGGTACATCTTCTTCATCGGCGTGTTCGCCACCCTGTTCGCCAGTATTTCCGGCAAGACCACAGCCTTTCCGATGCTGATCACCGATGCTTTCCAGCACATCCAGCCCAAGCGCCGCGAACGCTACGGCAAAGTGTTCCACAACGACCCGATGCACCGGTGGTTCATGCTGTTCATTCTGGTCACCCCGCTGATCTGGTCGCTGCCCGGCATGCCGGACTTCGTGACCCTGACCCTGGGCGTCAACGCGCTGAATATCATCGGATTGCCCGTCATCTCGCTGGGGCTGCTGATCATGTCCAATCAGAAGTCACTGTTGAGCAAGGAATACCGCAACAACTGGTTCGAAAACATCGCGCTGACCTTCGCCACAGGACTGGCGTTGTGGGTGGCGTTTCAGCTAGGGACGGAGTTGCTGGCGTGAGTGAGCAAGGTCCATTTCCTCAACGGAGATGGACCTCACGCGTTATCCCTATTCCCACCACTTGAATCCTGGTCCTCAAGCCCGGGACGCCTGCTGATAGATGCGACGGTTACATCTCCCCTCAACAAACAGCAATAATTCTCAACGGAGATGTTATATTGTATCCATTACTATCAGGAAGTCTCACATGTCGTCTCGTAGAATCGCGTCTCTGGCAGGCTTGGCAATCGGGGTATTGGGCAGCAACAGCTATGGGCAGGAACAGCCGCAGACCATTGAACTGGAAAGCGTCAACGTCACTTCCGACTATCAGTACGAGACGGCGACCAGCCCGGTCCAGGGCTATCGCGCCACCCGCTCGGCCACGGCCACCAAGACCGACACCGCCATCGCGGATATCCCGCAGTCGATCAGCGTGGTACCTGCCTCAGTGCTCAAGGACCTTGGCAGCAACAATGTCGAGCGCGCGCTGGATTTTGCCGGCGGCGTATCCAAGCAGAATAACTTCGGCGGTCTGACGCTTTACGAGTACAGCATCCGCGGCTTCACCACGTCCGAGTTCTACAAGGACGGCTTCAGCGCCAACCGCGGTTACCCAGCCACGCCGGATGCCGCAAATATCGAACGCATCGAAGTGCTCAAAGGCCCCGCCGCCAGCCTGTACGGGCGTGGCGATCCGGGCGGCACGGTCAACATCGTCAGCAAAAAACCCCAGCCCGAAGCCTTTACCACCTTGCAGACCAGCGCAGGCAGCTGGGATCGTTATCGCACCGCGCTGGACGTCAACACGCCGCTGGATGAAGAAGGCAATCTGCTTTCGCGGGTCAATCTGGCCGTCGAAGACAACAACAGCTTTCGTGACCATGTAGAGAGCAAACGGGTGTTTGTCGCCCCATCCTTCAGCTGGCAATTGAACCCTGACACCCGTCTGCTGGTGGAAACCGAGTTCGTGCGCCACACATCGACGTTCGACCGAGGCGTGGTCGCCCCCAACAACAAGTGGAGTGGCGTGTCGCGCTCGACCTTCCTCGGTGAGCCGGACGATGACATCGATAATGACAACAACATGATGCAGTTCGCCCTGGACCACCAGCTCAACGATGTGTGGTCGCTGCGTCTGGCCAGCCATTACAAACAGGGCGATATGTCGGGTTTTGCCAGCGAGGCGCGCCCGCTGAATGCCGACGGGCACACGGTCAATCGCCGTTACCGTGAGCGCGACAACAACTGGCATGACAGCATCACCCAGTTGGAGTTACGCGGCCGTTTCGAGGGCCTGGGCGTCGAGCACGAGGTGCTGATCGGCACCGAGTACGAGAACTATCGCAAGAACGAACGCGTCACGACCATCGCCGGCAGCCCTTACGCCATCGACATCTACAACCCGGTCTACGGCCAGCCGAAACCCGCTGGCGCACGCTCCGGTACTGATTTTTACGAGCATGTCGAAAGCCGCGCGCTGAACCTGCAGGACCAGATTGTCTTTACCGACAAGCTGCGCGGCATGATCGGGGCACGCTACGAACACTTCGATCAGCAGGTCGATGACTTCACCACCAACGCCACCTCCGGGCAGCGCCAGGACGCTTTCACTCAGCGCGCCGGGTTGCTTTATCAACTCACACCGCAGGTCGGCCTGTTCGCCAACGCCTCCACCTCGTTCAAGCCCAACAATGGCCTGGATGCCGCAGGCAAAACCTTCGACCCGGAAGAAGGCGTCGGCTACGAAGTCGGAATCAAGAGCGAACTGTTCGACGATCGCCTGAGCACGACCCTCGCCGCCTTTCATATCGAAAAGGAAAACGTTCTGGCCCTGGACCCCGGCACCGACACCAATCGCGCGGTGGGCAAGGCTCGCAGCCAAGGCTTCGATGTGCAATTTACCGGGCAGGTCAGCGAAGCCGTTCGGCTCATCGGTGCCTTCGCCTACATTGACGCCGAAGTGACCAAGGGCGACCAGAGCATCCCCACGGGCAGTCGCATCCTTGGCGTCGCCAAACACAGCGGCAGCCTGCTGGGCGTCTATGAGTTCCAGGAAGGCGCGTTGCGCGGCTCGGACGTGGGCGCGGCGTACACCTACGTCGGCGACCGCTCGGGGCAGTCGGGCGCTGACTTCGAGTTGCCGGCCTACCAGACCGTAGACCTGCTGGCGCATTACAAAGCCAGCGACAACGTCACGGTGGGTTTGAACCTGAACAACATTTTCGATGAAAAATACTACGAGCGCTCCTACAGCAACTACTGGGTCGCGCCTGGCGAACCGCGCAACGTTACGGTCAGCCTGACCCTCAGCCTCTGACGCCCATGACACCCGATTCAATAGACCCTCGCTCACAACAACAAGGACGCATCATGCTTTCAAGCAAACCTTTCCTGGCCCTGAGCCTGCTCGGCGCTTTATTCGCCAGTCACGTCAATGCGCACGGCCTATGGACCGAACAGCGTCGCGGCAATATCGAAGTGGTCTACGGCCATGGCGCCGAAGACAACGCCTTCAAGGCGCAGAAAGTCAGCGGCGCGTGGGCCTACGACCTGCAAGGCAAAATGATCCCGGTGACGGTACAACGTCTTGAAGACCACGCGCGTCTGGTGCCGCTCAAGCCGCCTGCGGTCATGAGCATTGCGCTGGATAACGGCATGTGGACGCGCAACGCCGAGAAGCAATGGATCAATGAGGGCCGCAGCAAAGTGCCCAACGGCACCGACTCCATCCATACCTTCAAATACAGCGTGGCGATATACGCAGAAGGCGCGCACCTGCCAGCGTTCAACAAGCTGAATTTCGTGATCGTGCCGCAGACCGATCCCTTGAAAGTCGGCGCAGGCAAACCACTGCCGGTGCGCGTACTGATCGACGGCAAACCCGCCGCCGGCATCAAACTGATCGGCGATTACCGCAGCGCACCGGACGCCGTCAGCGCTGAAACCGATGCACAGGGTCTGGCCAGCGTCATCGTGCGTAACGAGGGGCTGAACATCATCGCCGCCGAAATCACGCTGCCAGTCAAGGACAACGCCGACATCGCCGAACGCGGCTTGTTTACCTCGCTGACGTTTGTCGGTGAGGCGCATCATGACTGATGACGCGCAGTAGCAAATTGCTTCTATTCAGGTACGCAAAGTATCTTCGGCCGACGTTGCCGGAGAACTTTGCTGATCGAACCTTGCGCGTGCCTGCTCGATTGCCTGTCTGTTATTGCTTGCCCATGCGGACAGCATTTCCAGCTGCGGTTTCAATGAGTGGCCGAGTTCGGTCAAGTCATAGCAAACAAGGTCGACGCCTTGGTCAGGCAGTCGGGATCAATCAAAGAACCCGTCCAGTAGAGGTGTACAGACCATTCCCCAAGAGCCTGACCATCGGATGCGTGCGCGAATATACAATTTTGTACAAAATAGATACATCAGGCTAAAGGCCCTGCTGTTGCGGGCCGATAGGCGTATTAGACAAGACTCCACAAATGCTCCGGGACCGGAACCTCAATGAAAATCACACCTTTCGACACCACTCCGATCATGAGTATTCAGGTCGTGACCTCAACGCCAGCTTCGGTGACAGAAAGCTCCGCAGTGTCAAGTGTCACACCTTCAGCTGTTAAGGTTCAGATCTCGAATGAAGGTCAGGAAAAACTCGAAAGTGAAAAGAACGCAGACATCGATCAGTCCGGCCTGCCTGAGGACGTCAAGGAAGTCTTGAAAAACATCCGCAAGCTTCAGGATCAGATCGCTGAAAAGAACCAGGAATTGATGGAACTGCTGAACGACAAGACCCTGTCGGAAGATGAGAGGAAACGGCAGAGAGAGCTTTTGACCTCCACCATCAGAAGCATGCTATCAGCGTTGTCCCAAGCCACGAGCGCGCTGAATAACGCGATGTCGTCCAATAATATGGACTCCGACAGCCGTAGCCAGGCCAAGGGCCTGATCGGGATGAAATAGGCGTCACGCATCGACCGGGCCCTGAATATTTCCAGCGGGCGCAATGCTCCGCCGGAATAGCAGCTTGCCAGCACAGTAAAATCTGGCAACGCCGCGCGCCCCCCCTAGAAACCCGCAATATTCCCTTTAGTAAACAAAGTTTCCAGAAACCTCTGGACGCTGGATTTCCTTTCGCCTATAAAACAGCCTTCAAGAATATTAAATTCCTGTAGAGAATTTTATTCGTCGACGAAAAACCTCTGCATCTGACCTTTTTCGCCCTGCGCCGAACTGCCGCCACCCTTCAGAGGACACGCCATGCAACACGAGAAGAACCATTTCATCCTGAAGATCAGCTGCCCGGCGACCTCCGGCATTGTCGCGGCGGTGACTTCCTACCTGGCTGGCAACAGCTGCTACATCGGTGAAATGGCCCAGTTCGACGATGAGTACAGCGGCACCTTTTTCATGCGCGCCGTGTTTCGTTTCAACGATGGTCATGAGGGTGACATCCAGCAGTTGAAAGCCGGCTTCGATGCCGTGGCCAGCGACTTTGCCATGCAGTGGGAGCTGCATGACACGCGCCGGCCGGTGCGTGTGCTGCTGATGGTCAGCAAGTTCGATCACTGCCTGACCGACCTGCTGTACCGCTACCACAAGGGCGAGATGGACATGACCATCACCGCCATCGTCTCCAATCACCTGGATTTGCGACCGATGGCCGAGCGTGAGGGTATTCGCTTCATCTACCTGCCGGTGACCAGGGAAACCAAGGCCGCGCAGGAAGCCGCGCTGATGAAGGTGGTCGATGAAACCGGCACCGAGCTGGTGGTGCTGGCGCGCTACATGCAGATTCTCTCCGACGACCTGTGCCAGCAACTGGCGGGTCGGGCGATCAATATCCATCACTCGTTTCTGCCGGGCTTCAAAGGCGCGAAGCCCTACCACCAGGCTTACGAGCGCGGCGTGAAGCTGATCGGCGCCACCGCGCATTACGTCACCAGCGACCTGGACGAAGGCCCGATCATCGAGCAGGAAGTGCAGCGCGTCGATCACGTCTACCTGCCGGCCGACCTGGTCGCGGCGGGACGCAATAACGAAACCATCGCGCTCTCGCGGGCCGTCAAATATCACCTGGAGCACCGGGTGTTTCTCAACAAGGATCGAACGGTGGTGTTCCGATGAGCGCACACATCATCGACGGCAAGGCCACCGCCGCTCGCGTTCTGCAACAGGTCAGACACGATGTAGAAACCCTGAAGGCCGAAGGCATCGAACCGGCGCTGGCGGTCATTCTGGTCGGTAATGACGCGGCCAGTGAGGTCTACGTACGCAACAAGATCCTGCGCGCCGGGGAAGCCGGCATTCGCTCGCTGGAGCACCGCCTGCCGGCCGACAGCAGCCAGGCACGCTTACTGGCGTTGATTGCCGAATTGAACGCCGACAACACGGTAAACGGCATTCTCCTGCAACTGCCCTTGCCCGCTCACATCGATGAAAACCGCGTCCTGCAGGCTATCGACCCGGAAAAGGACGTTGACGGTTTTCACAGTGAAAACGTCGGTGGCCTGAGCCAGGGGCGCAACGTACTGACGCCCTGCACCCCCAGCGGTTGCCTGCACTTGCTGGAAGAAACCTGCGGCGATCTGAGCGGCAAGCATGCGGTGGTGATCGGTCGCTCCAACATCGTCGGCAAACCCATGGCCGCTCTGCTGCTGCAAGCGCATTGCTCGGTGACGGTGGTGCATTCGCGCAGTACCGACGCCAGGGCCTTGTGCCAGTTGGCCGACATCGTCGTGGCGGCGGTTGGCCGTCCGCGCCTTATCGATGCCAGCTGGCTCAAGCGCGGCGCGGTGGTGATCGACGTCGGCATCAACCGCATCGAGGACCATGGCCGCAGCCGCCTGGTGGGCGATGTGGATTTCGCCAGCGCCACCGAAGTCGCTGCTGCCATCACCCCGGTCCCCGGCGGGGTCGGCCCGATGACTATCGCCTTTCTGATGAAAAACACCGTGACTGCTGCCCTGCAGCAGGCCCACGCGCAACGCAGCCAACCGGAGGCCGTATGCCTTTCAACCTGTTGAAATACGGGCTCAGCTCGCAGTACCCGGTCGAGGTGGATCTGCCTGCGCCCAAGGAACTGAAGTCCTCCTACGACGTGGTGATCATCGGCGGCGGCGGGCATGGCCTGGCCACCGCTTACTACCTGTCGAAATACCACGGCATCACTAATATTGCCGTGCTGGAAAAAGGTTACCTGGGCGGCGGCAACACAGCGCGCAACACGGCGGTGATCCGCTCCAATTACCTGACCAGCGAAGGCGTGAAGTTCTATACCGAGTCGGTGAAGATGTTTCAGGGCCTGTCCAACGAGTTCGACTTCAACATCATGTACTCCGAGCGCGGCCAACTGACCCTGGCGCACACCGACGCCACGGTCAGGTCGTTCCGCCAGCGCGCCGAGGTCAACAAGCATTTCGGCGGCCGCACCGAGATGATCGATCGCCAGCAGATCCGCGAGCTGGTGCCGAGCCTCAATCTGGACCCCGGCCATCTGCCGGTGCTCGCCGGCCTGTGGCACATCGACGGTGGCACCGCCCGGCATGACGCGGTCGCCTGGGGTTACGCCAAGCAGGCGGCCAAGCGTGGAGTGGAGATTCATCAACTGACCGAAGTGCAGGAACTAGTGATCGAGAACGGCACCCTCACTGCGGTGAAGACCAATCGCGGCACCATCCAATGCGGCTGCGCCGTGCAGGCGGTGGCGGGCATGAGTTCGCAGATGATGAAGAAGGCCGGGATTCGTTCGCCGATCCAGACTTTCCCGCTGCAAGCGATGGTCACGCAACCCTTCAAACCCTTTCTCGACCCGCTGGTGAGCTCGTCCGCCCTGCACTGCTATGTGCAGCAGACCAGCCGTGGCGAAGTGGTGTTTGGCGGTGGCTCTGATCCCTACCCGTTGTTCAACAGCCGCTCGACGCTGGAGCTCAAGGAAAGCCTGCTGGCCCACGCCATCGAGATGTTTCCGTTTCTGGCCAACGCCAAACTGATGCGCCAATGGGCCGGGATCACCGACATGACCCCGGATTACAGCCCGATCATGGGCCTTTCGCCGGTCCGGAATTACTACCTGGACGCGGGCTGGGGCACCTGGGGCTTCAAGGCCACACCGATCTGCGGCAAGACCATGGCCGAACTGGTGGCCAGCGGCGGCAAAGTGCCCGAGTTGATCAGGCCGTTCGCGCTCGAGCGCTTCTCGACCTTTCAGCAAGTCAACGAAATGGGCGCAACAGCGGCCAGCCACTGACGGAGAGCGACACATGAAAATCATGACCTGCCCGCTCAACGGGCCGCGCAACATCAGCGAGTTCACCTACGGCGGAGAATTCAAACACATGCCCGACCCGCAAACCTGCAGCGACAGCGAGTGGGCCGATTACGTGTTCAACAGTGAGGACACGCTGGGCGTGGTGCGCGAGTGGTGGATGCACACCCCCTCCAGCTACTGGTTCCTGGCCGAGCGCCACACTGGCAGCGACGAGATCATCCGCACCTTCGACCCACGCGAACTATTTACCGTACGTATCGACTTCGCCCCTCTCGCCTCCAAGGAGATCGCAGGATGACCACCCCCGCCCGCCTGCCCGCGCCCATGGGCCTGCTGATCGATCGCACCCGGCCGCTCACGTTCAGCTTCGATGGCAAAACCTATCAGGGCCTGCAGGGCGACAGTATTGCCAGTGCCCTGCTGGCCAACGGTCGCTTCCTGCTTTCGCGGTCGTTCAAGTACCACCGCCCGCGCGGCCCGCTGACCATGGCCGGGCAGGATGCCAACAGCCTGATCCAGTTGCCTCACGAGCCCAACGTAATGGCCGACACCGTTGCCCTGCAGGAAGGCTTGCAGGCCTCAGGCCAGAACTTCACCGGCTCGCTGGACAACGATCGGGACGCGTACCTGGGCAAGTTCTCGAAGTTCATGCCGGTGGGCTTCTACTATCGCTCGTTCTACAAGCCCAAGGGCATGTGGAAGGTCTGGGAGCCGATCATTCGCAAGAAGGCCGGCCTTGGCGTGCTGGACCTGACCTTCCAGCCCGAGTACTACGACAAGGCCTACCTGTTCACTGATCTGGCGGTGATTGGCGCAGGACCTGCCGGCTTGCAGGCGGCACTGAGCGCCGCCAATGCCGGCGCCAAGGTGCTGCTGATCGAACAGCAGCCCATCCTCGGCGGTTCACTGGCGTATGCCCGCTTCGATGTCGACGGCCTGCGCGCCGAGCAACTGCGGCGTGAACTGGTCGCTGCGGTAGAAGCACATGACAATATCCAGGTGCTCAAACAGGCGACCTGCAATGCCTGGTTCACCGACAACTACCTGCCGGTGATTCAGGGCAAGCGTTTGTACAAGGTGCGCGCCACGCAGTGCCTGGTGTGCAGTGGCTCGTTCGATCAGCCAGTGATTTTCCGCAACAACGACCTCCCCGGCGTGATGCTGACCAGTGCTGCACAGCGTCTGATCAAGTTGTACGCCGTCAAGCCCGGCAAACGCGCGGTGGTGCTGACCGGCAATGATGACGGTTACCTCGCCGCACTGGATTTGCACGATCAGGGCGTCGACGTGGTCGCAGTTGCCGACATGCGCAACAGCCCGTCGGACCGGACGCTGCGGCTTGCGCTGGAGAAGCGCGGCATCGTCTGCCACATGAACACAACGGTCTATGAAGCGCTGCATGAGAAAGGCATGCGCCATGTGAGCGGCGCCGAGCTGCGCAAGATCACCGGCCAGGGGCAGGTGGCGAACAGCGGTTCGCGTGTCGACTGCGACCTGCTGTGCATGTCCGGCGGCTATATGCCGGTCTACCAGTTGTTGTGTCAGGCCGGCGGCAAGCTGGCCTATGACGATCAACAGGCCGAATTCACGATCAGCAGCCTGCCGCAGAACCTGGGCATCGCAGGCTCGGTCAACGGTTACCACGCGCTGGACAACGTAATGGCTGATGCGGCACATGCCGCCGCCAGCGTGGTCTCGGCACTGGGCCTGACCTCGGCTGACACCCCAGCCGCGCTGCGCAGCGAAGCGCAGGTCAACTTCGCCTGGCCGATCTTCCCGCACCCTGACGGCAAGGATTTTGTCGACTTCGACGAAGACCTTCAGGTACGCGATATCGTCAATGCCACGCGCATCGGCTATCGCGACATCCAGTTGGTAAAACGCTATTCCACGGTGGGCATGGGCCCGTCACAAGGTCGTCACTCGGCACTGCCGACTGCAAGACTGGTGGCCGCTTCGACCCAGCGCAGTATCAGCGAAACCGGCGTGACCACAGCCCGGCCGCCCTTCGAGGCCGAGAAACTGGCACACGTTGCAGGCCGTGCCTTTGATCCGTATCGGCAGACACCCATACACCCGCGTCATGTGCAGGCAGGCGCGAAAATGATGCCTGCCGGGATCTGGCAGCGTCCGGCGTTCTATGGCAAACCCTCGCAACGCGATGCCTGCATGCAACAGGAAGCACTGCACGTGCGCAACAAGGTCGGCATCATCGACGTGTCGACACTCGGCGGCCTGGACGTACGCGGCCCCGACGCCGCCGAGCTGCTCAACCGCCTGTATACCTTCGCCTTTCTCAAACAGCCGGTCGGGCGTTCGCGTTATGCGCTGATGACCAACGAGCAAGGCGTGGTCATCGACGACGGCGTTTGCGCGCGCTTTGCCGACCAGCATTTCTACGTCACCGCCACCACCAGCGGTGTGGATCGCATTTATCAGCAGATGCTCAAGTGGAATGCCCAGTGGCGTCTGAACGTGGACATCACCAACGTCACGGCGGCCATTGCTGCGGTCAACGTGGCGGGCCCGGATTCGCGCAAGGTGCTGGAGCAGGTCTGTACCGACCTTGATCTGTCTGCCGCAGGCTTCCCTTATCTTGGCGTGCGCCTGGGCACGGTCGCCGGCATCAAGGCGCGGCTGTTGCGGGTCGGTTTCGTCGGCGAACTGGGCTACGAGATCCACGTCCCCGCTCGTCACGCGCTGAGGCTCTGGGATGCACTTGTCGAGGCTGGCAAGGCCTTCGACATGCGTCCGTTCGGCGTCGAGACGCAACGGCTGTTACGTCTGGAAAAAGGCCACGTCATCATCAGTCAGGACACCGATGGCATGACCCATCCGGCCGAGATCGACATGGGTTGGGCGGTCAGCCGCAGCAAGCCTTTCTTCGTCGGCCGCCGCTCGGTGGACATCCTCGAAGCCCAGCCGCAGAAGCGCAAGCTGGTTGGCTTCACCTTGCCCAAAGCCAGCCCGCTGCCGCTTGAGGGGCATCTGGTGCTCAAAGGCCCGGACATCAGTGGCAACGTGACGTCCTGCGAGTACTCCTCGACCCTGGGCATGATCATCGGCATGGCCTATGCCGCGTTCGACCAGAGCACACCCGGCCAGCAGATTCCGATCCGCGTCGAAGACGGTGTGGTGGTTCAGGCAACCGTCGTCAAACTGCCGTTCTTCGACCCTGAAAACCAGCGCCAGGAGCTCTGACCCATGACCAGCCTTATCCAGAACAGTCCTGTCGGCGCCAACCCGCGGGCCTTGTGCACACTGCAAGACCTGACCGATCGGCCACGCGTGGGATTTCGCGGCACGCAAAGCGCTGACTACCTGACGGCACGCGGTTTCAGCCTGCCCGAGGCACCGAACCGAGCCATCACACAGGCGGACGGCAGCCAGGTCGCACGCCTTTCGCAGACCGAATACCTGCTGCTGGGCAGCCCGCTGGATGACGGGCAGCGCATCGCCGATGAAGAAGCTCGCTGGGAGCTGGACCACAGCGCCAACTACCTGCTGCCGCGCGAAGACAGCCATGCCTGGCTGCAACTGAGTGGCGAGTGTATCGCCGAGGTGATGGCCAAACTGTGTGGCGTGGATCTGCGCCCGGGGGCTTTTGCTCCCGGTTCGGTGGCGCAGACCTCGGCAGCGCGCATCAATGTGATCGTCATCAACCTCGGCGCGCAGGCCGAACCCTGTTTCCAGATCCTCTTTGACCGGGCTTCACTGGCTTACTTTAAGGACGCAATGCTGGATGCCATGACCGAGTTTGGAGGGCGCTACGTATGAACAACAGGTTACTGCATCAGTGATGCAAAGGTCGTTTCGTGCTCATGAACGACAACAAGTGTCTGTTACCGCCACGCCGCCTAAAGAATGCTGGCATAAAGCCGTTGAACTGTTGGTAGACCATAAGAGCGCCCTTCAGGCCAACGCCTCGGGGCGCAGACTGTACCCATGCAGCGCCCAACACTTGCGGCAGTAACGGACATCCCGGAGCTCGAATGAATATCAAACAAAAATTGACGTGGGCGTTCGCAGTCATTGCGTGCTTGCCCATATTAGTCGTCGCCGCCATCGTGGTCGTGAACCTGCGTGACAAGGCGACCAGTGATTTCGTGGACAGCAGCGCGCGTGAAATTCGCCAGGTCGACAACGCCATGCAGCTGTTTTTCGACGGCATTACGCAGAACGTCAATTACATCGCGGCGCACCCGCTGATCGCCGGGGCGAGCGACGATTTCCGCAACTACATGGGCGCAACGCCTCCTCCGCAGTCCGAGAATGACAGGCAGGCGACCGAGCTGTTCGCCAGTATCGCCAAGGCTCACCCGGCCTACTCCTACGTCTCTTATGGTCTGATCAACGGCAGCTACATCATGACGCCGGAAGACCCGAAAATGAGCAACTACGACCCGCGTGTGCGGCCGTGGTACAAGACTGCAATGGCCAATGCCGGCAAGACTGTGCGCAGCGATGCCTATTACTGGGCCAACGACGATGCTGTACTGGTCAGCACCATCCGGGCGATTCCCAACAAACTGGGCAACCCTGGCGGCGTGGTCAATATCGACGTATCGCTCAAGCAGCTGACCAACATCGTCAAGCAGATCAAACTGGGCGAAAGCGGCTATCTGATGCTGATGGAAAAGAACGGCACGGTGCTGGTCGATCCCAAACAGCCCGAGCACAATTTCAAGAAACTGGGTGAACTGGGCGACGGCTTCAGCGAGCTGGCGAAAACCGCCAGTGGTCTGGTCGAGGTGACACTCAACGGCGAACGTTACATGGCCAACGTTTACTCGTCCGAACAACTGGGCTGGAACTTCATCGGCCTGATCAAACAGGACGAAGTGATGGCCTCGGCCACCCGCCTGACCTGGTTGATCGGCATCATCGCGGCGGTGCTGGCGGTGGTCTTTGCGATTGTCGGTGCCAGTTTTGCCCGCGTTATCGTGCGTCCGATCCACAGCGTTTCCAGCGGCCTGGAAGGCATCGCGGGCGGTGAAGGCGATCTGACTCAGAACCTCGCCGTGCGCGGCAAGGATGAAACCGCGCAACTGGCGGGCTGGTTCAACAAGTTCCTGACCGCGATTCGCAGCCTGATCCAGCACATCGGTCAGGCCGCCGGGAAGATTCTCGAAGCCTCACACAGCTCGACACGTGTCTCCAACGACATGGCCGAAGCTGCTGGCCGGCAGCGCGAAGCGGTGGATATGGTCTCCACGGCGTTTCATGAAATGGTCGCCACCTCCAATGAAGTCGCCCGCTCCTGCAGCCAGGCCGCCGACTCGGCAGACAACGGTCAGCAACAGGCGCGTGAAGGTCAGCGGCAGATCGACGATGCGGTGCGCAGCGTCGACCAGCTCAGCGAAGAACTCACCCGCTCGGCCAAGGACATGACGCAACTGGAAAAAGACAGCGCAGGCATTCAGTCGATCCTCAACACCATCCGCTCGATTGCCGAGCAGACCAACCTGCTGGCGCTCAACGCCGCCATCGAGGCAGCACGTGCGGGCGAACAGGGCCGCGGCTTCGCCGTCGTAGCCGACGAAGTCCGCGCACTGGCCAAACGCACCTCGGACTCGACCGCCGAAATCGACAGCCTGCTGGGCAACCTGGCCAAACGTACTGCCTCGGTGGCGCAACAGATGCATGCCAGCCTCGACGTGTCGCAGCAGTCGGTGACCAAGATCGGACAGGCACGCAGCAGCTTCGGGCAAATCCGTGAGTCAGTGGATGTGATTCGCGACATGAACACCCAGATCGCAACTGCCGCCGAAGAACAGCATCAGGTGGCCGAAGACATCAACCGGCACATCAGCCAGATCCATGGTGATGCGCAGTTGATCGCTCAACTCTCGGACTCGGCCCGCGCGGATTCCAGAAGTCTGGAGATGCTGTCCAGCGAACTGGACGGCCTGGTACGCAAGTTCAAGACCTGATACCGCGCACACGGAGCGTGAGGAACGATGGGCATCCCCTATCGTGCCCATGCTCCACGCGGGCATGCCGTTCTGGACGCAGCAGGTGATCTAATCTCCGTCCCTCTCAAACCATTCAGTCAGAAAATCCAGAAAAGTGCGCAGCGTTGCCGACTGGTGGTGCCGCGAAGTGTAGATCGCGTGTATCCCCAGTGCCCGTGGCTGGTACTCCGGCATCAGGGCGATCAGCTTGCCGCTCGCAATCAGCGGCGCTGCCGAATGCACCGGTTGCAGGCTGATACCGGCGCCCGCCACTGCGGCCTCCAGCAGCACCACTGAATCGTTGGCACTCAGGTTGCCGCCGACCGGCACACTGAGCGGCATCTGCTGGCGGGTAAATTCCCAGAGGCTCTTGCCGAAGTACGAATAGGTCAGGCAATTGTGGGCAGGCAGTTCCTGTGGCCTGGACGGCGTGCCGTGCACGGCAAGATAGGCTGGAGCAGCGCACACCACCGAAGCGCACTGCCCCAGTGGACGGGCAATTACATTGGGGTCCAGCTGATTGGTGATGCGGATCGCCAGATCGATTCGCTCGCTGACCAGATCCACGGCCTCGTTACCGATAAGCAGGTCTGCCGAGGTGCCGGGATAGCGTTGCAGGTAAGCCGTCACCGCGGGTGCCAGAACGGCCAGGGCCAGTGACTGCGAACAGGCGATGCGCAGCATGCCGCGCGGCTCGTCGACTTGCGTATCGGCCGCCAGCGGCACCGCGTCGGCAAGCTCGACCAATTGCTGACACCGCAACAGCGTCACCTGCCCGGGGGCGGTCAGGCCGAGCTTGCGCGTAGTCCGGTGCAGCAGTCGCGCTCCGGCCCAGCTTTCCATCTGCGCCAGATAACGCGTGACCATTGCCCGAGACATATCCAGCGCCTCGGCGGCGGCAATGAGGCTGCCCCTGTCGTTGATGGCGATGAATACCCTTGCCGCTATGATCCGATCCACGATTCATCCGATATAAGCAATCAATAGTTGCCAATACTGAGGCTTTTGTTTCACCTGAGGCAACCTAAGATAACCACCTCAGTCCTGCCCGAACGAAGGTCGTACCCATGTTGCGTAAATCCCTGCTTGCCCTGTCCTTCGCTGCTCTGTTCCCTCTCGCAGCCCAGGCCGCCGCCCCCTTGGCCATCGAGGTGTACAACCCGGCTGAAAAAGCCGTCTTCCCGGTGTCATCCGAACTGATCACCGGCAAGCATGACGCGGTGCTCATCGATGCGCAGTTCCAGCGCAACGACGCCGAGGCCCTGGTGCAAAAGATCAAGGCCAGCGGCAAGCAACTCACCACGGTCTACATCAGCCACAGTGACCCGGACTACTACTTCGGTCTGGACGTCATCAAAGCTGCGTTCCCCAAAGCGAAGATCGTCGCCAGCGCGCCTACCGTGAAGGCGATCAAGGCGTCGATGCAGGGCAAACTCGCCTACTGGGGCCCGATTCTCAAGGACAATGCGCCAGCCAGCCTGGTTGTGCCGGAAGTACTCAAGGGCGACCACCTGACGCTTGAAGGCCAACCGTTGCAGATCAAAGGCCTGAACGGCCCGGCCCCCGAGCGCAGCTACGTATGGATTCCCTCACTCAAGGCGGTAGTCGGTGGTGTCGTGGTCTCCAGCGGCATCCATGTCTGGATCGCTGACACGCAAAGCACGAAATCGCGTCAGGACTGGCTCGCGACACTCAAGGGCATCGAGGCGCTGAAACCGGCCACCGTGATTCCGGGTCATTATCTGGGCGAGATCCCGTCAGGCACCCAGGCTGTGACGTTCACCGCCGACTACCTGAAGTCCTTCGAAGAACAGGCCGCCAAGGCCAAGGATTCCGCCGCCCTGATCGACGCCATGCAGAAAGCCTGGCCGCAACTGGCCGAGCCGGCTTCGCTGGAGATGAGCGCAAAAGTCATCAAGGGCGAGATGAAGTGGCCGAATTGATCCGGCACCTGTAAGGCCCCGGCGGAGCGCTGCGAATATCGGCAGGGGCCAGGCTTTTTAACTGCGCGGCGCACATGCACTCAGCTATGGTCAGACGCCCATATCAGTCGCTATGCTGCGCCCATGAACGCGCCTTTGAAAATCCGTAACCCTTGCCCGCCCGGCGCTTGCGACTGCAAGCGCGAGCTGCTGGACGCGGAAGATGCAGACCTGCGGATTCTGCTGCTGTCCCGCGACGCAGAGAAAAGCCTGCTGGATCGCCTGGAGCGTATCGACAGTCTGGAAGACCTGGAGCACATGCAGCGCAAGATTTTCCAGCAACTGGGCGTGCGTGTCGACGTCGCGCCGGGCTTCAATGAAGTGCGCACCATGCGCGGCATCAGCATTGTCGTCGAGGAAAAGGTCGGGCTGTGCCGCAAGACGCGCCAATCGATACCCGCCGCCATCCGCCGCGCCCTGGAAGCACGTCCACAGATCGCCTATCAGTTGCTCAACGCCAACGACCTGCTGCGCGACGCGTGAGTCTAGACAAAGCCCAGTCAGGCTTTCAGAAACGAAAACGCCCGGCCTGAACAGACCGGGCGTCACGTGAACACTACCGCAGGCTGATCAGCAAACCCCAGGCGGGATGCCGTCCTTGTTGAAGTCTTTCAGGCGTTCCTTTTCTTCGGGCGTCGAGTGCGCGGGCACGTCGCTTTGCGGTTCCGGTTTTTTCTCGTCTTTCTTGTCAGTCATGGTCGTTGACTCCGCTGGTGAACACTCAAATAAGGCCACGCGCGGAGCATTCGGTTCAGACTGATTGCACAGTGCGGCGCTGATCAACGTTGCATTCCAACTGTCGGGCCAGGCCCTGCAGATCGAGCAGGGTCGCGCGCCAGCTGCGCTCCTGACTGCCGACGCTGACCAGCGAACGGACCCGGTCATTGACCGAAATGCCCTTGCCGGTACTGGCTTGCCAGCCTTGTTCCAGCATGGCCGGATCGAACTGATTGAAGGCGTCGATCGCATCGACGCGGTTCACGGCAAAACCGAAGCACAGCCGCTCGCCACGCACGATCAATACACGCGACGCTTCGCCCTGGACCTGTGCCCCTTCGCCCAACAGGCTGCTCAGGCAGATCAGCGGCACCTGTTCGCCGCGCAGATTGAACTGTCCCAGCAAATGCGTTTCCGGCTGCGACAGGCCGATCAGTTGCTGCGGCATGCTCATGATTTCCACGATCTGGCTCAACGGTGCGACGAAGCGGGTCGGCGCATCGAACAGCAGGCAGGCGTGGCGCAGCATGGCCTTGGTCACATCGTGCGAGGCCTGGGCAGGTTTGACGTCGTGTTGGTAAACCTGGGTGTAGCTTTTGACTTCCGGACGCTGCAACAGCATCGGATGATCAAGCAACAAGGCTTGCTGCCCCTCCTCCAGGTTCATTACCCCGGCGAGCAGCTCTGGATGCGGCAGGCCATAGCCCGGCGCCGCCAACAGACTGTCCGGATCCTGACGCTGAATGGCGACCATGCGGTCGTAGCCGAACCCGCAGACCCGCCCGTCCGGCGCAGTCAACAGCAGCAACTGCGGCTTGGACGTCTGACGCTGGTGGTCCAGGCCAAGCACTTCGGACAGGTTGAGCGCCGGGACCTTGGTGCCACGCACCGAGGTGACGCCAAAGCAGCAGTCACTGGCAAAATCCGACGCCGTGATCTCGGGTTCGTCCACCAACTCGGTCACAACGCTGGCATCGATACAGAAGTTACGGCCGTCGCACTCGAACACCAGGTAATGCAGCAAACGGTTCTTGGCGGCCAGCGCCTCGTCCTTGAGCACTTGCGCGTTGGGATCGGCAGCGAACAGTACGCCTGGCAAACCACTCATGAAGGCAAGATCAAGCTTGTAGATCATCCGCGACTCTTCAGAGCCGAGCAGCAGAGAGGGCAGCAGCCCGACAGCGCTGCCCTCGGGCCCCAGTGGGCTGAACTGAGAATCACGGGCCTTGAGAATGTCGCACACCGCATCGATCGCCAGCCCGAGGTAACCGCCGCCATACTTGAGAATCGCGACCAGTGGCGTCGGCGAAGACATATCGCCGCCCTCCGCCAGTTGAGCCCGCAGGTCGACCAATGGCACCGGTTTGCCACGCAAGGTAAACACCCCGCGCAGCGCTCCCCGGGTCAACGGATGGGGATTCAGATCAGCGGGCCAGTGCACGGCCTCCATCAACGCATCGGCAACCACCGCCAGATACACGCCATTGACCTGCACGACGCCATAGGCATTCAGGCTGCTCATGCAGGTTGTCCGATGGATACCTTGTTCAGCGTTTCGGTATAGCCAGTCAGGTTGGCTTTATGCAGCTCGACAATCAGGGTCTCGACTTCCTGCGCCGACAGGCGTTGCTTCTCGGTCGCCGTGTTGATCCCGTCGATCGCCTGAGTGGTCTGCATCACGCCTTCCACGATGTGTTCGAAGGCTTCGCCGGCACTGCGCGAAATCTCGTTGCCCGACTCGATCCGGCTGACCGTTTCCAGAATCAGCTTGTTGATTTCCTTGGTCGCACGCGAGGACTTCTCGGCCAGCTTACGCACCTCGTCGGCGACTACCGAAAAGCCCAGGCCATGCTCACCGGCCCTGGCCGCTTCGATGGCCGCGTTGAAGGCCAGCATGTTGGTCTGACTGGCGATCTCGCTGATCACCTGAATGATGTCCTGAATGCCCTCGGCGGACTTGGCAATCATGCCCATCGCGTCGGACGCCTTGACCAGCGTCTGCGAACCGGAACTGGCCTGCTCACGCGTCATTCTGGCCAGATCGGTGGCTGTCTCGGTGCTTTGTGCGACGTAGGAAATGGCGTTCATCAGTGCTTTCACCGACTCGCCCATGGCGCGGGTCTTGGCCTCTATCGCCTGTTCCATCTCGACTTGACGGGTAATATCAGTGGCGAATTTCACCACTTTGAACGGCAAGCCGTCGTGGTCGAAAATCGGGCTGTACGTCGCCTGAATCCAGATTTTCTGCCCGTATTTGCTGACACGCATGAAGCGCCCGGAGTAGAACTCGCCCTGCCCCAGCCCGTGCCAGAACTCACGGTACTCGGTGCCGCGCACATACTCTTCCTCACAGAAGATACGGTGATGCTTGCCTTTGATTTCCAGCAGGCCATAACCCAGCGCTTTGAGGAAGTTGGCATTGGCGGTGATGATGTTGCCGGCCATGTCGAATTCGATGACGGCCTGGGCGCGGTCGATGGCATTCACCTTGCCCTGGTCCTCGACGCTGGTTTCCTTGGCCACAGTCACGTCGAGCGCGAACTTGACGATCTTGTAGGGTTTGCCCTGTGCATCGAAAATCGGGTTGTAGGTGGCCTGAATCCAGATCTCCTTACCGTCCTTGCGCTTGCGCTTGTATTCGTTGGCGTCGTACTCGCCGCGCCCCAGCTTCTCCCAGAGCTCACGATACTGCAGGCTGCTGACGAATTCCTCGGAGCAGAACATACGGTGGTGTTCACCGACGATTTCATCGAGTTCGTAGCCGAATACCGCCAGAAAATTGCGATTGGCGTGCAGCACCTTGCCCGTCAGATCGAATTCGATCACCGCCTGAGAACGTTCGATGGCCGTCACCTTGCCTGCGGACTCAGCCTGACGAATGCGGCTCTCGGTCACATCGTTGGCGAACTTCACGACCTTGTAAGGACGACCATCCGGGTCGAAGATCGGGTTGTACGTCGCGCTGATCCACAGCTCGCGACCGTTCTTGCCGATGCGCTTGTATTCGCCTGAGTCATACTCGCCACGTTCCAGCTTGGCCCAGAAGGCACGATATGCAGGGCTGTTCAGGTAGTCGTCTTCGCAGAACATGCGATGGTGCTGACCCTGAATCTCGTCCAGACGATAGCCCAGGACCTTGAGAAAGTTTTCGTTGGCGTTGAGCACGCGACCGTTCAGGTCGAACTCGATGATGCCCTGCGAGCGATCGATGGCCGCAACCTTGCCTTCGTACTCGGCATTGGACTTGCGTTGCGCAGTGACGTCTGTGGCGAACTTCACCACCTTGAACGGGTTGCCCTGCTCGTCGAACACCGGGTTATAAGTCGCCTGCAACCAGATCTCGCGCCCGTTCTTGCCCAGGCGCTTGTACTGCCCTTCGTCGAAAGCGCCCTTGCCGAGTTTTTCCCAAAACGTCACATATTCGACGCTGGATGCATGTTCCGGCGTGCAGAACATGCGGTGATGCCGACCTTGGACCTCATCCAGCCGATAACCGACGCAATCCAGAAAATTGGTATTGGCCCGCAGGATATTGCCATCAAGATCGAACTCGATCATCGCCTGGGAGCGGTCAATGGCCGTCATCAGCGAGTGAAGATCAAGTTCCAGCCCGGCCTTGTCCCTGTGGGTGGTTTCAATTGTGGTCGACATGTGGAAATACTCTGCGAGTAAGCATCTATGGAAGTATTGTTATAAAGCGCCGGTTTCCGCGAGCCCTGTCAGACACACCGATGTGTGGACTATGGAGGCTGCCGATCAAGCCGGTTAATCGTCTTTCTCAATGCCGTCCATAGCGCAAACTGCAGTTCATCAGCGTCGGATGGAATGACCGACTCCACTTGGCAGGTAGCTGTAGCATTAACATCGGCATCAAACGGAACAGCTTTAGGGCAACTGGTTCGCCACCACACACACAGACACCCCTTGGCCTGGCCGGTAGTCGGCTAAGCGCGCCTGGTACACCATTCCTTTACCTGCTTTGAACAACTCGCCGTCATCAGTAATAGAACCAGATGACAAGAATGACTGCGCCAGTCCAGCCCAGGGTCAGCAAGAAGGAAAGTCCAGCAAGACGCGGATCCATGGAACTCCTGTTCTGGAAGGCTTGGATAAGCAGAGCGCAGCATACGTAGGCCTATATCGGCCGGATCACCGACATATCAATTATTTTCGTCACACTGGAGCACTGTAGACGCAGGGGTCTTGCTCTGGATCAACGTCTGATAACCTTGAAGCCTATCACTTCGTGAAAGACGCTCTTCGCAGAGGCAGACATGGCCATGATTTTCCCAGTCGAACCACTACGACCCGAGGATCGTTTCGACGCCTGGCAGGAGGTTGTGAGTTCGACGTATGGCCTGGTCGCCAGCCAGCCCCTGAACGAAGCGCCGTTTGACGGCAGACTGAACGTCAGGGGTCAGGGTAGCGTTACTTTCACCCGGATCCAGTCATCCCCCCTGCATTACCGGCGCTTGCAGCAAGACAGGGAAAGCGATCACTTCCTCCTCACGCTCTCTTTGTGTCCCGACGCGCTTGTCGTGCAGAACGACAGGGAGTCCCGGCAAGGCGCTGGCGATATCGTCCTTTACGATAGCGCACAGCCTTACGCATGCCGTTACCCCGAAGGGGACGATCAGATTGTCCTGACGGTGCCCCGCAAGCTGTTGCTGCAACACATCCCCAGTGCCGAACGACTGGTGTGCCGGACGCTGGATGGCCATTCGGCATTGGGTCGTGTTGCCGCCGTCGTGTTGACCGAAGCCTGGAACGCAGAGGGTTTATCGGACCCGCTGAGCGAACGACTCAATGCATCACTGCTGGACGTACTGTCTACCGCCTTCGACTCGGTGTTTGGCGACACCGATATCCGACGTCAGTCTCATCAAATGCAGCAACTGCAGCGCATCAAGCAGTTCCTGCTGAATAATCTGCCCGACACAGGGCTGACGGCCGAAAACATTGCCTTGGCGACTCATGTCTCCCCACGCACACTCAATCGACTGTTCGCACAGGAAGGCACTACGGCCATTCGCTGGCTCTGGCAGCAAAGGCTTTCGGCGTGCCATGACGCACTGCTCAAACGCCACGTTCGCCGGGTCAGCGACGCTGCGCTGAATTTCGGCTTCACCAACCTCTCGCATTTCAGTCGAGCCTTCAAAAACGCTTATGGCATTCCTCCCCAGCAGTTGCTGGAGCCACGATAAGACGACTGGCGTCTTCGGCACAGCGATTGACCGTTCAGGCAAAGCACGCCGCATCCGGGTCGATCAGTATCACCGCCCTAATGACGGCGCTTTCTGCGCGCCGTGCCAATGAACGGTGATGAAGGAAAACCTCGATGACGACCCACCCCGATAAGACCCTGCGCCTGATCTTTCCCCAGTGGCAGGGCGGCAACAACGCACCTTATCATTTTGGCGCACAACTGCTGGCGTGGCTGGCACCGGACACGTCAGGGCCTGTCGAGCACGTGGCCGTAACCGAACCCGATGATCAACCACTTGAACTGGAAAACGGCATTATCGCCCGCCATGCGTTGCTCGCGCAGCTTGACCTTGCACGGCAACTGATCGACCGGCATCAGCCGGATCGGCTGGTGGTTCTGGGTGGCGACTGTCTGGTCGACCTCGCGCCATTCGCCTACCTGAATGAACGTTACGACGGTGACCTTGCGGTGCTGTGGGTCGACGCTCATCCGGACGTCATGACACCCAGAGACTTCCAGCATGCGCATGCGATGGTCATGGGCAATCTGCTGGGCGAAGGTGACAAGGATTTCGTCAACGCGGTGAAACGCCCTGTCAAGCCGACCAATGTGATGTATGCAGGCCTGCAGGAGACCCTCGAGGTAGAAACCGCGTTCATCAAACGTCTCCGGCTGCGCAGTGCCGGTGCCCAGGCGCTGGCCCACTCCAGCGAGCCGGTGCTGCAGTGGCTTGAGGACATCGGGGCAAGGCACCTGGCGATCCATCTGGACCTGGACGTGCTGGACCCGGCACTGTTTCGTTCTCTGCTGTTTGCCCAACCCGGTGTCCCGGCCAGTGACTTTGAAGGCGTTGCTCAGGGCAAGATGACTATCGAGCAGGTGGTCCGCTTGCTGACAGACGTCGCCAGCGTCGTGGACGTGGTCGGACTTGGCATTGCCGAACACCTGCCATGGGATGCTCTGGCGTTGAAGAACATGCTGATGAAACTGCCGCTGCTCGGCGACCGGGCTGCCAACCCATGAGTCTTACTCCTGAATCAGCGGATAAAATTCAATTTATGCATACTCATCACATAAATAATTATTTAATTTAATAATAAACCTATAACAAAAAAGAATTTCACGGCGGTTTTTTATAGGCATACCGTGACCCCATTACCGACCCCTTTCGCCAGGCGGAGGTGAATCTACCTTCTTCATCACGTCCGGGGCACACTCCATGAGTAGACGACAACACCTTAAACTTGGCGCCATGGTCCACGGGGTCGGCCATGGCTGGGGCGAATGGCGCCACCCGCAAGCGCTGGCCAATGCCAGTGTTGATTTAGGTTTTTATCAGCAACAGACCCATCTGGCAGAAGCGGCCCGCTTCGACTTTGTGTTTATTGCCGACAGCCTGCACATTCACGAGAAATCCAGCCCGCACTACCTGAATCGCTTCGAACCCTTGACCATTCTGTCCGCACTCGCAGCCACCACCCGGCACATCGGCCTGGTAGCAACGGTCACGGTCAGTTACACCGAGCCGTTCCAGGTCGCTCGCCAGTTTGCCTCGCTGGATCACATCAGCGGCGGCCGGGCTGGCTGGAACGTGGTGACGTCGTGGCTCAGTGGCACCGCCGATAACTTCAGCAAGGGCGAACACCCGCCACATGCGGTGCGCTACCGCATCGCCAAGGAGCATATCGACGTGGTCAAGGGCCTTTGGGATTCCTGGGAAGACGACGCTTTCGCCTACGACAAGCAGAAAGGCGAGTTCTTCACGCCAGGCAAACTGCACGCGCTGAACCACAAGGGCGAATTTTTCTCGGTGAAAGGCCCGCTCAACATCGCCCGGTCGAAGCAGGGTCAGCCGGTGATTTTTCAGGCAGGCACTTCCGAGGCCGGGCGTAACTTCGCCGCTCAGAACTCGGATGCGATCTTTGTTCACGCCGAGAGCTTCGATGAGGCACGCGCCTATTATCAGGACCTGAAACAACGGGCTGGCGGCTTTGGCCGCGATCCGCACGCGCTGTCGATTCTGCCGGGCATTCGCCCGATTGTCGGGCGTGATGAGGCCGAAGTGGAGAGCCGCTATCGCCAGGCCGTGGATCTGGTGACGATCGAAGATGCCATCGTCGCCCTTGGCCGACCGTTCAATGATCATGACTTCAGCCAGTACCCCCTGGACGAACCCTTCCCGGAACTGGGCGATCTGGGCTCCAACAGCCAGAAAGGCGGTTCGGACCGGATCAAGCAACTGGCCAGAGATGAAGGCCTGAGCCTGCGTCAAGTCGCCCTGCGCTTCTCCCTGCCCCGCCGCGACTTCGTCGGCACGCCGGAACAGGTTGCCGACGCGATACAGACATGGTTCGAAGCAGGGGCGGCCGATGGCTTCATCATCAACAGCGTTCTGCCCGATGGTTTGCAGTACTTCACTGAACAGGTGGTGCCGGTGCTGCAGCAGCGCGGCCTGTTCCGTACCGAATACACTGGCAATACGCTGCGTGACAATCTCGGTCTTGAAGTGCCGGCCAATCGTTATGCAAAGGCTGTCGCCCATCAATCGGACGAGGCTGTGGCATGACCCGACTCGTGATAGCCAGCCAACTGGATAATGACTTCAATCAGGTCATCCGCGAGCGGCTTGCAGTGACCCATCCAGAAGCCAGGGTCATCGGCGTACCGGCCGGCGTGCCGAGCGACCTGCCTGCCGAGGTCAGCATTCTGCTGGCGCGCCCTATCAATGTGCATGGTTATGAAGCCCCTGCCTCGCCGCCTCCGGGCTGGCCTTATGGCCTGAAATGGATTCAGGTGGTGTCTTCGGGCATCGACTTCTATCCTGGCTGGCTGTTCGACGGCCCGCCGGTCAGCACCTCGCGGGGCAGCGCGGCAGAAAACATTGCCGAGTTCTCGTTGGCCGCCATTTTCGCTGCTGCCAAACACCTGCCGGACATCTGGGTGCATGACTCGCAATGGAATTTCACTGCACTGACGCCACTCAAGGGCACTACGCTCGGAATTCTCGGCTTCGGCGCCATCGGTAGCAGCCTGGCCGGTAAAGCGCTGGCACTGGGCATCAACGTTGTGGCATTGCGGCAGAGCCAGACACCGTTCGAGGTTGATGGCGTCGAAAGTGCACGCGACATTCACGAGCTTTTTTCCCGCGCCGACCATCTGGTGCTGGCCGCACCGTTGACACCTGCCACACGGCACATCGTCAACGCTGACGTACTGGACAGCGCCAAACCCGGCCTGCACCTGATCAACATCGCCCGTGGTGGGCTGCTTGATCATGAGGCGCTGCTCAATGCACTGGACCGGGGAAACATTGGCCTCGCGTCGCTGGACGTCACCGAACCCGAGCCCCTGCCGGACGGTCATCCCCTGTATGCACACCCCAGAATACGCCTGTCCCCCCACACCTCGGCGATCTCCAGCAACAGCCGCCACGAAATAGCCGACAGCTTTCTGGCCAACCTTGACCGTTTCCTCAGCGGGCAGGCCTTGCAGAATCAGGCTGATCACCAGCGTGGCTACTGACGAAAATCATCGCCATTGCGCTGCGTGGGGATACCACTCCTGACACTCAGTGCCACCTTCAAATACCGAGCGTGCCATGCCCAAACCGATAAAACACACACAAACCGGCTATCGCCGTGCGCTGCTGGCAGGTCTGCTCGCGGGGTTGGCCCTGTGCATCACCCTTCCCGCCGAAGCACAGGAAACGCTGCGAATCGGTTACCAGAAGTCGTCGACGCTGATCACGCTGCTGAAAACACAGGGCACTCTGGAAAAAGCCCTCGCCGCACAGCACGTTGCGGTGACCTGGCATGAGTTTCCGAGTGGCCTGCCACTGCTGGAGGCCTTGAATGTCGGCAACGTGGACATCAGCGCGGATGTGGCGGACACCGTACCGATCTTCGCTCAGGCGGCACAGGCCCGGCTGACCTACTTTGCCCAGGAAGCGGCCTCGCCTTCCGCGCAGGCAATCATCGTCCACAAAAACTCGCCCGTGCGGCAGCTATGGGATCTGAAAGGCAAAAAGGTCGCGGTCACCAAGGCGGCGGGTTCTCACTACCTGCTGATCGCGGCATTGAAAAAGGCCGGTCTGGCATTTTCCGATATTCAGCCCGCCTATCTGTCGCCCGCCGACGGCCGCGCAGCCTTCGAGAACAACAAGGTTGACGCCTGGGTCACCTGGGAACCCTTCCTGACCAGCGCCCAACGGCAATTGCCAACGCGCACTCTGGCTGACGGCAAAGGGCTGGCCAGTTACAAGCGCTATTACCTGACCGGCACCGGCTATGCCAAGGAACACCCACAAGTGCTCAGCGTGGTTTACGAGAAGTTGCACAAGGCAGGCATCTGGCTCAAGGCCAATCCACGCGAAGCAGCGCAGGTACTAAGCCCTCTGTGGGGCAATCTGGATATCGAAACGGTTGAAATCGCCAACAGCAACCGGGCTTATCAGATCCAGCCAGTCACGCACGATCAACTGGACGAACAACAGCATATCGCCGACGCCTTCTTCGCTGCCGGGCTGCTGCCCAAGGCGGTGGATGCGCAGGATGTGGAGGTCTGGAAGCCTTGAGAGATGAAGGGCACACCCGCTCGCATGGAGCGAGCATGCCCCTCGATCAGTCTCCGGACTCAAACCCCTGGTGGCGTGGGAAACGCTCCGCGGGCGGTTTCATAAGCCTGCGCGACACGCAACGCCAGGGCATCCTTGAAGCGCGGCGCGACGATCATCATGGCGACTGGCAGTCCCTCGGCCAGACCAGCCGGGACTGACGTGGCCGGGTGGCCGGTCAGGTCGAACGGTGCGGTGTTGGCCAGCATGTTCAACGCGCTGTGCACGTACTCTTCAATCGGCGCGTCGGCGGCGGTCAGTGTGGTGGCCACGAACGGCATGGTCGGCATTACCAGCACGTCGAATTGCTTGAAGGCTTCATCGTATTGGCGGGTGAGTTCCGGCACCAGCATCCGCGCCTTGGCGTAGTACGCACCGTGCAGGTTTTTCAGGCTGTAATGCCCGGTCAGCGCCACGGCACGCACGCTGCTGGATAACGCATCGGCGTGTTCGCGACGCTTGGCGCCGAAGTAACTCATGATCTCGGGGTCGTAATAGCCGTCGACATTCATGCCATAACCGTTGCCTTGCAACATCTGGTAGGCCGCGCCATCGGTGGCGATGACATTCCACATGTCCAGCGCCACTCCGCGGTGCCACGGCGCACTGGCGTCACCGACCGTCGCACCGAGACTTTCCAGTTGCGCCACGGCGGCGCGCACCAGTGCATCGACCTGCGGCTCGGACATGCCGGGAATCGCGAAGCCTTCACGCAGCAGGCCTATTTTCAGGCCTGCAACGCCTTGATCGAGGGTCGCGACGCAGCTGACGGCTGGCGGGTTTTTCTGTCTTGAATCGAGCCCGTCGGCGCCAGCGATCACATCGAGCATAATCGCGCAGTCACGCACGTTATTGGCCATCGGGCCGACATGGTCGATGGTCCGTTCAATCGGGAAGGCGCCGGTGTAAGGCACCAGGCTGTAGGTAGGTTTGTGTCCGACGATGCCGCTCCAGGCCGACGGCATGCGGATCGACCCACCCTGATCGCCACCGATGGCCATGTCCACTTCCTGCAGGGCGACCAGCACGGCGCTGCCGCTGGATGAACCACCTGCGTTGCGGGTCAGGTCCCAAGGGTTTTTCACCGCGCCGGTGGCCGAGGTAAAACTGGCTCCGGAGAAGCACAGGTCTTCGCACACCGACTTGCCAATCACCGTCGCACCGGCGGCCAGCAGGCGCTTGACCACCGTGGCGTCTTCGGACGGCACGTAACCATCGAGGCTCAACGAGCCATTGGCCATGGGCACACCGGCCACCGATACGTTGTCCTTGATGACCACCGTTCTGCCTGCCAGCGGGCCACTGGCAGCACCGGCAATGTGGGTCTTGACGTACCAGGCCCCGTACAGGTTCTCGGCCGCAGCCGGTTTGCTGTGTTCGCGCAACGGCGCCGGCTGGGCGACATGGGCAGCGTATAAGGCATCGATGGCTTCGTAGGAACCCAGAGTTTCGTCTGCGAGACTCAGGAACGACTCCATCTGACTGTCTGACAGGTCGTAGCCATGGTCCTGGGCGGCAATCAGAAAGTCGGCTTTGCTGGGACGTTTTACGGACATGGTGTTCTCCAGATAACGGTAAGGACAGCCCGGGTTCAGGCAGTCATTGACTGGAGCCGCCTGCGCAGGGCGCACAGGCATGGGCTCGATCCGGAGGACGTCGTTGTCCACGCCGGTCGCCACGCGGTGTTCCATACCTGCCGGGTCAGGGCGTATGGCAACGGTCCACGCAGAAGAGGATCAGACGTGGCGCCCGACACTCGAAGCTTGTCTGCAACCTGTCAGGAACAGGCTTGTTGAAACAGTTCATGGGCCTTGACCAGCGCCTCGGCGATTTTTTCCACCGGCTCGCGCTTGGCCATCGCCTGATCACGCAGCGCGTTGTAGGCGTCCGTTTCAGACAGGCCCTTGGTTTCCATCAGGATGATCTTGGCCTGCTGCACGGTGCGCATCACCGCCATGCGCCCTTCCAGGCGCTTGACGTGCTTTTCCCGTTCCCGCGTCTTGCGGGCCTGGCTGAGGGTGATGGCCAGAGCGGTCAGCAGGCCGAACGAGCGGACCGGCGACGGAATCACCGAACAGGCGTTGAGCTGCACCAGCGCCTCGACAATGATCGGGTTTTCATAGGCGATTACCGGAATGATCGGTGGCGTCGAGTGGTGCAGCAGCCAGGGGGTGTTGGTCGACAGACTCTCCGGCGATACCGCCAGCACGATCACGTCAGCCTCGCTGTGCAGACGCTCGGGTATCGGCCACTGCACCCGCACCTGACAACCGATGCGCTGCAACTGAGCGATCAGGTTGCGACCGTCTTCGTCATCGGGATGCATCACCAGCACGCTGATATCGCGCAGGTCCTTGATGCCGCCTGCGCTGTCGTTGCGCAAACGTTTCTTGGCGGCACGCAGGGTCATGGACGCCTCCCGGTCAGGCTGGACCAGCCATTGAAGTCAGGCGCCACCGCATAAGGGTCGGGCTTCAGCGCTTTCTGACTCTCGTAAAGGATGTCGAACTGCCCGTCGGCATTGGCACGGCCGATCCGCGAGTACAGGTAGGTATGGTGGTTGTGTTCATCGATACGCACCCGTCCCTGCGGTGCGTCGTATTCCAGACCGCGCATGGTCTGCAACACACTCTCCACGTCGGTACTGCCTGCGCGGGCGATCGCCTTGGCCAGCAGATGGACCTGAAAGTAAGCGGCCTCCCAGCAGCGGTCGGTCACCTGATGCTGGCCAAACATTTCCCGGTACTGGGCGATGCACTGGCGATTGAGCGGCGTGTCGATCGACTGGAAATAGGTCGCGGCCGAAATGTGCCCGGTGCCCAGATGGACGCCCATCTGCTGAATATCGGTTTCGCTGGTGGTGACACTGGCAATCGGCATGACCGCTGGGTCGAAACCGGCATCGGCGTAGGCCTGATACAGGTGCGCCATGGTGTCGCCGACCACTGTCGAAAAGATGAACGAGGGTTTCAGCTCTCTGGCCTTGACCATGAGCCTGGCGAAGTCCTCTGCCCTGGCGTTTTTCAGTGGCAAGTAGTATTCACCCAGCTTGCTGCCACCCCGCTCGTAAAGCAGGTCGCTCATCAACCGGTTGGTTTCGTAGGGATAGACGTACTCCGAGCCGATCATCAGCACGCGACTGCCGAAGTGATCGAACATGTAGCTGCCCAGTGGCACCGCGTTGTGGTTCGGCGTGGCGCCGGTGTAGATGATATTGCGCGAATACTCGAAGCCCTCGTAGTACACCGGATAGAGCAGCAAAGCGTTGTAACGTTCGACGACAGGCAATACGGCCTTGCGTGCCGCCGAGGTGTAGCAACCGAAGAAAAACCGCAGGTTCTCTTCGCGAATCAGCGATTCGACATGCATGGCAAACAGCGCAGGCGTGGAATCCGGATTGCGGGTGATCAGTTCCAGAGAACGGCCATTCACGCCTCCGGCGGCATTGATCTGATGAATTGCAAACTGTGCGCCGCGCATTGTTGAACACTCACCGGCAGCGGTGACGCCGGTATTGGAAAACAGACCTCCTATGCGGATCGACGGGTCAGTCATGCCTATAAACCTTTCACGTGAGATGAGACGCCCGCAGGTGGCCGGGAGCCTGAAAAGAAGACTGAGCGAATAACCGTGGATTCGACGGTGGCTCTCAGGCGGTTGTGCCTGGGGCTGGCGTGACGGCAGTGTCAGGACCAGTCGTGCGAGGGGCCTTCCACACCTGCCGAGAATGGGCGTGTGGCAAGAGACCCTGCGAGGGTGTCGGGCAGGCTCATGCAGGGAGCGGGCCATGCGTGACGAGGCGCGTCGGGGAGAAGCGAATTCGTTGGCGAAGAAGGCCGTGCATTCGTGAGGTCCAGGTCGCCTCGAACAGTGCCTTCGCGAACAGGTTCGCTCCTGCAAAAGCACAATATCTCAGTCTATGCATGAGTACATATCGCGAGAAAAAAGGGTCTTCTGCATCACGCTTTTGGTGCGTAGGAGCCCTGTTCGCGCCAAAGCGGCGCATGTCGGTTTGTGCGTGCAATTAATGCAGGGGGGCTCTGCCTGAGGGTTTCGAAACGCGCGCCAAGAGCCGTTTCGCCAGTTGGCATTGCCCTTGCTAAGTTCACCCTGAGACATCGCGCCAGCTGTTTGCCCTACGCCCCTCTTGGCAAGTAGGGAGACACCTCGCGTACGACTGGATCGGACGCAGTTGTCCCGCCAGATTCGGCACAAAAGCCTGACCTCCCGCCCATTGATTTGGCCGGGACGTCGGGCTTTTTTCATTCCTGGGAGATAAGTGAATGCACAACGACAAACGCCGTTTGATCAAGCATGCTCTGTTGCTGGGCGCGATCAGCCTGCTGCCGTTTGCCCTGATCGGTCAGGCGCAGACGGACGAGGCCGTGAAGGTCGGCATCATCCACTCGCTGACCGGCACCATGGCCATCAGTGAAGCCTCGGTGGCCGACGCGGAAAAACTCGCCATCGAAGAGATCAACGCCAGTGGCGGCGTGATGGGCAAGACCATCGAGCCGATCGTCGAGGACGGTGCCAGCGACTGGCCGACCTTCGCCGAGAAGGCGCGCAAGTTGCTGGAAAACGACCACGTCGCGGTCACCTTTGGCGCGTTCACCTCGGCCTCGCGCAAAGCGGTGCTGCCGGTCTTCGAGCGCAACAAAGGCCTGCTCTACTACCCGACCTTCTATGAAGGGCTGGAGAAATCCCCGGCCATTATCTACACCGGCGCCGAGGCCTCGCAGCAGACCCTGGCGGCCGTTACCTGGCTGATGGCCAACAAGGGCAAGAGCGTCTATCTGGTCGGTTCCGACTACATCTGGCCACGCACCACCAACAAGCTGGCGCGGGCGTCGGTGACCAAACAGGGCGGCTCCATCGTCGGCGAAGACTATCTGCCGCTGGGCGCCATCGAGTTTTCCTCGGTGATCAACAAGATCAAGGCGGCCAAGCCGGACATCGTGCTGTCGACCATCGTCGGCGGCTCCAACGTAGCGTTCTACAAACAGCTCAAGGCTGCGGGTATCGACAGCAGTAACCAGACGCTGATGGGGCTGGCGATCACCGAAGAGGAAGTCACCGGCATCGGTGCGGAAAACCTCGTCGGCTTCCTGACCTGCATGAGCTATTTCCAGAGCCTGAAAAACCCGGTCAACGAGAAATTCGTCCAGGCCTTCAAAACACGCTATGGGCAGCAGCGCGTGGTCGGTGACCCGATGGCAGCGGCGTATACCGCGGTATACCTGTGGAAAAAGGCCGTCGAGAAAGCAGGCAGTTTCGAGGTGCCGAAGGTGATCGCCGCATCCTCGGAAATGACCCTCGATGCGCCTGAAGGCGAGATCAAGGTGCACAAGGACAACCACCACCTGTGGAAGCGTGCGCGCATCGGCACCCTCAATGCGCAGGGCCAGGTCGACGTGATCTACGAGTCGGCACCGATCGAGCCCAACCCCTTTCCGAAACTCTGATTCCGGCCCGGGCGCGATCCGCTTCGCGCCCGCTTTCGTCAATGTGCAGCAACAGGTAGCGACGGCATGACTCTCGATACGCTGGTAATGCAAGTCTTCAGCGGGTTCTCGCTGTTTTCCGTGCTGGTGCTGATGGCACTCGGGCTGACCATCGTGTTCGGCCTGATGGGCGTGATCAACATGGCGCACGGCGAACTGATGGCGATGGGCTCATACATGACCTACGTCACCTCCGTGGTGTTTCAGCGCTACTTTCCCGAGCTCATGGGCTGGTATTTCATCATCGCCATCGGGATGGCCTTTGTGGTGACCTTTGCCTTCGGTCTACTGCTGGAACGCTGCTGCATCCGCTTCATGTACAACCGGCCGCTCGACACCCTGCTGGCGACCTGGGGGCTGTCTCTGGTCCTGCAGCAGCTGTTCCGCCAGGTCTTCGGCCCCAAGGAAGTCAGCGTGCCCACCGTACAGTGGTTGCAGGGCGCATGGAAAATCAGCGACGGGCTGGAGCTGCCCCTCAACCGGATTTTCATCATCGGTCTGACCTTCGTGATAGCCGCTGCGGTGTTCCTGTTTCTCTACCGCAGCCGCTGGGGCCTGCGCATTCGCGCCGTGACCCAGAACCGCGCCATGGCCGGTGCAGCCGGGATCAACACTGCGCGGGTCGACTCGGTGACCTTCGCGCTGGGCTGTGGCCTTGCGGGCATTGCCGGCAGTTCGTTCACCATGCTTGCGTCCACCGGCCCGGTCAGCGGTCAGCAGTACCTGGTGGACACTTTTATCGTCGTCGTGTTCGGCGGCGTGGAAAGCCTGCTGGGCACCTTCCTTTCGGCGTTCGCCATCGGCCAGACCCAGGTTTCGCTGGAATACCTGACCACCGGTTCCATGGCCAAGGCGATCACCCTGCTGGTGGTCATCGTGCTGCTGTTCTTCCGCCCCAACGGCCTGTTCGCCACGAAAGTGAGACGTTGAGATGAATGACATGACTGAAAAGCCGACGCTGCGGCCGCAGGCCTCGGTGTCCGGCGCCGGCAAGCCAGCGGGTGGCTGGTTGACGCTGATCGAGCGCTACAGCCTGATCTGGCTGTCGCTGCTGTTGCTGGTGGCATTGCCGCTGATACTGGGGGATTTTCGCCTCGGTCTGGCCGGCAAATACCTGAGCCTGGCGTTCTGCGCAGTGGGCATGGTGATGATCTGGGGCTACGGCGGCATCCTCAGCCTCGGCCAGGGGATCTTCTTCGGCCTGGGCAGTTACATGATGGCGATGTACCTCAAACTCGAAGCCACCGCCACGGACGAAGCGGCCAGCGCCCTCGCCGCGTTCTACGGTTCGGCACTGCCGGACTTCATGATCTGGAACAGCGTCGAAGCCCTGCCCTTGTGGTGGAAGCCGTTCGAGTCGGCGACCTTTACCCTGGCCGCGATCCTGATCCTGCCTGCACTGCTGGCGTTTCTGTTCAGTTATGCCTACTTCAAAAAACGCGTGGGCGGCGTGTACTTCTCGATCATTACCCTGTCACTGGCCTCGATCATGTCGATCATGATCATCGGCCAACAGGGCTACACCGGCGGCGTCAATGGCCTGACCGATTTCAAGACGGCCTTCGGCCTGAGCCTGCAGACGCCCCAGACACCCTGGATTCTCTACCTGATCACCACACTGTTGCTGCTGGCCAGCGTCGCGATGTGCGGCTTCATCCTGCGCAGCCGCCTGGGCAAGGTGATCGTGGCGATCCGTGATCGTGAGGACCGGGTGCGTTTCTCGGGCTACAACACTGCGCTGTTCAAGGCCTTCATTTTTGCCGTGGCCGCGCTGATTTCCGCGCTGGGCGGGGTGATGTTCACCTTGCAGGTCGGTCTGGCGTCGCCCTCGCTGGTGGGCATCATTCCGTCTACCGAAATCGTCATCTATGCCGCACTGGGTGGGCGCCTGTCGCTGGTGGGGGCAGTGTACGGCACGCTGTTGATCGGTACGGCAAAAACCTGGCTGTCGGAAAACTTCGTCAGTTTCTGGCAGTACTTCATCGGTTTCCTGTTCATGGCCGTGGTGCTGTTCCTGCCCACCGGGCTGGCCGGGCTGCTGCAGCGCCTGAGCAACAAGGAGACACAGTCATGAGTGCAATGTTACTGAGTGTCGAAGACCTGACCGTGTCATTCGACGGTTTCAAGGCGGTCGACAACCTCAACTTCTACGTCGAAGAGAACCAGGTGCATGTGGTGATCGGCCCCAACGGTGCGGGCAAGACCACCCTGCTCGACATGATCTGCGGCAAGACCCGCCCGAGTGCCGGCAGCATCCGTTTCAAGGACCTGCAACTGGCCAACATGATCGAGTACCAGATCACCCGCGCTGGCGTGGGCCGCAAGTTTCAGAACCCGTCGGTCTACGAAGACCTCACCGTGCGCGAAAACCTCGACATTTCCTCGCCGGACAAGCGCGGCATCTTCAACTGCCTGTTCGCCGGAAAGAACGCAGCGCTTAACGCCGAAATCGAGCAGACCGCCGAAATGATCTTTCTCAAGGATCAGCTGGAGCGCAAGGCGGGGCTGTTGTCCCACGGCCAGAAGCAGTGGCTGGAGATCGGCATGCTGTTGATGCAGCGCCCGGAACTGCTGCTGCTCGACGAGCCCGTCGCCGGCATGAGCGCCGGCGAGCGGGAGAAAACCGCTGGCCTGCTCAAGCTCATCGCCAAGGGTCGCGCGATGGTCATCATCGAGCACGACATGGAGTTCGTGAAATCGGTGGCCGACAAGGTCACCGTCCTGCATCAGGGCAAGACCCTGGCCTACGGCTCGATGGATCAGGTGCAGAACGATCCTCGCGTCATCGACGTCTACCTGGGGCACTGAACATGCTGAATGTCTCTCACCTCAATGTGTATTACGGCGACAGTCACGTGTTGCGTGACCTCAGCCTGGAGCTGGCGGCAGGCGAGTCACTCGCGGTCATGGGCCGCAACGGCATGGGCAAGACCACCCTGCTCAGAAGCCTGGTCGGCATGCTGCCGACGCGCAGCGGCAGCATCACCCTGGCCGGGCAGGAACTGACCGGCAGCAAGAGCTACGAGCGGGTCGCCGCCGGAGTTGGCTTCGTGCCCCAGGGGCGGATGATCTTTCCCTACCTGAGCGTCGAGGAAAACATTCTGACCGGCATGCAGGGCGCGCCCGCTGCGCCGATTCCCGACTACATCTTCGAATACTTCCCGGTGCTGTTCGACATGCGCCGACGCAAGGGCGGCAATCTGTCAGGCGGCCAGCAGCAACAGTTGGCCATCGCCCGCGCGCTGGTCTCCAACCCCAAGGTGTTGATCCTCGATGAGCCCACCGAAGGCATCCAGCCGTCGATCATCAAGGACATCGCCAAAGCCCTCAACCTGCTGAAAAAGGAACGCGGGTTTTCGCTGATTGTTTCCGAGCAGGTGCTGTCGTTCGCCATGGCGGTGGCAGACCGCTACCTGATCATCGAAAAAGGCGAGTTCGTGCACAGCGAGGTCCGCGAAACCGTCGACCGCGAGCGCATCCTGCGCTACCTGACAATCTGAACAACGCACAGGAGCCATCGTCATGCTGATACTCGACCGCATTCTGGGCCAGGCCAGCGACCCTGCCCTCGCCGACCGCCTGCATGACCTGAGCCACGCCGGTCAGGTGGAAACCCTGAGCCTGTCCGGCAGTGACATCCAGCGTCATCGCCTGCGCCTGGCCAGCGACCGCGGCACCGACTGCGCGATCCGCCTGGAACGTCACCAACAGCTGCGCAACGGCTCGGTGCTGATGCTCGACAGTCAACGCGCCATCGTCGTGCAAATGCAGGATCAGCAATACCTCGACCTGCAGCCGCGCGACGCGGCCGCCGCGCTGGAACTGGGTTATTTCGCCGGCAACATGCACTGGGCGGTGCGCTTTGCCGGAGACACCTTGCAGATCCCGCTCAACGGCCCGGAAGCTGACTACCTCGAGCGTCTGGCGCCCATGCTCGCGGACGGCCGGGTGCAGCGCGCATGAACGCTTCGAGCAGCCTGTTGCTGGCGCTGCAACAGGCCGACAGTTTCTTTCCCGGCGGCGCAGTGGCGTGGTCGTGGGGTCTGGAAACGCTGGTCGCTGACGGGCACCTCGGCCACGGCGAAATCGTCCCGCCACGACGCCGGCAACGAACGCTTCGCCATAGCCGCAGTGCCGAAGTGCATGGCTTCGTCGAGGGCCAGTTGCGCCATCGCTGGAACAGTTTTGATCGAGTGTTTCTGCTCGCCGCCTGGCACGCGGCCGATGACCAGCCGGCGTTGATGGCTCTGGACGCCCGGATCGAAGCGCTGACCCTGGCCGAGGAACTGCGCCAGGGCTCACGACGTGTCGGCCAGGCATTGCTGGGCGTGCATGTCGCGCTGGGCACATCGGGCGCGGCGTCCTATCAGCAGCAGATTCTGACAGGCAACACACCGGGCCATCTGCCCGTGGTGCAGGGCCTGCTCTGGAATCACCTCGGCATGCACCGCGATCACTGCCAGCTGGCTGCCGCGCACGCTTTGTGTACCGGGCTGGTCAGCGCCGCCGTGCGGCTCGGGGTCATGGGCCACATCGATGCGCAACGGGTGCTGACCGATATTCAACCGCTGATCACCGAACTGCTGGCGCAGGAGCCGCCTGAGCCGGACGACGCGTGCGGCTTCACACCCATGGGAGAAATCGCCGTGATGCGCCACGAAACCCAGGACCTGCGCCTGTTTGCCAATTGACCGGCCTTCTACTGACAGCTCTGGAGCCCCCTCATGTTGCTGACCCCTACCGAACTTGAACGACTCACGCTGTACACCGCCGCCGAACTGTCACGCAAACGTCGCAGCAAGGGCCTGCGCCTGAACTTCCCGGAAGCCTCGGCACTGATCGCCGACGAAATCCTCGAAGGCGCGCGTGAAGGTCGCAGCGTCGCCGAGCTGATCGGTTTCGGCTCAACGATCCTCAACACCGATGACGTGATGCCAGGGGTCGCCGACCTGCTGCCGGTGCTGCAGGTCGAGGGCACGTTTCCGGATGGCACCAAACTGGTCACTGTGCATCAACCAATCCGCCCGGGCCAACTGCCGCTGGCAGTCATGCCCACACCGGGGGAGATTCTTGCACCTGACGGCGATATCCACCTGAACGGCGACCGACCGACCGCCACCCTGCGCGCGATCAATACCGGCGACCGGCCAGTGCAGATCGGCAGTCACTATCACTTTTTCGAGGTCAACAAGGCGCTGGATTTCCCGCGTGAACGTGCCTTCGGCATGCACCTGGATATTCCCGCAGGCACGGCCGTGCGCTTCGAACCCGGCGAGCTGCGCGAAGTGCAACTGGTGCAGTTTGGCGGAACTGGCGACATCCACGGCTTCAGTGGCCTGACCAATGGCAACCTGCACGATCCGGCCTGCAAGCTCGCAGCGCTGGAGCGTGCCCGCGCCCAATTCTTCAAAGGAGCCTGAGGCATGGCAACGATGACGCGCAAGGAATACGCCGCCATGTACGGCCCCACGACTGGCGATGCCGTGCGCCTGGGCGACACCTCGCTGCTGGCCGAAGTCGAGTTCGACCACTCGGTACCCGGTGATGAGTGCCTGCACGGCGGTGGCAAGACGCTGCGTGACGGCATGGGCCTGATGCCCGGGCATGACAGCGTTGACGGCGCCCTCGATATGCTGATCTGCAACGCGCTGATCATCGACCCGGTGATCGGCATCGTCAAAGGCGACATCGGTATCAAGGACGGCAAGATCGTGGCCATTGGCAAGGCCGGCAACCCGCAGATCATGGACGGCGTACACCCGCAACTGATCTGCGGCGTCGCCACGACCGTACGCGATGCCGAGGGTCTGATCGTCACCCCCGGCGGCATCGACGTGCACGTGCATTTCGACTCTGCGCAACTCTGCGATCACGCGCTGGCGGCAGGCCTGACCACACTGATCGGCGGCTCGCTGGGGCCGATCACGGTCGGCATCGATTGTGGCGGGGAGTGGAACGTCGGCAAGATGCTGCAAGCCGCCGAGGCCTGGCCGATCAACTTCGGCTTTCTCGGACGCGGCAATTCCAGCAAGCCCGAATCGCTGCTCGGGCAACTGCGTGGCGGTTGCCTGGGGCTGAAGATCCATGAGGACTGGGGCGCCATGCCGGCAGTGATCGACACCTGCCTGAAAGTCGCCGACGAATACGACTTTCAGGTGCAGTTGCACACCGACACGCTCAATGAATCCGGGTTTCTCGAAGACACGCTGGCGGCCATCGGCGACCGCACCATTCACATGTACCACACTGAGGGTGCAGGCGGCGGGCATGCGCCGGACATCATCAGCGTCGCCGGAAAAAGCAACTGCATCCCCTCCTCGACCAACCCGACCAACCCCTACACCGTGAATACATTCGACGAGCACCTGGACATGATCATGGTCTGCCACCACCTCAATCCGGATGTGCCGGAAGACGTGGCGTTCGCCGAATCGCGGGTACGACCGCAGACCATCGCCGCCGAGGACATCCTGCACGACACCGGCGCCATTTCGATCCTGGGCTCCGACAGCCAGGGCATGGGCCGTATCAACGAGGTGATCTGCCGGACCTGGCAACTGGCGTCGAAAATGAAAGACCAGCGCGGTCGCCTGCCGGAAGAAACCACGGCACTGGGCGACAACGAACGGATCAAGCGCTACATCGCCAAATACACCATCAACGCCGCGCGGGTATTCGGCATCGACAGCTACATCGGCTCTCTGGAGCCCGGCAAGCTGGCCGATCTGGTGCTCTGGCGGCCGGCCTTCTTCGGCATCAAGCCGGAACTGGTGGTCAAGGGTGGCTTCATCGTGCACGCCGTAATGGGTGATTCCGCCGCCTCGCTGTACACCTGCGAACCCTTGGTGATGCGCCCGCAATGGGGCGCGTTTGGCGAGGCGAAACAGGCCCTGTCGGTCAACTTCGTCAACCGTCTTGCGGTCGAGGCCGACACCGCCACGCGGCTGGGGCTCAAAAAGCAACTGCTGCCCGCGTTCGGCACTCGCACCCTGCGCAAGTCCGACATGCTGCACAACGATGCCTGCCCGGATATCCGCGTCGACCCGCAGACTTTCGATGTGTACGCCGACGGCGAGCGCCTGCACTGCGAGCCGGTCAGCGAAGTGCCACTAGCGCAGCGCTACATGCTGCGTTGAAAACCACCCCGCAGAGGAAACCCGACAATGAGCCTGCCCTTGAACGCATCTGCCCCGCACACCGATGCCCACCCCCATCCCGGCGCTGCTCGCGTGGGCATCGGCGGCCCGGTGGGCTCGGGCAAGACCCGCCTGCTGGAACAATTGATTCCGCGCTTCATCGCGCGTGGTACCGAGCTGGCGATCATCACCAATGACCTTGCGACCCGTGAGGATGCCGAGCGTGTGCAGCGCAGCGGGCTGATCGACCCGCAGCGGGTTCGTGCGGTGGAAACCGGTGCCTGCCCGCACACCGCCATTCGTGAAGACCCGACCCTCAACCTGCAAATGGCCGATGAGCTGGAGGCGCGCTTCGGTAATCTTGATCTGGTGCTGATCGAATCGGGCGGCGACAACCTGGCCTCGACCTTTTCGCTGGATCTGGTGGACTACTGGATTTTCGTCATCGATGTGGCAGGCGGCGACGATATCCCGCGCAAACGCGGCCCCGGCGTTTTGAGCTGCGACCTGCTGGTGGTCAATAAATACGACCTGGCACCCTATGTGGGCGTCGACCTGCCGCGCATGCGGCGCGAGTCAGCGCAAGCGCGCAACGGCCAGCCGGTGCTGTTTACCAACTGCAACACCGGCGAAGGCGTCGACGCGGTGGTGGACGCGATAAGCCGTGCCGTGTTGTTCGACCGCACATGAACGCCCATCAATCGTCACTGCCCGCACAGACGAAAAGCACGGCACATATCGCCTTCAGCAAAGCGCCTTCCGGGGCCAGTTATGTGTCTCGTCAGGAAGTCGGCTACCCCTTCCATCTGGGACGTACCCTGACCCTGCCGCAAGACCCGCCCGGCATGGCGGCGGTCTACCTGCAATCGTGTTCGGGAGGCCTGTTCGCCGGGGAACAACTGCACCTGCATCTGCACGCAGGACCAGGCACCCAAGTGCACGTCAGCACCGGCGCTGCGACGGTCGCGCACAGCATGCTCGAGCAGTCGGCGCGGCAGACCGTGACACTGGTCGCCGAAGCCGATGCGCTGCTGGAGTACCTGCCGATGGCGACCATTCTGTTTCCACAGACGCGGCTGCATAGCCAGGTAAACGTGACATTGCACCCCGGTGCAAGAGTGCTGCTGTGTGATGCATTCTGCCTGCATACACCTCACGGCAGCGAGGGACTGCCCGACTTTTACCGCGCCGACCTGCAGGTCTACAGCCCGGCCGGAAAACTGTTGGCCGGTGACCGACTGGCAATTACCGGCGCAGACCTGCAACGCCGACTGCCCGGCGTGAGCGGACAACGGCAAGCCTTGGCAACGTTCATGCTGGTGGGTCAGGGTTTGCCGATAGAGGATTTGAAACGGACGTTGCGCGAAGCGTTACGGGACGTTGCCGATAGCTACCAGGGCGTCAGCGCACTGCCGAACGATTGCGGCGTGTCCGTACGCGTGATGAGCGCCGATGCAGTGGCGTTGCGTAATGCGCTGCATCTGGCCTGGGCGTGCGTTCGGCAGCAATTGACAGGACTTGCGCCGCGGGTGCGGCGCAAGTGAGCAGTCAGGCCTTTGCAGAGCACTTTCCAGGCTCAAACGACTTACGGCTTGCCTTCCCAGCGCCGAAAGAGAACGCTGGCATTGACCCCGCCAAATCCGGTAAGGCGAGATTACTATCAGCAGGACGAGCGGATCTTGCAACGCCAGCACCGAACGAATGTGCGGCAGTCGATTTTGTAGAACTGATCGCAAAGCCACTCCGCCTTTAAGCGTAACGATTCATGATCAGATCCCCTTCATCTCTGTGCCAGTTGAGGCATGACTGCTGGAATTTCGGGGTAGCGATCCTCTGTCCGGACGGATTTTGAACCAGATCGAATACATCGCTGGCAGGAAGACCAGCGTCATGACAGTCCCGCCGAGAGTGCCTCCGATCAGCGTGTAGGCAAGCGTGCCCCAGAACACCGAATGGGTCAGAGGAATGAACGCCAGGATCGCCGCCAGTGCCGTGAGCAGCACCGGGCGTGCGCGCTGTACGGTCGCTTCAACCACCGCATGAAACGGGTCGAGCCCTTGCTTTTCGTTATGGTCGATTTGCCCGATCAGGATCAAGGTATTGCGCATCAGAATGCCGGACAGCGCGATCAGCCCGACCAGGGCGTTGATACCGAACGGCTGATTGAACAGAAGCAATGTCGGCACAACGCCGATCAACCCGAGCGGCGCGGTGAAAAACACCATCATCATCGCCGACATCGAACGCACCTGAAGGATGATGATCAGCAAGGTGACGGCAATCATGATCGGAAACAGCGGCGCCAATGCCACAGTGGCCTTTGCCGACTCCTCTATTGATCCTGCCTGCTCGATCCGATAGCCCTGCGGCAGGCTGTCGATGATCGGCTGCAGTGCTTTCATGATCCCGGCGGAGACATCCGGCGGTTGCAGATCTTGCGCAATATCACCGCGCACGGTGATGGTCGGCACACGATCTCTACGGCGCAGAATCGGGTCTTCCATGCGCACTTCGACCACTCCGGCCTGCGACAAAGGAATACGCTGACCGGCAGCCCCCACCAGCGTAAAACCCTCGATCTTCGCAGGGTCCAGGCGGATGTCACCTGCCGCCCTGCCCATCACGTCCACTGAACGGATATCTTCGCGGACAGACGTGACAGGGATACCTGAGAGCAGGAACTGCAATTGCCGGGCAACTGCGCTCGAGGTCAGCCCGACGGCCTGCAAACGGTCCTGATCCAGAGAGAAATGCAGCGTGGGCACCCGTGTTCCCCAATCGCTGTTAACGGTACGCATCATCGGACTCGCCGCCATCACGGTTTCGACCCGCGTGGCGATCTCGCGCAATGTGTCAGGGGCTGGCCCGCTCACGCGATACGCCACGGGAAACGGTGAGTAAGGACCGAACACGAGCTGTGTGACCCGGACCCGGGCTTCAGGTGCAAGCCCGTCAGCAACAGCCTGACGAATCCGCAGCTTGAGCGCCTCACGTGCTTCCTGGCTTTCAGTCAGTACAACGATCTTTGCAAACGACGGGTCGGGCAGCTCCGGCGCCATTGCCAGATAAAACCGTGGCGAGCCCTGGCCGATGTAGGACGTGACGATCTTCGCGGCATCCTGCTTGTGCAGCCACGCCTCGACCTTGGCGGTGGTGGCGCTGGTCTGCTCGATGGACGTGCCATAGGGCATCTGCACTTCGATCAGTACTTCCGGGCGATCGGAGGTCGGGAAGAATTGTTTCTTGACTGCCCCCATTCCGAGAATCGCCACCACAAATGCAGCGATCACCGCACCCGCCACCCACCACTTCCTGGCAATGATATGGGCCAGAGCCCGTCTGAAACGATTGTAATGCGCCGTGTCGTAGATGGCGGCGTGTCCGCCTTCAACCGGCTTGATTTCCGGCAGCATCTTCACCCCCAGATAAGGTGTGAAGACCACTGCAACTATCCAGGAAGCAATCAGGGCGATGCCGACAATCCAGAACATGTTGCTGGTGTACTCGCCGGCAGTCGACTGCGCAAAGCCATTGGGCATGAAGCCGACAGCGGTCACCAGGGTACCGGCAAGCATGGGCGCCGCTGTGTGGCTCCAGGCATAGGCTGACGCCTTGATCCGGTCGTAGCCCTCCTCCATCTTCACCACCATCATTTCGATGGCAATGATTGCGTCGTCCACCAACAGGCCCAGCGCCAGGATCAGTGATCCCAAGGTAATACGATCGAAGTTCTTGCCCGTCGCTTCCATCACGACGAAGACCATGGCCAGCGTCAGCGGTACGGCTGCAGCGACCACCACACCGACTCGCCAGCCCATGCTGAGAAAGCACACCAGCATCACCACAAGCAAGGCGACGAAGAATTTGATCATGAACTCGTCAACGGCCGAACCGATGTTCACCGACTGGTCAGTGACCTTGGAAAGCGTCACTCCCAATGGCATGCCTTGGTTGATTCTGACCGTTTCTGCGTCCAGCGCCTTGCCCAGGTCCAGACCGTTCCAACCGTCGCGCATCACGATGCCCAGCAACAGGGCCGGCTCACCCTGATTGCGGACCAGAAAGGTCGCGGGGTCTTCATAGCCGCGCTCCACTGTCGCCACATCCTGAAGCTTCAGCGTTTTACCCCGCGCCACAATCGGCGTGTTGCGGATGTTCTCAAGCGTGTCGAAGGCACCGTCAAGACGCAGAAACACCTGCGGTCCGCTGGTTTCAATCGAACCGGCAGGCGTCAGGACGTTCTGGTCGTTGAGCGCCGAAAAAATGTCCTGAGGAGCGATACCCAACGTTGCCAGCCGCTCATGGGAGAACGACACGAAAATTCGTTCGGCTTGCTCGCCGATGATATTGATCTTCTTCACGCCCGGCACATGCAGCAGACGCTGGCGCAGTGACTCGGCATCGCGTACCAGCAGTCGCTGCGGCTCACCTTTGGCTTTCAACGCAAACAGCGCAAAGGTCACATCCGAGAATTCATCATTGACCATCGGACCAATGACCCCTGCGGGCAATGACTTCGCGGCATCACTGAGTTTCTTGCGCGCCTGATAAAACTCTTCCTGCACCTGAGAAGGTGGCGTCTTGTCTTGGAATGAAACCATAGTGAATGCCAGACCTGGCCGGGTGTAGGTCTCGCTACGGTCGTACCACTTCAATTCCTGCATACGTTTTTCAAGCGGCTCGGCGACCTGATCCTGCATCTCCTGAGCGGTTGCGCCAGGCCACGCAGAAATAACGGTCATTTGCTTGACGGTGAAAGGCGGATCTTCCGCACGCCCCAGTTTGAAAAATGAAAGCGTACCGGCCACGCCGATCAAAATAATCAGAAACAGCGTGATGGCGCGTTCGCGAACGGCCAGTGCAGAAAGGTTGAAGCGTCCCGGATTCATGGTTGCGCCTCAGCGGTGATACCACCCTGCTGCACGCGCACTTGCTCACCGTCGTGAAGTAAATGCGTGCCCAATGCCACGACCTGCTCACCGGCCTCGAGACCACCACTCACGTTTGCCGAATCGTCACTCACACCCAGCAGCTGTACGGCGCGCCAGGTGACTTGTGCAGGCGTACCTGCAATGACCCAGACACCTGGGCCTCGACCGGGGTCATGCAGAGCGGCAATGGGTATCGCCAGCGACTGCCGGGCAGGCTTGCCAGCGGCGATATCGAGGGACACCGTTGAACCCAGAGGTGCACTGATGTTTGAGCCTTCAAGCACATACCTGGCTTCAAACGTACGCGTCAGCGGATCTGCGGCGTCAGAGAGCAGCCGCAACCTTGCCGGTATGACGCGCGCACTGTCGCCATATAGTCTGGCCTCAGCCCGATCACCCATCGCCGGCCGCAAGGTTTCAGGCAGATGGACAATGGCTTCGCGTGGCCCGGCCTTTGCCAGCCTGACCACGGGCTGGCCTGCGCTGACGACCTGCCCAGGCTCGACCAAAGTGTCGACCACCACGCCGTCGGCGTCCGCCAGTAAGACGGCGTACCCGCTTGCGTTACGTGCCACGCTGGCCTGCGCTTGTGCAGCGTTCAGTTCTGCCTTGGCGGTGTCGGCCAGGGATTTGATCCTGTCGTAAGCGGAAGCGGATATCGCACCAGCGACGACCAGGTCACGGTTGCGCGCTTCGTCATCGGCGGTCTGCCTGGCGCGCGCCACAGCAGCGGCAACCGCCTGCTGTTGGGCCTGAGCCTGAAGACCAAGGTCAACGGGATCCAGGCGCATCAGCGGCTCACCGCGCTTGACGGTCTGGCCGGTATCAACCAGGCGCTCGAGCACCTTCCCGGAAACCCGAAACCCCAGTTCGCTCTGAACCCGAGCGACCACAACCCCGGTGAATGAACGGGAGGCTTGATCAGCATTTGCAACGGTGGCCGCCCTTACCAGAGGCGGCTGGGTACGTGGATCGCGCCCCCCGGACGACTCGCTGCACGCAGTCAGGAAGAGAGGCAATAACAACAAGGCAGTGGCTTTGGGTCTGAACAGGAGCATGGGATCCCTACTTGAAATCAAGTGAGCAGGGAAACGATTCTCCGTAAAGTGACCAAATTAGTCAATGGTCACAATTTCAGGGTGCCAGACTTCGCAGTATCAGCGCCGACAGATGGACCGGAGCCGTCGACACGATGTCGAGGTTGTATTGCAATTGCACCGGGTTGATGTACGGACGCATGACCAGGTGAATGGCCTGAACGGCCTCATCCAGAGGTGTCTTGCGCTCGAACTCTCCGGACTCCCTGCCCTCAAGAACGATTTGCTGGATGAGCTGGCGAATACGTTCGTCGTGCGCGGCAGCAGAAGGCCACTGATCACGGCCTGCGACAGCGGCTATGTCATACAGCTTCCGGTCGTGAAAAAACAGATCGCTACCCGCCTCCGCAAGCGAGCGGAACAGGCGCCGCAGCCTTTCGGAGGCCGTTGGTGCGTCGCTGATGGCCGAGTTCACCAGCGCCATGATCATCGCCAGCCGGTTCGAGCAGATCACTTCGCCGATGGCTTGCTTGGAGTCGAAGAACTTGTAGATGTAGGCCTTGGAAAAACCGATGGCCTTGGCCAGATCGGAGACCGTGGTTTTCTCATAGCCGTAGTGGCCGAAATGCTGTGTTGCCGCTTCGACAACCTGATCGCGAACGCTGTGGTCGGAGGGACCACGTGTTGGCGATGTCTTGATTTGATTAGTCATGTTTCCAGCTTAGCTATGTGAACACTCATTGACAACAAGTGACCGAATCGTAATATAGTCACGACCTGATCATCTCAAGGAATTTCCATGCGCACGCTTTGTACTTATGTACTGGTCATGAGCACCGGCCTGCTGTCGGGCTGCGCCGTGGGTCCGGATTACCAGCGCCCGGATGCGCCCCTGCCTGACCGCTATCTGACTCAACCACGTGGCGCTGCGAATATTACCGCGCATCCGCTTGTCAGTGCCGCGTGGTGGGACGGTTTTGATGATCCGTTACTGAGCAGCTTCGTGTCACGCGCACTGGCGCAGAACCTCGATCTCGCTCAAGCCAGCGCGCAACTGGCTCAGGCACGCGCCGGAGCAGATGCGGCAACCGCCGCCCTGCTCCCGTCGGGCAACATCGATGCACAGACGGCGCGGGCTCATCAATCGGTAGAGACTCCACTCGGCCAGGTGCTGAACTCGGCACCTGGCTACGATCGTTATGGCAATGCCTATGAAGCCAATCTGACCGCAAGCTGGGAGCTGGACGTTTTTGGCGGTTTGAAACGCAGTCGACAGGCTGCGCTGGCTGAATATCAAGCTTCGCAGGCAGGTGTCGCGGCTGCCAGGCTCGCTGTGGCAGCCCGGACCGCCGATACCTACATTAACATCCGTGGTCTGCAAGCCAGGCTGGCGATCACGAACCGACAACTTAAAACCCGGCAAGACCTTCTGGAAAAAGTCCAGCTCCTCCATGAGCGTGGTCTGTCCCCTGACTATGAAGTTCGTCAGATCGAAGCTGAGCTTCTACAGGTGCAGGCAACAGTGCCGATTCTGCAAACCGGTCTCGACGCTGCAATGAATGCGCTTGACGTGATGCTGGGCGTACCGCCTGGCACTCATCGGGGCTCCCTGGCTGAAAGGGGTCGAATCCCACACGCACCCGAGCTGGCGTCGACAGGAACGCCAGCCGATCTCCTCCGTCGCAGACCTGATCTGATCGTGGCCGAGCGGCGCCTCGCCGCGTCGAACGCGCGTATCGGCGTGGCGATCAGCGAGTATTATCCCAAACTCTCACTCAGCGCATTGCTGGGCAGCGCCACAGCCGTGTCGAGCGGCAATCTGTTTACCGGTGGTGCCAGTCAGTCAGCAGGTATTTTGGGGCTTCGCTGGAGGCTTTTTGATTTCGGCCGGGTGAACGCCCGGATCAGTCAAGCCAAAGGACAAGAGGCAGAGGCTCTGGCGGCTTATCGACAGTCAGTTTTGCGCGCCACTGAGGACGTTGAAAACGCTTTTTCTTCGTTGGCCAGTCGCGAAATTCAAGCTGCAATGCTGGGTAAAGGCGAAACTGCACTTGCTTCAGCCCGGCAATCGTCATTCGCAAGCTATAGCAAAGGTGCCGCCAGCTTGATCGAGGTGCTGCGCGCCGACGAGAAAATGCTGCAGGTCGCTGACGCCAAGGCGCAGGCCCAGGTCGAATCCGCGCAGGCGGCGGTCGCCGTATTCAAAGCGCTGGGTGGTGGTTGGCAAATGCCTCCCACCACTTCATCTGACGAGAAGATGCATACGCTGTAGGCGCCACCAACGAATGCATCCTTTCAGATCAGGCTTACTCAGCGATAACGTTCAAGCCAGTGAGCGTAAGGTGCAGGCAAGGTCCAGGCCGATTTTTCGACGCCCAGCTCCTTCGCCGCGAAGTAGGCCCAGTGGGGATCGGCCAGATGTGCACGGCCAATCGAGACCAGATCGAGCTGGCCTGACTTGACCGCCTCTTCAGCCAGCTTCGGCTCGCCAAAACCCCAGGCGCTGGTTACTGCAATATCCGCTTCACGGCGCACACGCTCGGCGATCGGCCCCATGAACGCAGGCCCCCATGGAATGTTGGCATCCGGGGTGCTGAAACCGACGCTGACGCTCAACAGATCCAGCCCGCCAGCCTTGAAGCGGCGCGCCAGTTCGATCGATTCTGCAAGCGTCTGCTCATCGCGACCGTCGTATTCGATAACGCCAAAACGCGCGGTGAGCGGCAGGTTCTCAGGCCAGACTTCACGCACTGCAGCCAGGGTTTCCAGCAGGAAACGGCTACGGTTATCGAAGCTGCCGCCGTACTCATCGGTGCGCTGGTTGGAATGCTCGGAGAAGAAGCTCTGCCCCAGATAACCGTGGGCAAAATGCAGCTCGATCCATTCAAAGCCGGCATCGCGGGCGCGACGCGCAGCATCGACGAAGTTCTGGCGAACACGCGCGATGTCGTCCAGGGTCATGGCGCGCGGGACTTTCGGCAGGTTGGCACCGAAGGCAATGGCGGACGGCGCGATGGTGTCCCAGCCGCGCGAATCGGACGCCGCGATATGGTCATCGCCTTCCCATGGACGATTGGCGCTGGCCTTGCGACCGGCGTGAGCAATCTGAATACCCGGCACGCATCCTGCGGCCTTGATGGCTTTGACGACAGGCACGAATGCCTGCGCCTGCTCGTCGTTCCAGATACCGGTGCAACCGGGGGTAATACGCCCTTCCGGCGCAACGGCGGTAGCTTCGACCACCAACAGACCCGCACCACCACGTGCCATGCTGGCCAGATGCACGTGGTGCCAGTCGTTGATAACACCTTCGGTTGCCGAGTACTGGCACATCGGAGGAATGGCGATTCGATTACGCAGCGTAACGTCTTTCAGTTTGAAGGGTTCGAACAATGCAGACATTGGAAAGCTCCCGTAGGCCAGATGACTTTTGGTTTCAGTTGTTCGATGGTAATCGAACTATGGCAATAAACGAAAGCCTTGATATCATCCACGGCATGCGAACCTTCCAACACCCCGATCCTGAAGACCTCACCCTCGAACGCTTACTCTATGCCTTGAGTGATCCCGTTCGCATGGGAATCGTGCGCTGCCTGGCCGGCGTTGCAGAGGCCACCTGCGGCGAACTGGACGGCGGACGCCCCAAATCCAGCATGTCCCATCACTTCCGCGTGCTGCGCGACGCCGGGCTTGTACAGACGCGCAATGTTGGCACCACGCACATGAACTCGCTTCGCAAACAGATGCTTGAGAGCCGTTTCCCGGGTCTGCTGGACAGTATTCTGGCTCAGCATTGACGTAAAAAATCGTCAGCCCTGAGAGAATCCGCGCTGCCATTTCATTGCATGAATTTCGATGCGCTGCTCGGGATCGTCATCCAGCGCATCAAAGGTTAGGCGCGTTTTTTGAATATGCAAAAAAAACCGGTATCAGCGCTTCGACTAATACCGGGGGTTTCAGCAGGGTGATCCTGCTGACGAGATGTGTCTTCAGACCTTAAAGCCGAAACTTTCCCACTTCCGTCTGCAGGCTGGTAGCGAGGTTCTTCAGGCCGCCGCTGGTCTTGAGCAATTCCTGAACCGATATGTTGTTCTGTTCAGCCATTTGCGCGGAGCGCTCGACGCTACGTGCGACATCCTGGCTCGCTGCGGTTTGCTCACGCAGCGCGAAGGATATCTGGTCGACCACTTGCAGAACCTTGCCCGAACTGTCGCGAATCTCGATGATCGCTTGACCGGCGGTGCCCGCCATTTCGACGCCTTCGTTCACTTCCTGAACGCCGCTACGCATGCTCTCGACGGTTTCCCGTACACCCGCCTGAATTTTCTCGATCATCCCGGCGATTTCCTTGGTGGACTTGCCGGTGTTCTGCGCCAGCAGGCGCACTTCGTCGGCAACCACTGCAAAGCCACGGCCTTGTTCACCGGCACGAGCAGCTTCGATGGCAGCGTTGAGGGCCAGCAGGTTGGTCTGGTCGGCAATGCCCTGAATCACGCTGACGATCGATGAAATGTGCTCGGAGTGCTGACCCAGGCCTGCGACCTGAGTAGAGGAAAGCTGCACGGTCCGGGCGATGCCATTCATGCTGGACAGGGTATTTTCGATGACCTGCGCACCGTCCTTCGACTGTTGCCCTGAACGACTGGCGAGTTCATGCGCCTCGTCGGCGTTTTCGGAAACGTGATGGATGCTGACGGTCAGCTCTTCGATCGTGGCCGCCATCGCCGAGGCGGACGTCGACTGTTCCTGGATAGCACCGGACAGTTGCTCGGACGCACCGGAAATCTGTTGTACGGCAACGACCAGCTGATTGGCAGCCTGGCTGATCTGTTGAATCATCTCGCGCAGGCGATTCTGCATACGATCAAAGGCTTTCGGCAGTTCGTCGTGGCTGCTGGTATCGATCACGGTGTCCAGCTTGCCATTGGCAATTGCCGTTGCGGCATCAATGGCGAGTTGCAAACGCGCCGTGGTACTGCGCCCCAATACAGCGGCAAGGATCATCGCGAGAACAGCCGCGGCCAGGCCGCCGCACATCAGGATCAGGATCGCCAAATGCTTGGCGTCCGTCATGTCCTGGCTACGCTGAACCAGCAACTTCTGCTCGGCACCGCTGATCTCGGCAAGTAAAGCGCGCATGCTGTCCATCTTGGCCTTGTCGGCCCCCGAGGTGATGCGTGCATCCAGTTCATCATCAGGCATATTGCGTGCAGTCAGTTCGCGGCGCAGGGCGATGATCGGATTGACATCTTCATCAAGCCAACGCTTCTGGGTGTCACCCAGTGCGGCCAGGCGGCGCTGTTGCTCCGCATTGTCGGCTGTCAGACGCTTGAGCGAATCGAGTTCTTCGATGAAGCGCTTCTCCCCCGCCACCAATGGCTCCAGAAACGCATCCTTTGAGGCAATGACAAAGCCGCGCATCCCGGTTTCGATATTGATCAGCTGTTCAAGGGCTAGTTGTGCTTCGCTCAGTACCTGATACGTATGGACATTGCTGTTAGTTGCCTCTTCGACCTGCTCAAAGCCTCTGTAAGCACTCGCGACCAGAACGGCGATAAATAGGATGATCGCGGCAAAGCTGAAGTACAGCTTTTGCGAGATGCTGAGTTTGCTGAACATGATGTCGATCCTGAACATAGCCGTTCCGTGGCTTGCATGGTGGGCGCTATCACTTGCAAAAATGGTTTAACCCACTTCATACGAATGATGTCATTGAGATACCACTCATGTCGCCCGCCTGCGCAGTAACTTTAGTGGCCCCAACTGCCTCGACACTGAGTAAAAGCCCTAAAACTGTCTAAGTATATGATCTTAAAGGATAAAAATTTTTAATTACAGTTGGCATTCAAACGTCTCGGAGAGCGAAAACTCCAAAAGTCTGACGAATAGACTGTCAAATTATTGTCTGTCATATTCATAACTTATCCGTTTGCGACACCTGAAATAGCGCAACTAGCGCCATTCATTAGTAATGAAAACACTAGTGTCCTGGGGTCAGTACGAAAAGTCGGCGAGCGAAGGTCAGGCAAGGCAAAAAACAGGCGAGGAACGGCCGGGGCCGCGTTCGACTCTGCGTGTTGTCAATGAGTATTCCGATCGGACTCGCGCTCTAGCCCGTTTTCAACGCAGCCTCACCGAGCGCAGCCACTTTTCGTACAGAGCCTAAGGGTTCACCGATCAAATCTGCGCTCACTGCCCACCCTACCCTGTACTGAAGTGACTCATCTCCCACCACAACAGGTAGCTGGCGGCAGGCGTGGACCGAAACCGTTGGAAACCATGCTGCGCATCCATCTGCTGCAGAACCGGTTTTCGATGAGCGACCCGGCAATGGAGGAGACGCTTTGCGAGATCACGCTGATGCGCCATTAGCCCGGGATGTCAGGAAGGCGCAGTCAAGTAGCAGGATAAGCGTCGTCCATGACGCCTACCCCGGTCTCGCTAGAGTTTAGAACCTGAATAAATGGCAATTGCCGGCACAACACTTCCACTATCACCCGGCACCGTCAGGCTTGCATTCCCTTTCCCGTCAACGGCGATTTTATTAGTGCACATTTCGTTGGGGGTAGAGAGTTTTTTTGTGATGACATCACAATAAATCCCTTCTGGAAGCCCTGTATTGAACGTCTTTAGCCATGCAGAGGCACTGTTGTTCAGGGCAACAAACCCGACATTGCCTCTACTGAATGCGATCTGATTGCCAGAGCCCGTAACCCAGTTATTCACGTCCTGCCCGTCAGTGGCACTGCGAAACTTGACCATGCTCGCAATTGCACTCGCACGGTGTATGAAGTCCCACCCTGAGCTGTTATTGGGATTGCCGCTTGCGTCTAATGGGCTTGCTGCGGGGGCATCCGCTTCAGGGTCACTGAAATTGAATCCCGAGTGAACCTGAGCCTCACCATAGGGCAATGCCAACATGAACACATTCGCGAGGTCATAGCGCTTGGAATTATACCTGTCGTTATACGACTGATTGCTGGCATTCAAGGATGCGTCTTGATTTCGCTCGGTGTCCCAGTTATTAACGAACACCGTAGATCGTTCTGGCGGCATCAGGCGAAAAGACCCGCCCCAGTTTCCGAATATCCCTATCATCGCCGGAATGGAGGCCAGGTTAAATCCGTCTTTTTGCCGAAAGGCTTTAAGAAGGGCTGTGGTGTAATTGAACTCATTCACCGTTCCGTTCTTATAGTAGTCTGAGCGACTGGAGCTGCCGTCGGGGATTATCTCCTGCGTGACCCAGATTTTTTCTCCGGAAACGGTCGTGGGATAGGCTGTTTTTACCGCCGCCAGAATCTTGTTTATGTCGTCGGAATTTTGATGTTTCGCAGCATCCAGTCGAAACCCATCGATCCCGAGCGAGAGTAACTTCTTCATGTAATTCGCCGCCACGCCCTGTACATAGCTGCTGGACTGATTCAAGTCAGGAAGGTTGTTGAGCCTGCAGTCTCTTACCTTCGCTGCATTACTCTGATAATCAGCAGACTCTATATAACAGAGGCTATGGAAGTCATTTTGGCTAAACTGCGGGTAGGCCAATGACTGGGCATCCCATGCAGAACCATCGGTGCTTTTAAAGGTTGCGCTCGAATCCCCCGCTACCTGGTTAATAACGATATCTGCATAGACCCTGACCCCGGCAGCGTGACAGGCACTGATCATTTCCTTTAACTCTGACTCCGTCCCCATGCGGCTGTCTAATGAGTTAAAGTTAACCGGCTTATAAATATCCCACCAGTGTCCCGCCACCTTGGATGCCTGAGGCGGAGATATTTGTACCGCCCCATAACCTATTGGCCCTATTGCGCTTGAACATTCTTTGGCCACATCATTCCACCGCCAGTGAAACATCTGGACAGACGCAGTAGCCGGGTTAAAAGCCGTATCGGCATGACTGAGTGAAGCCAGCATGCTCAAGCCGGTCACCGTGCCGGCGAAGAAGAATCCGTACAGAAGATTGTTCGAGTCCATGACGTGTCCTTACTGTTCCAGGGTTTAGGCTTTCTGTAGTTAGTTCATTCAAATCGACGATTCTGCTACTGAACACATTACAGAATGCATGCCTGGGCTTTCAATGCTTGAAATACGCTGGAGCAACGAGATGAGAGCAGACCAATTAGTGCCAGAGTGATGTCGCCGCTCACGGCAACGCAGGGGCCCCCGCGTCATCAAGCGTCTTGACGGTGGAGATCGGACACTCTGCTCACTCTGGCAACTTTCTTCAGAATGCCGGCATCACACGCTCCCCTGCACCGCCAATCCTTCGGGACGGTGAGAAAACAGCTGCAGGAACGCCCCGCCCAACGCGCAACCGGCCATGACGAAAAAGCACACGGTATAACCGCTGAGGCTGGTCCAGCCGCCGCCCATGGAAATCAGCGTCCCCATCAGTACCGGGGCAACGCCGCCGCCGATGAACATCACCGTGGTGATGATCCCGTTGGCTGTGGAGGTCGCCGAAGGTTGCGCCGAGTCGGAGGCGACCGCGTAGTAGATGGGCCAGACGGCATTGGCGACCAGGCCGAAAAGCAACTGTACGGCGATGACGATCAGGATGGTGTTGGCGAAGTAAAAGGCCCCGACACTGACCGCCATCCATATGCCACAGATGATCAGGGTGATGCGCCGGCCGATGATGTCCGACAGCGACGGCCAGATCAGTTGCCCGAGGATGCCGGTCAGTGTGAACACCACGCTCATTCCCGCAGACTCGGCCAGCGACAGGTTGAGGATGTTGTACAGGTAGGCCGGCAGGACAATGTTGACGCCCATGTACACCACTTGCGTGAGCAGGGTGTTACCGGCAGTCAGGGCGATATTGCGGTTGCTCAGCGTCGCCTTCACCGACTTCCAGACCTGGCCTTTTACATTGGTCGACGGCGTGCTGTCCGGCGGGGTCATGCCTTTGGCAGCAATGTCCACGTACAGCTGGGTGATGCGCTCGGCCGTCGAGTAGCGCGCCCAGAAGATCATCAATGGCAGTGCTACCACGAAGGCGAAGAAGAACACATAACGCCAGTTTTCCTCTCCGTAAGTGCTGATTACGAAACTGGCGACAATGCCGCTGAGCATCGCGCCGATGGGGTAACCGGTATGGTGCGCGCCCAAGGCAAAACCACGACGTTCTACTGGCCACCACTCGGCCGTGTTGCTGACGCCGACCGGCTCACCCCAGCCAGCGCCCAGATTCACCCCAACGCGCAAGGCGATGAAACTGGCAAGACTGCCACTCAATGCCTTGAAACCCGACAGAAAGGACAGCGCGGTATAACCCAGTACCAACGGCACCTGAAAGCGCGCCCTCTTCCACCCTCCGCCGTAGCGATCACTCCAGATGGAGCCAGGAATATCGAGAACGGCCAGCGCCAGCATGATAACCGTGGCCACCGTGCCCCACTGGTCTGCAGACAGGTCGAAATGCTTGGAAATCGTCGGCCCCAGACGCAAGACGATCTCGCGGTCATAGGCATTCAAAATCCAGATCATCCAGCAGACCAGCAACGACACCCACGAAAAACGATGAATCTTGCCCAGCGATGCATTTTTGTTATTTGGCATGGGAAATCTCCAGGCGTGCCGCACACGCCCCAGCGAGAAAGGGTTCAGTCGTCCTTAACGTTCAGGGTCGGTCTGTAGAAGGGTTAACTGGCAAAGCGCCGCTCGGCGATGCCTTTCACACCCAGCCCGGTGATGGCGAACAAGGCACCGCGCTGCTGGCCATCGTCAGGAAAGCGCGGCAACGGCGGCTTGGCCATGGAGGTGACGAACAGTGTGTCCAGATTCGGGCCGCCGAAGGTCAGACTGGTCACTTTCTTTACGGGCATGTCAATGATGCGATCCACCTGGCCGTCGGGGGTGTAACGCACCAGTTTTCCGGCATACACCAGCGCTTGCCACAGACAGCCTTCGGCGTCCACGGTGCAGCCATCCGCCGCGCCTCCCGTTGAGGTATCGACCTTGGCAAAGGTGCGTCTGTTGGCGACTGCGCCGCTGGCGTTGTCGTAATCGTAGGTCCAGATCTCCCCGGACCAGGTGTCGGCGAAATAAAAGGTGTCCCCGCCCGGACTCCAGCAAGGACCGTTGGACACGATAATGCCTTCATCCAGTGTGTGCAGGCTCAGGTCAGGATCGAGGCGATACAGCTTCGCGCTGGCCTGATCTTCCTGCGTGTCCATCGACCCCACAATGAACCGGCCCTGCCGATCGACCTTGCCATCATTGAGGCGATTGTTCGGCAAACCGGGCTCAGGGTCGACGATCAGCTCCAGATCGCCGCTCGGCAGGTCGAGGTTATAGATGCCCGTCTGCAGCGCCACAAGCGCCGCGTCACCGTGCTTGCGCAAGGCCATGGAACCGATTTTCTGGCCGACCTCCCAAGCGCGCAGTTCGCGCCCGTCGTCCGTGCAGCGCAGGACACGGCCGTCGAAGCTGTCGATCCAGTACAGGCGCTGTTGCTCGACATCCCAGAGCGGGCCTTCGCCCAGCGTGGTCTTCACGTCGACAACGATTTCGATACGCATTTTTCACCTCTGTCTTGTTGTTATTGAGATGACACATTTTTGCGGCGACTAGAAATCAACCTTGTCCTGCCCCTTCAGATCGAGCATTTCACGGGCTTCGTCCGGCGTTGCCACCTGCCCGCCCAGCGCTTCGATCACCGTGCGGATACGCTTGACCTGATCGGCATTGGACGCCGCCAGTTTGCCCGGCCCGTCCCACAGCGAATCCTCCAGACCGACCCGTACATGGCTGCCCATCGACAGGCCCATGGTGCCCAGCGGAATCTGATTGCGACCGGCCCCCAGGATCGACCATTGATAGGCATCGCCAAACAGGCGGTCAGCCGTACGGCGCATGTGCGCCAGGTCTTCAGGGTGCCCGCCGATCCCGCCGCGCAAACCGAATACAGACTGGATGAAAATCGGCGCCTTGAGCAACCCACGCTGCAGGAAGTGTGCTGCGGTATACAGATGGCCGATGTCATAGCATTCAATTTCAAAGCGTGTACGGTTCTCGGCACAGGTATTGAGAATGTGCGCGATGTCGCGGAAGGTGTTGCGGAAAATCCGGTCGTCGCTCTCGGCCAGATAGGGCCGCTCCCAGTCGTGCTTGAACTCGCTGTAGCGATCCAGCATTTCATACAGACCGAAGTTCATTGATCCCATGTTCAGCGAGGCGAGTTCCGGCTTGAGCTGCGCGACCGGTTGCAAGCGCTCTTCCACGCCCATGGTCGGCGCGCCGCCCGTGGTGATATTGATCACCACGTCGCTCTTGGCCTTGATCTGCGGCAGGAACTGCCGAAACAGATCGACATCCTGACTGGGCCTTCCGTCACGTGGGTCGCGGGCGTGCAAATGAACGATCGAGGCCCCGGCCTCGGCGGCACCGATGGCTGCATCGGCGATTTCCTGCGGCGTGATCGGCAAATGAGGCGACATCGACGGCGTGTGAATTGCACCCGTTACGGCGCAGGTAATGATGACCGGACGTTTTTTGGGCATGAGCATTCTCCATTCTTGTTGTTGGCGAGAAGTCTGATGTGGAACATGACTCGGACGAGGTCCGGTCATCGTTGCTATCGGGCGAATCCTCAGAGGTACTCGACGTTGCCATCCACACTGATGGCCTGCCCCGTTACGTTGCGGGCGGCCGGCGAGCATAAAAAGAGCGCCATCGCGGCGACGTCTTCGGCGGTGACCATGCGCTTGAGCGAGATCTTTTTCAGGTACTCCTCGCGCATCTCCTCCTCCGGCACGTTCATTTGTTGCGCACGGGCCCGGATCACTCCATCCATGCGCGGGCCTTCGACGATACCGGGCAGCAAGGCATTGACGCGGATATCACTTTCACCCAACTCGGACGCCAGCGACTTCATCAGCCCGACAATCGCCCACTTGGTCGCGGCATACGGGGTGCGCCAGGCATAGCCCAGGCGACCGGCGACGGAGGCGATATGGATCAGGTGAGCGTTGGGTGAGGCCTTGAGCAACGGCACAGCGTGATGAGCGAAGCGGTACTGCCCGGTGAGATTGATGTCGATGGTGCGCTGCCACTCTTCTTCGCTAATGGCATCGATCCCTGCCGTCGGACCGGCGATCCCGGCGTTGTTGATCAGCACATCAAGACCATCGAAGCGTGCCCGCTGCACCCTGAATACCGCTTCGATCTGCGCCGGATCAGCGACGTCTGCGTGGGTGGCGACGCTGCCTGGATGGCGATCGAGGAATGCCGCAATGGCCGCCTCGCTGACATCGCACACGTGTACCTTTGCCCCCGCTTCCAGGTAAGCCGCCGCCAACACCTCACCAATCCCGGCTGCACCGCCGGAAATCAGGACGCGCAGCCCTGCATAGGGAACCAGCCGATTGAGAACACTCATGCTTTTTTCACTCCCGAGACACGCGACCTGGAGCGGTCGCTCTTTGCGATCAGGCGCGTCAGAGAGTCGGCAGCCTGCATGATGTCGTCGGTGACAGCTGCACGAGCCGCCGCCCCATCACGCGCCGCCAAAGCCTCGACGATACGGTTGTGTGCTTCCATCGAACGCTGAAGGTGCGCCCGGTCAGGCGCAACCAGCGCGAAACACGGGCCGATGTGCAGCCAGAAGTTCTCTACTGCCGCAACGATCAGCTCAGCCTTGGCCACCGCGTAAATGCGCCGGTGAAAGGCAAAGTTGGTCCACAGATAGAGCGCGACATCAACGCTGTCGGCAGCCTTCTGCATCTGCCCGCAGAGCTGGCTGATGTCTTCAAGATCGGCGTCGTTGATCAGAACCACGGCTTTCTCGGCCAACAGACCTTCCAGCGCCACCCGCGCGTCGCGAATCTCGCGCAACCGCTCCGGGGTTATCATGGGCACACGCAGCCGGGCGGTTTCGGTGACTTCGAAGGCGTTCTCGGCGCTAAGACGATTCAACGCCTCGCGCACCGGCATCGGACTGGAACCCAGCGCCTCGGCCAGACCACGGATCGTCAGCTTCTGACCCGGCTGAAAGCGCCCGCTCATCAGTGCTTCACGAATCTGTCGGTAGACCTGGTCCTGGAGGGTATCGCGAGAGACCTGGCGCATGGGCGGCAGGAGGATGGGACGGTCTGTCATGGGGAGTGACTCATATTGGCTTTCTTATGAAGCGAATATGTGATCACAAATAACATATGTCAAATTGTTTTTTTGGAGACCGTGGGTGCTCAGTGGGAGCTGGTGTCGTGGGGCTACGGGTAAAGCGTTGGCGCGAGAGAAGGTTTCAGACGTCAATACTGCGTCTTACATAGATCGTCAGGCCCAAAGCCAAGCGAATAAAAACCTGATATTGATACCGATGATAATCAACGCCGTCAGCAAACCGGGTAAACGCCAAAGGCCAAGCAGCAGAAACAGGAAAGGATTTAAAAGGCCTATCAGAATCAGGACAACCGTGTGGATACCTGAGCTTTCCGAACCAAGCAGGTCCCAGATCAGTATCCCCGCCCACACCATCCAACACGCATACATCGTTATACCGTCAACCCGGTAAAAGGCACGCTTGAAAGCACTTCCCACGGTATCGGAATCGTTGAGCATCAGTGCATCCATACGTAAATTGATTCGCGCGATACGCGATAGTAGCTGAACCGAATCGCAAAGCTCCAATAGCCCTCTCTAACTCAGCCTCAGCGGCGGGGCCACCTCACGCCAATGCGTGAAAAGTGGGAGCGTCAGATCAGCAAGGAAACAGGATTGACTGGGGCCTGACGGCATCACCTATTGATCCATGAGATGGTTTAGGACGGGACTAGTGCTCGGACCTGGATATCTGATGTAGGCAGCAAAGAGGGTGTCAGAAAATGATCACACGGGCCGTTTGTGACATTTTGGAAAAGTTGAAAACCATCGAGAGACAGCGAGTCACTCAAAACTCACGCACATGAAAAAGCCCAATCTTCTCAGATTGGGCTGACTCATTGAAAAATATGGTCGGGACGGAGTGATTCGAACACTCGACCCCTAGCACCCCATGCTAGTGCGCTACCGGACTGCGCTACGCCCCGACTAGGCGTGTATCTGTTTTGCAACCTGCGAAAACGTTGAGGAATATACCCTAAGCATTTGAATTTTGGAAGTATCCTGACTGCTCAATTACGCCTTGAGCATGACGAGTACGTCTTCCAGCTCCGCAATCATCTCGCGAATCATCTGCTTGTACTGCTGGGTGTCATCCTTTGGTTCACCGGCGGTAAGACGAAGTCGGGCGCCACCGATGGTGAAGCCCTGATCGTATAGCAGGCCGCGGATCTGGCGGATCATCAGCACGTCCTGGCGCTGATAATACCGACGGTTTCCGCGTCGCTTGACGGGGTTGAGTTGAGGAAACTCCTGCTCCCAATAACGCAGAACGTGCGGTTTTACCGCGCAGAGCTCGCTGACCTCACCGATGGTGAAGTAGCGTTTGCCGGGGATCGGCGGCAGCTCGTCGTTATGACTTGGTTCCAGCATATGCCTCAACTCGGGCCTTCAGCTTCTGCCCTGGACGAAAGGTGACCACACGGCGCGCCGTAATCGGAATCTCTTCACCGGTCTTGGGATTTCTCCCAGGCCGCTGGCGCTTGTCTCGAAGGTCGAAGTTGCCGAAACCTGACAACTTCACCTGCTCGTTATCTTCCAGAGCGTGCCTGATTTCTTCAAAAAACAGTTCGACCAGTTCCTTGGCTTCCCGTTTATTCAGGCCCAGCTCTTCGTACAGACGTTCGGCCATCTCAGCTTTCGTCAGAGCCCCCATACGCTACTTCCTTAACGTGGCGTTTAACCTCTCCTCAAGCGAGGTGAGGATAGCAAGTGTCGTTGCGTTTACCTCATCGTCATTAAGAGTGCGTGATGGATGCTGCCAGGTCAAGCCGACTGCAAGGCTTTTTCTATGCGGATCAATGCCTTTACCCTGGTAAACATCAAATAACCTGAGGTCTGTGAGCCACTCGCCTGCATTTTCACGAATAACGTCCAGAACCGCACTGGCCGAAACATCCCGATCGGCCAGCAGCGCCAGGTCGCGGCGCACTTCAGGGAAGCGCGACAGCTCGTGGAATTTCGGCAGACGGCCGGTCGACACTTCCGCCAGAACCAGCTCGAAAACAAACACCGGACGATCCAGCCCCAGGGTTTTCGACAGTTCCGGGTGAATGGCGCCCAGGAAACCGACCTCACGGCCATCACGCTCGATGCGCGCCGTCTGGCCTGGGTGCAAGGCAGGATGCTGACCCGGCGTGAAGGTGAACTCGCCCAGTGCACCGGCAAAGCCCAGAACCGCTTCAACGTCAGCCTTGACGTCGAAGAAATCGACTGCATCACGACCTTGCGCCCAGCCTTCCGGCAGGCGGCTGCCGCAGACAACGCCCGCCAGCATGGGCTCTTGCTTCAAGCCATCGAGCTGACCGACGAAGCGCAGGCCGCTTTCGAACATCCGCACGCGGTCCTGCTGGCGGTTGAGGTTGTGCTGCAGCGCCTTGACCAGACCCGGCCACAACGAGGCACGCATGGCCGCCATGTCATTGGAGATCGGGTTGGCCAGCAGCAAGGGCTTGGCGCCCGGCGAGAACAGCTCGAACCATTTCGGGTCGATGAAGCTGTAGGTGATCGCTTCCTGATAACCGCGGGCAACCAGCAGGCGGCGCAGCTCAGGCAGATCGCCCCTGGCTTCGGCCTTGGCCTGAGGAGCCAGACGGGCCTGTGGATAGCGGACCGGCAGACGGTTGTAGCCGTAAAGACGTGCCAGCTCTTCGATCAGGTCGACTTCAAGGCTGATGTCGAAACGATGACTTGGCACTTCGACACGCCATTGCCCATCGGCTTCGGCAGTCACAGCCAGACCGAGACCTTTCAGCAGGCGTTCGATTTCAGCGTTTTCGATCACCAGACCGAGCATCTGCTCGACGCGGCTGGCGCGCAGCGTAACCGGGGCGATCGACGGCAAATGCTGCTCGCTGACCACTTCGATCACGGGGCCGGCTTCGCCACCGGTGATTTCCAGCAGCAGGCCAGTGGCCCGCTCCATGGCTTCACGGGCCAGTTGCCAGTCCACACCACGCTCGTAGCGGTGCGAAGCGTCGGTATGCAAGCCATAGGAACGCGCCTTGCCGGCCACCGAAATGGTGTCGAAGAACGCGCTTTCCAGGAAAATATCGCGAGTACCGGCAGTCACACCGCTGTGCTCGCCACCCATGACACCGGCGATTGCCAGCGCGCGCTGGTGATCGGCAATGACCAGCGTGTCGGCACGCAGGCTGACTTCCTGGCCGTCGAGCAGAACGAGCTTCTCGCCCTCCTCGGCCATACGCACACGAATCCCGCCGTTGATTTCGGCCAGATCGAACGCATGCAGAGGCTGACCCAGTTCCAGCATCACGTAGTTGGTGATGTCGACAGCGGCATCGATGCTGCGCACGTCGGAACGACGCAGACGCTCGACCATCCACAGCGGGGTCGGACGCGACAGGTCGACGTTGCGGATCACACGGCCCAGGTAGCGCGGGCATGCAGCCGGCGCCAGCACTTCGACCGGGCGCACTTCATCGTGTACAGCGCTGACAGCAGCGACCTGCGGACGGGTGACCTCAGCGGCGTAAAGCGCACCGACTTCACGCGCCAGACCGGCCACCGACAGGCAGTCGCCACGGTTCGGGGTCAGGTCGACCTCGATGCTGGCATCGTCCAGGCTCAGATAGACACGAATGTCCTGGCCAACCGGTGCATCAGCAGCCAGTTCCATCAGGCCATCATTGCCCTCGCCGGCCTGCAACTCGGCAGCCGAACACAACATGCCGTTGGACTCGACGCCGCGCAGCTTGGCTTTCTTGATCTTGAAATCGCCCGGAAGCTCGGCGCCGATCATGGCGAATGGAATTTTCAGGCCTGGACGCACGTTTGGCGCGCCACAGACGACCTGAAAGGTTTCGCTGCCATTGCTGACCTGACACACACGCAACTTGTCGGCATCGGGGTGTTGCTCGGTGCTCAGCACCTCACCCACTACCACGCCGCTGAAAACGCCGGCGGCCAGCGTCACGCTGTCAACCTCAAGACCGGCCATCGACAGACGAGCAACCAGCTCGTCGCGGGAAACCTGCGGGCTTACCCAGCCGCGCAGCCATTGTTCACTGAATTTCATCCTGCTCTCCTGATGGGTTCGTACGACTTAGCGAAATTGCGCGAGGAACCGCAAATCGTTGTCGAAGAACAGGCGCAAATCATTGACGCCGTAACGCAGCATGGCCAGACGCTCTACGCCCATGCCGAACGCAAAACCCTGAAACTCTTCAGGATCGATGCCGGACATGCGCAGCACGTTCGGGTGGACCATGCCGCACCCCATGACTTCAAGCCAGCCGGTCTGCTTGCAGACGCGGCAGCCCTTGCCACTGCACATCACGCATTCCATATCCACTTCCGCCGAGGGCTCGGTGAAAGGGAAATACGAAGGACGGAAGCGCACGGCCAGCTCTTTCTCGAAGAACACACGCAGGAACTCTTCGATGGTGCCTTTCAGATCGGCAAAATTGATGTCGCGATCGACCAGCAGGCCTTCGATCTGGTGGAACATCGGCGAGTGGGTGATATCCGAGTCGCTACGGTACACACGGCCTGGGCAGACGATGCGGATCGGCGGCTGCTGCGATTCCATGGTGCGTACCTGTACCGGCGAGGTGTGGGTGCGCAGCAGCATGTTCGCGTTGAAATAGAAGGTGTCGTGCATCGACCGGGCCGGGTGGTGGCCTGGGATGTTGAGCGCCTCGAAGTTGTGGTAATCGTCTTCCACTTCAGGGCCTTCGGCGATGCCGTAGCCGATGTGCGTGAAGAATTGTTCGATACGTTCCAGAGTACGGGTAATGGGGTGCAGACCACCTGAGGTCTGACCGCGGCCCGGCAGGGTCACATCGATGCATTCGGCTGCGAGCCTGGCAGTCAGTTCTGCCTGCTCAAACGATGCCTTGCGTGCATTGAGAACCTCTGTGACACGTTCCTTGGCAACGTTGATCAGCGCTCCGACTTGCGGACGCTCTTCAGCTGGCAGGTTCCCCAGGGTCTTCATCACCTGAGTCAACTCGCCTTTCTTGCCGAGGTAGTGAACCCGGATTTGCTCCAGGGCATTGATATCTTCGGCGCTTTGCACAGCCTCAAGAGCTTGAGAGACCAGCGCGTCCAGGTTTTCCATGTACAGACTCCAGATACAAAATAGGGGAAGAGCTGAAGGCTCTTCCCCTATTTATGACGTTTAACACCGACCCCGGAGAACCGGGGCAAGTGATTGTCGGGGACTTAGGCCAAGGTGGCTTTAGCTTTCTCGACAATCGCAGCAAACGCCGCTTTTTCGTTCACTGCCAGATCAGCCAGAACCTTACGGTCGATCTCGATGGACGCTTTTTTCAGGCCAGCAATGAAACGGCTGTAGGACAGACCGTTAACACGAGCACCAGCGTTGATACGAGCGATCCACAGAGCGCGGAACTGACGTTTTTTCTGACGACGGTCACGGTAGGCGTATTGGCCTGCCTTGATTACCGCTTGCTTGGCAACACGGAATACGCGTGAACGCGCGCCGTAGTAGCCTTTTGCAAGTTTCAGAATTTTTTTGTGACGCTTACGGGCAATGACGCCACGCTTTACACGAGCCATGAGTTACTTCCTCTATATCTTGATCAAAATTAACGAAGGCGCAGCATGCGCTCGACTTTTGCCACGTCAGACGGATGCAGCAAGCTGCTACCGCGCAATTGACGCTTACGCTTTGTCGACATTTTGGTCAGGATGTGGCTCTTGAAAGCGTGCTTGTGCTTGATGCCGTTGGCGGTTTTCAAAAACCGCTTAGCTGCACCACTTTTAGTCTTCATCTTTGGCATGTTCGGATACTCCGCATTCAGTTGATAAATATAACCGCAAGGCCTGCCGTGCCCTGGTGGTTATTTCTTCTTTTTCGGGGCGATGACCATGATCAGCTGGCGTCCTTCCATCTTAGGATGCTGTTCGACGGAACCGTATTCGAGCAGGTCACCTTCAACCCGCTTCAACAGCTCCATACCCAGCTCCTGGTGGGCCATCTCACGACCGCGGAATCTCAACGATACCTTGGCCCTGTCCCCGTCACTCAGGAAACGTACCAGGTTGCGTAGTTTTACCTGGTAATCCCCTTCCTCCGTCCCTGGACGAAACTTGATTTCTTTAACCTGGATCTGCTTCTGGTTCTTCTTCGCTGCAGCAACCTGCTTCTTCTTCTCGAAGATCGATTTGCCGTAATCCATCACACGGCAGACCGGAGGGACTGCGTCGGCAGAAATCTCTACCAGATCCAGCTTCGCCTCTTCGGCAATACGAAGCGCTTCATCAATCGAGACGATGCCAATCTGCTCGCCGTCAGCGCCAATTAAACGAACCTCGCGGGCCGAGATATTTTCATTGATCGGGGCCTTGGGTGCAGCTCGTTTATCTTGTCTCATTTCACGCTTAATAATAATTACTCCGTATCTTGGCGACCACGCCGGGAAACCGCTTGTGCGAGGAATTCAGCGAATTGGGCGACCGGCATCGAGCCAAGGTCAGCGCCTTCACGTGTACGCACAGCGACAGTTTGCATTTCAACCTCCCGATCTCCAATGACGAGGAGATAAGGAACCTTGAGCAAAGTATGCTCACGGATTTTAAAGCCGATCTTTTCATTTCTCAAGTCGGACTTGGCACGAAACCCGCTTTCGGCCAGAGTTTTTTCCACTTCGAGGGCAAAATCGGCCTGTTTGTCAGTGATATTCATGATCACTGCCTGGGTAGGCGCCAGCCAGGCCGGAAACGCCCCTTCGTAATGCTCGATCAGAATTCCGATGAAACGCTCGAAAGACCCAAGGATTGCGCGGTGCAACATGACCGGATTCTTGCGACTGTTGTCTTCCGAAACGTACTCGGCACTCAAACGGATCGGCAGATTGAAGTCCAGCTGCAAGGTGCCGCACTGCCATACCCGACCGAGACAATCCTTGAGGGAGAACTCGATTTTCGGACCGTAGAACGCGCCCTCGCCCGGCTGCAGGTCGTAAGGCAGACCAGCGCTGTCGAGTGCGGAAGCCAGCGCCGATTCGGCACGGTCCCAAAGCTCGTCGGAGCCTACACGCTTTTCAGGGCGAGTGGACAATTTGAGTTCGATATCCTTGAAACCGAAATCGGCGTAGACATCCAGCGTCAGCTTGATGAACGCGGCGGACTCGGCCTGCATCTGGTCTTCGGTACAGAAGATGTGCGCATCGTCCTGGGTGAAGCCACGCACGCGCATGATGCCGTGCAAGGCACCCGACGGCTCGTTACGGTGACAGGCACCGAACTCGGCCAGACGCATCGGCAGCTCGCGGTAGCTTTTCAGGCCCTGATTGAACACCTGCACGTGGCAAGGGCAGTTCATCGGCTTGATCGCGTAGTCGCGGCTTTCGGACTCGGTGGTGAACATGTTGTCGGCGTAGTTGGCCCAGTGCCCGGATTTTTCCCAGAGCGAGCGATCGACCACTTGCGGGGTCTTGATCTCGAGGTAGCCATTCTCACGCTGCACTTTACGCATGTACTGCTCAAGCACCTGATACAGGGTCCAGCCCTGCGGGTGCCAGAAAACCATGCCCGGCGCTTCTTCCTGGGTATGGAACAGGCCGAGACGCTTGCCGATCTTGCGATGGTCGCGTTTTTCGGCTTCTTCGATGCGCTGGATGTAGGCTGCCAGTTGTTTCTTGTCGGCCCAGGCAGTGCCGTAGACGCGCTGCAATTGCTCGTTCTTGGCGTCGCCACGCCAGTAGGCACCGGACAGCTTGGTCAACTTGAATGACTTCAGGAAGCGAGTGTTCGGCACGTGTGGACCGCGGCACATGTCGACGTATTCTTCGTGGTAATACAGGCCCATGGCCTGCTCGCTCGGCATGTCTTCGACCAGACGCAGCTTGTAATCTTCGTGACGGGCGGTGAACACCTCGATCACTTCAGCGCGCGGCGTGACTTTCTTGATGACGTCGTAATCTTTTTCGATCAACTGCTGCATGCGCTGTTCGATCGCCGCCATATCGTCAGGCGTGAACGGGCGCTCGTAGGCGATATCGTAATAGAAGCCGTCGTCGATCACCGGGCCGATGACCATTTTTGCAGTCGGATACAACTGCTTGACCGCGTGCCCTACCAGGTGCGCGCAGGAGTGACGGATGATTTCCAGTCCTTCCTGATCCTTGGGGGTGATGATCTGCAGGCTGGCATCGTTTTCGATCAGGTCGCAGGCGTCGACGAGCTTGCCGTCGACCTTGCCGGCGACGGTGGCCTTGGCCAGACCGGCACCGATTGAAAGCGCGACATCGGCTACGGAAACCGCCTGATCGAATGAACGTTGACTGCCGTCGGGAAGAGTAATAGTTGGCATGGCGCCTCCTCTCCTAGTGGTGACCCCTACCAAAGGTCACGTGGGTTGGGATGAGCCAGTACGTGATCCGGTGGTATGCCTGCCTCACAGTGGCAGGAGCCTTGGGGCCAACCTTGAACCGGACCAGATGACTGGAATGTACGAAAAAACCTGCCTGCGCGGCACCGAAAGCCATTGGCCATGGGGCGCTGGAAAATAACAGGACGCGCATCCTAACACAGCCAGGCCGGCCGGGATGCACATCCACGCAAATGAAATGGAATTGGCACGCCGCCTGAACTGGCTGGCTTCATGGGCGTCAGAAACCAGCAAGACCCCGTACGTTTTTTCCAGCAATAAGGAGAACACCATGAAGTTTTCACGCCTGACCAGCCTCCTCGTCTGCAGCGCCGCCCTCATCCCGCTGGGTGCTCACGCTGCGATGGATGGAGCGACACGCACCACCTTCAGTCAGGAATGCGTGGCTGCGGCCAAGAAACAGGGGCTGAATGACAAGACCGCAACGACTCACTGCGAATGCGGAGCACAACAGGTGGACAGTCACTTCACCGACAAGGAAATAGCCTCGCTCAAGGACACCAAGGCAGCACCACCCGCTGCATTGACGGCAAAACTGCAAAAACTGGTCGCAGAGAACTGCACAGCGACAAAATAATCATTTTTTTCAGCCGGGGTAAGACGCACGTGCCGAGCACTGATAGCAGTTGGCCCCGGCACTTCTGAAAGCCATGAAAATCATGGCTTTAAGCGCTATTGATACGGCCCTTTCTGTGCTGAGCCTGGCACCTCTGAGGGCGGTTTGCAGAGTATGGTGAACCGCATATACGGGACCTTTACGCAAAGGGCCCACCTTAATAGCTGTTTTTTTGCTCATTTCGACTATGATAGCCCGGTGTGCCCAGTTGGCCTGAGCAGCACGTTACTGAAAATTATGTTTCTGGAGATACACCATGTCTAATCGCCAAACCGGCACCGTAAAATGGTTCAACGATGAAAAAGGCTTCGGCTTTATCACTCCACAAGGTGGCGGTGACGACCTGTTCGTACACTTCAAAGCAATCCAGAGCGACGGTTTCAAAAGCCTGAAAGAAGGCCAGACCGTTACTTTTGTTGCTGCTAAAGGCCAGAAAGGCATGCAGGCAGAAGAAGTTCAGGTGGCCTGATTCACCTGACACAAAAAAAACCCCGTCACTGACGGGGTTTTTTTATGCGCAAAAGAAAGTACCGGCTCAGCCGCAATTGATACGGGTCACCTTCCCCGACGCGTCGGTGTTGACGTTTACCCGCTCGGATCGGTATTCCAGTGTGACCATGTCGTCAGGACCGAGAATGCGCGCATCCTGCGAACCGGAACGGGCGCGGACTTGAGAAAGGAGGTCGATGGACGCCTGCTTGCCGATGGCGAACTGGGCAAGCCCTGCATCACAGCGGCCAGGTATCGCGTTGCTGGCTGGCGCGTCGGCCTTGACGGGCGCTTCAGCACTGGCACTGCTATCAGACGCCGTACTGCTGCAGCCTGCCATCAATGAAACCACGACCATAAAACCCAATGTTGCGAATTTCCGGGGCATACACCCTCCTCTGCCAATGAACATTTCCAGACCTGTCCGACCGCGCTCAGGCGCGTTGGTTGCAAGGTCCGACCGACATGCCTCGTGTAACCTGTTGATCTGCCTGGAACGGGAGTCTGCCTTGGCATGAAACAGGGCGTGCAAGGAAATCGTCACAAAACGTTTATCGCCGCAGCTCATTGAATCGGGCTATCAGGATCATATCTAAGTAGAAGTGTCAAAATGCGCGCGGGATGGTTTACTGCCAGGGACACAAACGCCGGGAAGCGAGCAGCGTGTGCGTGACCCTTCAGTGGAGATCAGACAGACATGACAGCCATAACCCTAGACGCGGACATCAAGGCCAGATGGCCTCAGGGGCACTGCTCGCACAGCCCCGGGAATCCGGAAGAACTGATGATCATCGCAGTCGACCTGCTGATCAAGGAACTGGGCACCGAGGGTGCCCGTGCCTTCATCAGCCAGGTGCTGAGCCGCTATGCCGCGGCCGGACTGCCCGCCTGATACGCGGCCTCAGGTTGCGTACTTACTTGAGACGCGCCAGACGCTCGGTCAGCAGATCGAAGAACCCCTGAGCGTCGCCGTTCTCGACCCAGAATACATTCTGCGGCTGCTTGAGCGTGCCGTACCAGTCGGCCACTGTCTGACCAAAACCGATGCCCTCACGCGTGTCCACTGTCACGTTGATCTGCCGCCCGGAAAACAGCTCGGGCTTGAGCAGCCAGGCAATCACGCTGGCGTCGTGTACCGGCCCGCCGGGCAAACCGTAATGCTCCATGTCCAGCTTGACGTATTCATTGAGAATGCCGTCGACCAGCTTGCCAGCATTGTTGCCCAGTGCGGCGATCTGCTTGAGGCGTTGTTCACTGGTGAGAATCTTGTGGGTCACATCCAGCGGCACATACGTCAGCTTCACACCGCTGGCCAGAACGATCTGCGCGGCATGCGGGTCGGCGAACAGATTGAATTCGGCAACCGGGGTGATATTGCCGCCGTTGAAATGCGCGCCACCCATGACCACCACTTCCTTGATGCCCTGAGTGATTTCCGGAGCCTGTACCAAGGCCAGCGCCAGGTTGGTCTGCGGGCCGAGCATGGCGATGGTGATGCTATGCGGCTTGGCCTTGCTCAGGGTGCGGATCAGGTAATCGACGGCATTGCCTTCGGCAAGGCCCTTGGCGGGCTCGTGCACGGGCACGCCCGGCAGACCTTCCTGACCGTGAACGTTCTCGGCATAGATCGGGGTACGCACCAACGGCTTGGGCGCACCGGCATACACAGGCACCTCTTCGCGCCCGGCCCACTCACGCGCCAGCCTGGCATTACGCGAGGTCTTGTCGAGCCGCACATTGCCGGCCACCGTGGTGATAGCCATCACGTTGAGCTCTTCAGGTGACGCCAGCGCCAGTAACAGCGCAACGACATCGTCCGCACCTGGATCCGTATCGATGATCAGATCACGCTTTTCAGCCGCATGGACAGCAGCAGTACCGAGAATGGACAAGAGCAACGCTCCACGAATGAACTGTCTGGAAAACTGTATCAATGTCATATGAAACTCCCTTTATTGAATTATTAGAAGACGACTCCGGACACCAGCGCCACATTACTGTACGGCTGACATTCTCCGGTACGGATGATTGCCTTGGCCTTGCGACTCAAGACCTTGAGGTCTTCGTGGCTTATCCAGCGTTGTTGCCCCAACTGGTCGTCGAGATTCAGGCTTTCGATCACCTGCAACGCAGGCGGTTTGACCTCGGCCATCTCATTGGCCAATACGTGGCTTTCAACCTGCATTTCACTCAGCACGACATCCAGCACACTGATGAAATCCGGCACACCGCGGGTCAGCGCGAGGTCGATCAGTTCGACGCCTGCCGGTACTGGCATGCCGGCGTCGACGATCATCAGGATGTCGCCGTGGCCCAGCGATGCGATCACGCGGGACAGGGCAATATTGAGTAGCGGGGTCTTTTTCATAGCGAATTGAATTCCTGTACTTCCTCGAACGTCGGGATGGACGGCTGGGCACCTGCTCGGGTGACGGAGATGGCCGCCGCAGCCTGACCGAAACGAATTGCCTGCAATTCGCCATGGCCTGCGGACAGCGCCGCCGCAAAACCGCCGACAAAGGTATCACCTGCAGCGGTGGTGTCCACGGCCTGCACACGACGCGCTGGAATATGCTCCATGCCAGACGCACTGGCGAACAGGGTTCCGCGCTCGCCGAGGGTAATGATCACGTTGCGCGCGCCGGCCGCCAGCATGACCGATGCCGCATTTTCAGCGGCGGCCGGCGAGTCGACGTTCACACCGGTCAGGGTCTGCGCTTCGCTTTCATTGGGGATCAGGTAGTCGATCAGGGCATACCAGCTTGCCGGCAAGGGCTCGCTGGCCGGGGCAGGATTGAGAATGACGGTCTTGCCCAGCGCACGGGCGCGGGCCAGGGTGTGGAAAACGGTTTCGGTCGGCACTTCGAGCTGGCAGATGACGATTTGCGAATCTGCCAGCAGCGCGTCGAAGCGCTCGATCAATGCCGGAGTGAGCCGACCATTGCCACCGGCCACGATGACAATGGCGTTCTGGCTGTTGGCGTCGACCACGATCGAGGCGATACCGGTGGACACGCCCTCAACGACGGTCACCGCCTGACAATCGATCTGCTCGGCCAGCAGCGCTGCACGCAGTTGTTCGCCGTAGGCATCCGCCCCGACACAACCGATCATTGCCACACTGGCGCCAAGACGTGCCGCAGCGACCGCCTGATTGGCGCCTTTGCCGCCAGGCACGGTGTCGAATGTCTCCCCGCTCAAGGTCTCGCCAGGACGTGGCAGACGCTGGGCGCGGATGACCAGATCCATGTTCAGACTGCCTACTATCACTATTTTTGCTTGCATGGCTGATTAATCCGTTGCTGTGCTTGCGCGTCATTCGTTGGATAAAGTATTTGGCGCTGCCGTAGACTCGCGCACCACGACGCTGGGCGTCACAAGTCTTTTTTCGGCAGGAAGCGCATGGGGTGTGGCGATTCTGCTCAGCAGCATTTCTGCAGCGGTTTCGCCCAGTTGCATGATCGACTGCCCCACGGTGGTCAGCGCCGGATAAACGTAGCGACTCATCTGGATATCATCGAAACCGATCACCGACAGGTCCTGAGGCACACGAATCAAGCGCTCGGCGGCGGCGCGCAGCACACCGATGGCGATGACGTCGTTGCCGGCAAAAATCGCGGTCGGCGGATGCGCTGCCAGAAGCTGACACGCTGCCTCATGACCGGCAGAGCTGGTGAACTCACTGTGCAGCGCCCATTCGGCACGGCCCGGAACGGACGCCTGTTGCAAGGCGCGCCGATAACCCGCCAGACGCATCTCGGCCACTGTGCTGTGAAATGGCCCACCAATACAGGCAATGGCGCGATGTCCCAGGTCCAGCAAGTGCCGGGTTGCCAGATAAGCACCCTGTTCATGGTCGATACGGACCATGTCGGCATCGATACCGTCCAGCTCCCGGTCAACAATCACCAGCGGCGTACGTACCTCGGCAAGGCCACCTGCAATACCCGCGTCGCCCCCCACAGAAGAAACAATCAGCCCGTCCACGCGCTTTTCCAGCAGCACGCGCAGATAACCACGCTGTTTCTCCGGATTGTCATCGGAGTTGCAGAGGATCACGCAAAAGCCATTACGCTCGCAGTAATCCTCGATGCCCCGCGCCAACTCGGCGAAATACGGGTTCATGCCGTTGGGAATCAACAGGCCGATGGTCGAAGTGGTCTTGGCCTTCAGCGAACGCGCCACTGCACTGGGCACGTAATCGAGCTGCGCAATGGCGGCTTCGACCTTGAGCCTGACCGGCTCGCTCACCGGCCGGGTCTTGTTCAGCACGTGGGAGACCGTGGTGTACGAGATCCCCGCCAGGGCCGCGACATCCTTGATGGTTGCCATATCAGCCCTGGCGCCGAGCCCGGTGGCTGCGGTAGGTGTCCAGCACCACAGCAATCACGATCACCGCACCGGTGATGATCCGCTTGGTCGGCTCGGTCGCACCGATCTGCGCCAGGCCTGCAGCCAGCACGGAAATGATCAGCACACCGAAAAAGGTGCTGATGATCGAACCGCGGCCGCCCATCAGGCTGGTGCCACCGATCACCACTGCCGCAATGACCTGCAGCTCAAGCCCGGCACCGGCATTCGGATCGGCCGCTTCCAGCCTGGATATCTGGAACAGTGCCGCGACACCGGCCAGCAGCCCCATCAGCGAGAACACCAGAATCTTGTAAGGCTTGGGATTGATACCCGCCAGACGCACGGCCTCTTCATTGGTGCCGATGCCGATCAGGTAGCGACCGAAAACGGTGCGGGTCAGTACCGCCTGAGCGACGAAGATGATCAGCAACGCGATGATGAAAGACGGCGCAATGCCAAAGGCAATCGGATCGGACAGCCAGGCGAACGAATCACCGATGTAGGCGGTACGCGAATTGGTCATCTGATAGGCCGCACCACGAGCCATTTCCAGCACGCCCAGAGACACGATGAACGAAGGGATGCGCCAGGCAACCGTAATCGAACCGGTGATCGTACCTGCCAGCGTCGCACAGGCGATGCCCAGCAACGCCGCCGGAAACACGCTCCAGCCCCAGCCGAGGATTGCCACACTGACCGCCGAAGCGGCCAGCGCCAGCACCGAGCCGACCGAGAGGTCGATGCCACCGATGATGAGGATCAGCGTCATGCCGACCGACAGCACCATCAGGTCCGGGATCTGGTTGGCGAGCATGCTGAAGGTCTGGTAGGACAGGAAGTGATCGCTGAGCAGCGAGAACAGCACGATCATCACCAGCAACGCACCGGCCAGCCCGATGTAGGTACCCAGGCCAAAGTAGTTGCCGCCGCGACGGACTGGCACAGTCAGCGTCGGAGAAGGAGTATTTTTCATGAGTCGTTCCTGGGCGCCGCATCATTGAGCAGCGCGTCACGTTTCTGATAACCGGCGAAGGCAGCGGCCAGCAATTGGTCCTGGGTCCAGCAATCGCGCTCGAACGTGTCGATCAGGCGACCGGCAGACAGCACGCCGATACGATCACAGATCAGCATCAGTTCGCGCAGATCGCTGGACACCACCACCAGCGCCCTGCCCTGACGGGTCAGTTCGGCCAGCAGCGCGTAGATATCGAACTTGGCACCGATGTCGATGCCCCGTGTCGGCTCGTCGAACAGCATCACCGTGCAGTCACGTTCCAGCCAGCGACCGATCACCACCTTCTGCTGATTGCCACCCGACAACTCGGAGACCAGCTGGCCCGGACTGGAGCTGCGAATGCGCATGGCCGCCACCTGGCGCTGCGCCAGTTTCAGCTCATCTTCGCTGTTGACCACGCCCGCGCTGGAAATCGAATGCATGTTGCCCAGCGCAATGTTGGCGCTGATCGATTGCGACATCAGCAGGCCTTCGCTCTTTCGGTCTTCCGTGATCAGCGCGATACCCTGCGCCACCGCGTCGGCTGGCGAGCGAATGCTGACTTTTTGCAGCGGACTTCCGACTTCGATGTCACCGCTGTCGGCAACGTCTGCACCGTAAATCAAACGCAACAACTCGGTACGCCCGGCACCGATCAGTCCGGAAATACCGAAGATTTCACCTCGACGCACGTCGAAGGACACATCCTGAACCTTGCCGGCGCGACTGAGCCCCTTGACTGACAGCGCCACCTCGCCAATCTGCCGGGCGCCCATGTCGATATGCTCGCCGAGCTCACGGCCGACCATCAAGGTCACCAGTTGCTCACTGTTGTAGCGGGCAATCGGCTCGACACACACCAGCTTGCCGTCGCGCAGCACGGCGATGCGCTGGGACACCCCGGCCAACTCTTCAAGCCGGTGGGAGATGTAGATGATCGAGACGCCCCGCGCCTGCAGCCGTGTGATCTGCTCGAAGAGCATTTCCACTTCGCGCGAGGTGAGCATGGCAGTGGGTTCGTCGAGAATCAGTACGTGACAGTCGCCGATCAGGTTGCGGGCGATCTCGACCATCTGTTGATGACCGATCCCCAATTCGCCGACCAGCGTGTCGGGATCAATGGCGTCGAGCCCCACTTGAGCCATGGCCTCGGTCGCGTTTTCGCGCAAGCGCTTGCGGTCGATCCAGCCGGCCCTGCGGGGCAGGTCGTGAAGAAACAGGTTTTCAGCCACGGTCAGGGTCGGCAGCAGGTTGAGTTCCTGCATGACCATGCGAATGCCGAGCTTTTCGGCCTGGGTACGACTTGCAGGCTGATAAGGCTGGCCCTGGAATTCCATGTTTCCGGTGGTAGGCGTTACCAGCCCGCCGATGATTTTCGACAAGGTGCTTTTACCGGCACCGTTTTCCCCGGTCAGAGCCAGCACTTCGCCGCGCATCAACGTCAGGTCGACGTCCCCGAGTACGGGCTGTGCGTAGGTTTTGCCGATGCCACTGACCGAAAGAACAGCTGTCTGAGCAGACGCTGACATACATTTCTCCCAGCGCCCGTCCTCTGCGGACGGGCACCTTTACACGGCGTGGATCAAGGTTGAGTAACGAGCTGTACCGGCGTTTCGATCACGCCCTTGTCGTTGGTATCGACCTTCTCGCCTTTGACCAGCTTGAGCGCAGCTTCGATGCCGAAGACCGCCTGCTTGGCTGCGTACTGATCGGCCGTGGCCAGAACCCGGCCATCCTTGAGCATCGGCTTGATCGCATTGATGTTGTCGTAGCCCACAACCATGACCTTGCCAGCCTTGCCTGCCGCACGCACTGCGGAGACGGCGCCCAGCGCCATGCTGTCATTACCGGCCAGCAAGGCTTTCAGGTTCGGGTATTCGTTGAGCATCGCCGAGGCCACAGCGTTGCCCTTGTCGATTTCCCAGTTACCGGACTGCGTAGACACCACTTTCATTTTCGCTTCGTCCATGGCGTCCTTGAAACCGGCGGTGCGTTGCTGAGCATTGTTGGTGGTCGACACACCTTCGATGATGCCCACCTCGTCGCCAGCGGTCAGTTTCCCGGCCAGATAGTCGCCCACCAGCTTGGCACCCTTGCGGTTGTCAGGCCCTACGAAGGGGATTTGCAGGTTCTTGCTTTTGAGCACGTCGACATCGAGCTGGTTGTCGATGTTGACGACCTTGATTCCGGCATCGGTGGCTTTCTTGAGCACCGGCACCAGCGCCTTGGAGTCGGCTGGCGCGATCACCAGCGCATTCACGTTGGAGGCGATCATCTGTTCGACGATGCGGATCTGTGCAGACGTGTCGGACTCATCCTTGATCCCGTTGGAGATCAGGTCGAATTCGGTGGCGTGTTCTTTCTGGTAGACCTTGGCACCGTCTTCCATGGTCAGGAAGAACTCGTTGGCCAACGACTTCATGACCAGTGCGACCTTGGGTTTTTCAGGCGTCTGGGCGTAGGCCGCAGAGAGGGGCATGACTGCCGTAACGGCAGCAAACATGGCGACAGCGAGAAGGCGTCCAGCGAATGGCAGCTTCATGAGTTCATCTCCGATCTTGTGATTATTGTTCGGGCGAACGGCGCAGAATCGATGCCGGGCATCGTCGCGCAAACGTTTGCGAGGAGCGAACTATGGAAAAAGCTGCAGCCTTTGTCAATCCACCGGAAATTAAATATGCCCGAGCTGCCCGTCCCCGCTAACGCAGGGAGCGGGCGTCACGATGAGCAGGGTTTCACTCCTCGGGTTTGACCGTCGCCACATCATCGGCCTTGATCCGGATGGTCTTGCCGGAGATATCCTCGAACTCGTAGAAACCGTCGCGCGTCTTGGTCTTGGGCATATCTTTGGTCACGTACTGAGTACCGTTTTGCAGCGTGACGACCGAGGGCGTGGAACAGCCTGCCAGCAGCACAACTGCCGAGGCCAGTAACGGAAATGCCAGTGACTTGATATTCATGCGTGACTCCGGAAACGTCAGGTTTTTTTCAAGGCAACAGTGTGCCATTTGGAAGGCTTTATCTTACATAGATGTTGCGAAAGATCCGACACTCAAATACTGTATGCCCGTACAGCAATATTCAGGGACCTTTTTCCGTGGCAAAACAAAGCGCAGCGACCCCCTCCACTCCCGGCCCTTACGAGCGCATGGGCATGCGGGTACAGAAGATCATCAACTCGCCCACCGCGCAGAAATCCAGGGCTGCCCTGCTCTTTCGTCAGCCGGACGAGGCAGAAGACGACTGGGCGCAACTGCTTGAAGAAATAGCCGAGAACGATAATGTCACCCTCGCCTGGCGCGACGACGGTGGCGTGCAAATCTTCTGGACGTTGCCGAAGGAAGATTGACGGCATGACGTTTCGATTCTCTAAACTGCTTTGCACCGCCCTGCTCATCACCGCATCGTTCGCCGCCCAGGCACAAGCCCCGCGCACCTTCAGCGAAGCCAAGAAAGTTGCCTGGGGCTTGTATGCGCCGCAGTCGACCGAGTTTTACTGCGGCTGCAAATACACCGGCAATCGAGTCGATCTCGCTGGCTGCGGCTACGTCCCGCGCAAGAGCGCCAAACGCGCCAGTCGTATTGAATGGGAGCACATTGTGCCTGCCTGGCAGATCGGCCACCTGCGCCAATGCTGGCAGAACGGCGGGCGCAAGAACTGCACAAGAACTGACGCGGTTTACAAACGTGCCGAGGCGGACCTGCACAATCTGGTGCCCAGCATCGGCGAGGTCAACGGTGACCGCAGTAATTTCAGTTTTGGCTGGATACCCGAGCAAAAGGGCCAGTACGGCTCATGCCTGACCCAGGTGGATTTCAAGGCCAAGAAGGTCATGCCTCGCCCCTCGATACGCGGCATGATTGCGCGCACCTACTTCTACATGAGCAAACAATACAACTTGCGTCTCTCGCGCCAGGACCAACAGCTTTATCAAGCCTGGGACAAAACCTATCCGCCCCAGGCATGGGAGCGCCAGCGTAACCAGCAGGTCGCCTGTGTCATGGGGCGTGGCAATGATTTTGTAGGCCCGGTAGACCTGAAGTCGTGTAAATAACGAAGTTGATCAAAGGCCGAGCCCTCATACGGATGATTGCTCGGCCATTGATGAATGCATCTGAGTGAATCCAAAACCACTCATCGGACAACTGTTAACTAGCCCATAAGCAGAATGATTTTCGTTCTACTCTTTGAAAACAAGGGCGTAGTCGGGGACGATCCTTCTCGTGCATACGTCAAAACAGCCAGGCTAATCATCACGTTCGCAGGCAGGGAAGATGAATCATCAAACGGAATTTGAAATTCACTATCAGTTCAATGGCCAACCTTACTGCTTTCTGCATCATGCAAAGCAACTGTGCCAGAGCGATGCATTGCATTGTGCGACCCTGCATGCAGGTGTCGGGACAGTGAGCGGCAATATATCCGCAGGCCCGATAGGCGTCGCAACCTTGCAGGCCAAGCGTTTTGGCGTGACGCAGGTGCATTGGAGAAGGTCTTCGCTACAAGCCTGAGGCATCGCCCTTTCCAACAAAGCAATGGCCTTCGAAAAGGCCATTGTTCATATGCATTGCCAGACCCTATTGGATCAGATGGCCGGGTAATCACCCGTACCGTCAGGCCACGGCGTCAGCAGCTCGAAACCGGTCGAGGTGACGGCAACCATATGCTCCCACTGCGCAGACAGTGAGAGGTCGCTGGTCAGAACCGTCCAGCCATCCGGCAACGTCCGGGTGCCCGCCCTGCCCGCATTGATCATCGGCTCGATGGTGAACACCATGCCCGGTTTGAGCCTGAGGCCTTTACCCTGCGCACCATAGTGCAGAACCTGCGGTTCTTCATGGTACTTGCGCCCGATACCGTGCCCGCAATACTCACGCACCACGCTGAAGCCTTCGCGATGAGCGACGCTCTGGATGGCGTAGCCGATATCACCCAGGGTTGCCCCAGGACGCACGGCATGAATACCGGCGCGAGTTGCCTCATAGGTCGTCTCGACCAGACGCCTGGCCAGCGGGCTGACCTCACCCACCAGGTACATACGGCTGGTATCGCCGTACCAGCCGTCCTTGATCACTGCAACGTCGATATTGACGATATCGCCTTCCTTGAGGATATCGGTGGCAGAAGGTATGCCATGGCACACCACGGCATTCGGGGAGATGCAGGTGGTCTTGGTAAAACCGTGATAACCCACATTCGCGGGAATCACTTTCAGCTCTTTGACGATGTATTCATTGCAGATGTCGTCGAGCGCTTCGGTGCTGACGCCAGCCTTCACGTAAGGCGTGATCATCGCGAGCACATCGGCAGCCAGCCTGCCGGCTATGCGCAACTGCACGAGGTCCTGTTCGGTCTTGATACCGATAGCCCTGCTCATGAGGCCGCCTTGGACAGGCTGGAAGCTGCAAGCTTCGAGACGTTGAAGTTCGAAGCGGTCAACACGGTCTCACCGGCATTTTCGAGACGGATCAGCATCTGGCAGATCTCGCTGTAATCCAGCGCCGGGTGCAGTTCAGCGAGCATACCGACACGCATCCAGTGCTCGGCCTGCGCATTGATGGAACGGCTGAGCGCAACGCTGGCAGAGCGCAGATTGGCGTGCATGTTTTCGGAAATTTTTACCAGACCCATGATTCACCTCAAGTTGAATATATGAAGCATATACGTTACGTATACTCACAATCAACCCGAGACGTGCCGTGGCTGCATTCAGCCGCTTTACTCCATCGCGCTGGCCTGGCGGTATTCACCGCCCGCGCGGGCGGCCGCGATGACTATCGACACCTCCGGCTCGTAGGCATTGAACTGGCGCAGTGCGGCCGCCAGCCGGAGAAAATCCTCGCGCTGCATTTCGTTGACTGCAGAGAGCGTACGATGTTGTTGAGCAATCGGACTTTGCGCTGACTTAAGGGACATGACAGACCTCATTCGTTTTTTACTGTTCATGCATACAGTATTTTGAACAGCGCGCTGATACAAGACTGGTCGCGACGAATGGTCAGTGAATTTGTAAATGCCTCAATGACCCGCCAGTGCTTGCAGGCGCTCCAGGTCAGTCTGGGCGATGCTGATACCGTGTGCCATTGATCGCGCGCGTTCGCTATAACGCCGATCCCCCGGCAGACGCTCCTGCCCTGCCCCATGGAGCTGTCGTACCAGCTCCTCGCTGCGCTGCGCAAACGACTGACCACTGCCCTTGTCAGGATCGATGACGATCAGCAACTGACCGGTCCAGGGTGTCTGTGCCCCGGGATGCTTCGACCAGTCGAATTCGAATGAGAAATTGCCCCCAGTCAGCCCTGCGGCCAGCAGCTCGACCATCATCGACAGTGCTGAGCCCTTGTGCCCGCCGAAGGGCAACAACGCGCCGCCCTCGAGAATGGCGCGGGGCTCTTCAGTGGGCTGGCCGTCGCGATCGACGCCCATGCCTGCTGGCAGCAATCGACCTTCGCGTGCGGCGATCTGCACATCACCGTGGGCAACGGCGCTGGTCGCCAGATCGAAAACCACAGGCTCGCCGCCTGCACGGGGCGCGGCGAAAGCAATCGGGTTGGTACCGAACAGGGGCTGACGCGCGCCATGCGGCACAACGCAGGTCATGCTGTTGACCATGCTCAGGGCGACCAGCCCCTGTTCGGCGAAAGGCTCCACATCCGGCCATAACGCAGCGAAGTGATGAGAGTTGCGAATGGCCAGAACCGCAATGCCGGCACTGCGCGCCTTGTCGATCAACAGAGCTCTGGCCGCCGCCAGTGCGGGCTGGGCAAAACCGCCTCCGGCATCGACCCGGACAAACGCAGCGCCGACATCCTCGACCACCGGCACAGCCTTGCCATCCACCCAACCGCTGGCCAGCGATGAGAGGTAGCCGGGAATGCGAAAGATGCCATGGCTGTGCGAGCCATCACGCTGGGCGCTGGCGCAGTTCTCGGCAAGCACCTCGGCAACCTCTGCGCGGGTGCCATGGGCGAGGAAGATTCGGCGCAACAGATCTGTCAGTTGCTCAAGGGAAACGGCCCGGGTCGACTGATCGGCAGGATTGGCGCGCATTTGGAACTCCTGTTCATGGCGGTAGATCGAGAACGCTAGCGAGAACGACAAGGCGAATGCAAGCCCCGAGAGTAGCGCTGCGGACGCTGCAAGGACACTCCCCGGGCAATAGCACTCAGGATGCGACGGGGAGTTTTCAATGAGAGCCGCTTGCATTCACCAGAAAATACGCAGCACCTTCATGGGCAATGGCCTGCAAATGTTCTCTCTGCCTGAAATCAAAGGGTAGAATGCGCCGAAGGTATAGGCTGGAGCGCCCATGAGCGACCCTCTTTTCAGCAAGGCAGAACACGACGCGATCACCGATGCCGCTGCGCATTGGTGCATGCGCCTGCATGCAGAAGACTGTACCGCAGCAGAACGGAAAGCATTCGAGCAATGGCTGAAGGCCCACCCCCTGCATGCGATCGAATACAACGCAATGCTGGAAGTCTGGGACATCACCGGACAAATCGAACCGCTCAACCCGCCACCTGCGCGCCAAACCCAGGCTGCCCTGCCCGATCACGTTCGGCCTCGTCGCGGTCGCCGCTGGGCAAAACTGGCCACAGCCGCAGCGGTCGTTGCTCTGGCACTGCCGATCGCCGGGTATGTCGGCTGGCATCAGGGCTGGCTGCCTGACGCCTACGAAACTTACAACGCCGACACCGCCACACGCCTGGTCATGCTGGAAGACGGCAGCCGCGCCGAGCTGAACCTGGGTACCGAGCTGACCTACGCCAATTACCGGGATCGACGCAGCGTCACGCTGACAAAGGGCGAGGCGTTCTTTGAGGTCAGCCACGACAGCTCGCACCCTTTTGTGGTCGATGCCGGCGCAGGCAGCATCAGGGTCACCGGCACACGCTTCAACGTATGGATGTATCAGGATCAGGTACGCGTGACGCTGGTCGAGGGTTCGGTTCAGATCAACAGTGATCGTGCACATCCTTCTTCGAGCCACGCCCTGGCCCCCGGCATGCAGGCCAGTTACAAGGCAGGCGACGACGCTCCACTGATCAGCCAGACCGAAGCACGCGATACCAGCCTGGCGTGGCGCAATGGCAAGCTGATCTTCAATGACCTGCCGCTCAGCCAGGCACTGCCGTTGATCAATCGCTACCTGCAAACCCCCATTCTGCTGGCGGACAGTGCAACCGGAGCCATGCGCCTGGGCGGCAGTTACAACACTCACGACCTGTCGAGCCTGCTGGGCTCTCTGCCCAAGGTGTTGCCGGTGTATGTGACGCAGAATCAGAACGGCAACCCGGTACTCAACCGTCGCACCGCCGACGCTCCGAAAGGCTGATCGCACTCGCGGTCTTGCTGACGCGCGGTAATTTCGGCTGCGCCCATCGTCGGAACGATCTCTTCTCGCGCCCGTCGATTCTTCATCTAACCTCAAGCGCACCTCGCTGCAGCGAGCCTGTACAGGCTGGGCGGCGTATTTTTTTCCACTGATAACTGAGGTTTTGCCGAGCTCGTTCGTCTTAGTAATTGAGAGTGTTTAAAAAGCCTGAAAAGGAGTTTGCGGATGTTCAATCGCCAAGGAATCACGACTCGCACCCTGCTGCGGCAAACCGCAGTGGCTGCGCAGGCACAGTCGCCCGCTCTGGAGACCGAGCGGCCCGGAAACGAGCACATCCGGATGCTCCTGAAAAGCTTCGGCCTGCGCACCAGCCTGGTCAGGCTCAAGGTGCTCGACGCGCTAATGGTCTCGAGTGAAGAAGGCCACCCTCTGGGAGTGCGCGGCGTACACAGCCAGTTGCTCAGGCTCGATGTGCCGCTATCGTTTCTGAGCGTGCGCGAGGTGCTCAAGCGTCTGTGCGACGAGGGCGTGATCGACCTCAACGACGACAAGACCTACAGCCTGCACCCCCGCGCCCGGGAATGGCTGGGAGAAATTGGCAAGGACAGCGCCCGGTAACCGCATCGGTCACCAGCGCTTAGCGCTTGACCTTGCGACGCATGATGCCGTTGAGGATCACCACCAGCACCGCCACGCTGATTGCAATGTACTGAAAGGTCTTTTCGGTGATGGCACCGCTGTTTTGCAGATGCGACAAGCCCAGCATGATCGCCAGAACGCCGAGGGCGATCAGAATCGAGTAAATCAAACGCTGCTTGTTGGTCATAACGGTTTCCTGAATGCTCATGAGCAGGCAACTGACGCTGCCTGTTTGCGGGCATATCTTACGCCGATGCGCGACAGATGGCATCGTCACGCGCCTTGTCCCCCCCTCACGCGCGCCCTTTCCTGCAGGTTCTATCAACGACGTTGATTATCGTCATGCTGCGATGCGCGTTGCCGTGTAAAACTCCCATGCTTTAATACCGCCCCTGCTTCAACAGTGTGTTCAATTATTACCAAGGAGTTTTACATGCCCCATGAAGGCAGCCTGCTGCAGGTCGCAGTGGTATTCCTGCTCGCCGCCGTGCTGACTGTGCCGCTGGCCAAGCGGTTGAAGCTGGGCGCGGTGATCGGCTATTTGTTCGCCGGCGTGGTCATCGGCCCTTCGGTATTGGGCCTGATCGGTGATACCGAGAGCGTCAGCCATATTTCCGAACTTGGCGTGGTACTGCTGCTGTTCATCATTGGCCTGGAGCTTTCGCCCAAACGTTTATGGGTCATGCGCAAATCCGTGTTTGGCGTAGGCATGGCGCAGGTACTGCTGACCGGCCTGATCATCGGCGGGGTCGCCTTCGCTGCCTTCGGCCAGTCGCTGAACACCGCGGCCATTCTGGGCCTGGGCCTTGCCCTGTCGTCCACGGCCTTCGGCCTGCAGAGCCTGGCGGAACGCAAACAGCTGAACAGCCCGCACGGCAGGATGGCGTTCGCGATTCTGCTGTTTCAGGACATTGCGGCGATCCCGCTGATTGCCATGGTGCCGTTTCTGGCCGGGGCTGACCACGCGATGGACACCGGCGAAAGCATCAACCACGGTCTGCGCGTGCTGGGCAGCATTGCCATTGTGGTGATTGGCGGGCGCTATTTGCTGCGCCCGGTGTTCCGGATCGTCGCCAAGACCAAAATCCAGGAAGTTTCGACCGCCACGGCCTTGCTGGTGGTGATAGGCACAGCGTGGCTGATGGAACTGGTGGGAGTGTCCATGGCGCTGGGCGCGTTTCTTGCTGGCCTGTTGCTGGCCGACTCCGAATACCGTCACGAACTGGAAGCACAGATCGAACCGTTCAAAGGGTTATTGCTGGGGCTGTTCTTCATCAGTGTCGGCATGGGCGCCAACGTTGGCCTGTTGCTCAGCTCGCCGCTGATCGTGCTGGGCCTGACGCTGTTGCTGATCGCAATCAAGCTGCCGATGCTGTTCCTGATCGGTCGCACCCTTGGCGAACTCAACAACCGCAGCGCGCTGCAGCTGGGTCTGGTACTGGCCGCAGGCGGCGAGTTTGCCTTTGTGGTGTTCAAGATCGGCAGCGCTCAGGGGCTGTTCGAGGCCGGGCTATACGACATGCTGGTGTTGACCATCACCTTGTCGATGGCGGTCACGCCGTTGCTGTTCATTGCTCTGGCGCGCTGGATCAAACCCAAGGTCAAGCCTGTCGAGGTGCCGGAGGAATACCGCGATATCCAGACCGACAAACCACGCGTCGTCATTGCCGGCATGGGCCGTATGGGACAGATTGTCGCGCGTATCCTGCGCGCGCAGAAGATTCCTTTCATCGCCCTGGATACCGCCGTCGAGTCCATCGAGTTCTCCCGTAGCTTTGGCAATGTACCGGTCTTCTATGGCGACCCGTTGCGCCCGGAAATACTGCGTGCCGCCAAAGTCGATGAGGCCGAATACTTCGTCATCGCGACCGATGATCCTGACACCAACATCAAGACTGCCGAGCTGATCCGCAAGCTGTATCCGCACATGAAGATCATTGCCCGCGCACGTAACCGCCAGCATGTTCATCGGTTGATGGACCTGGGCGCTCACGCGGTTCGCGAAACGTTCTATTCAAGCCTGGAAATGAGTCGCCAGACCCTCATGGGCCTGGGCCTCAGCGAAACACAGGCCGACGCACGCATCAGTCGCTTCAAACGTCACGACGAACAGGTGCTGGCCGCTCAGCATGAGGTGTATGACGACGACGCCAAGGTCATGCAGACCGCCCGCGAAGCCAGGGCCGACCTCGCGCAACTGTTCGAGGCAGACCGTCTGGACGAAGAAGCCGCGAAAAGCTGACCTGCTCATGCGCCGCAGGCTGGTCTGCGGCGCAACTCAGGCGTAGGGGCTGTCCCAGTAACGCGCGTACATGCCGAGCTTCTTCTTCACGCCGCGGGGCAAGCGTTTTTCCTGCCGGCTCAGCTTGTAGGCCAGCAGCTTCAGCGCATTACGCACGAACGACACAGGCCACCAGAGGATTCGCCGGGGACCGAGGAATTTCAGCTCGGACTTGACGTAACGCATGCCCTCGCCACCAATGCCGCCAAAGGTTTCGTAGATCCACGCTTCGCGGGCCTGGAACACACCGATATCAAAGTAACGACGAAACTCTTCGCGCAGGCTGTAATTGTGGGAGTGACGGCAGACCGCCGAGCCTTCGTAAGCCGCTTTCCAGCCATCGATGAGCATTTTCGCGGTGACGTACATGTCTTCTGAAAGAATCACATGCCGCGGGAAACCGCCAATGGCCCGCAACGCTTCGCCCCGATAGGCCGCAAACGAGTTGGACATGAATGGCGTCTTGATGCCCAGCGTCCCGGCATCGGCCAGCGTTTTGATCTGCGAGGTCGGCGGGTAATTGAACAACCGTGCATGCTGGGCCAGCAGGTTGGCATCCTTGTGCGGCAGCTGTCGCCCGCACACAGCACCGACCTTCGGGTCGGCGAAGGGCAACAGAATGTTGGCAATGGCATTGATGTCTTCAACGTACGCATCCTGGGTCATGAAGACATACACGTCATAGTCGGGATGCAGATCGACCATCATCTGCCGGGTGCCGCCGTGGTTGAAATCCTTGCTGTCGATGCGCAGCACATTGGCACATCGCGCTTGCGCCAGCTCCAGCGTGCCATCCGAGGAACTGGAGTCCACGATCAGCGTATCGAAGCTGGCAGTCTGCGCAGCCAGTGAATCCAGCAGACGTTCCAGATCCTTGCGTCCGTTGTAGGTCGGGATCACACAAGCCACTCTCAATGGCGCCATAACAATACTCCAGGGCGAAGTCCGGTTGCCCACTGTGTCAGCGTTGTTGAGAGTAGCTCATGCGTACCCGCCCCACCATTCGAATGCACTCAGCCGAGCACTTCACTCAACGGAATGAAGTTGACCCAGTCGCCTTCGGCCACGGTCGAGCCTTCGCGGACTTCAATCAGACCATCGGCCCATGCAGCGCTGCGCAATACGCCCGAACTCTGATTGCGATAAGCCACGGCCCGGCCCTGCTCCAGACGGCCGCGCAGGTACTCGCGGCGATTGCCAGGACGCGTCCAGACAAACCCGGCAGGCACCGGAAACTGCAAGGGGGCGACGTCGATCACGCCCTGGCGACGCAGCAGGTAAGCCCTGGCCAGCAAGGCGAAGGTGACCAGCGTAGAGGCCGGATTGCCAGGCAGACCGATCACCGGCACACCCCGGAAATGCCCGAAGGTCAGCGGCTTGCCAGGCTTGATCGCCAGCTTCCAGAGGGTCAGTTCGCCCTCTTCACGCAATGCGTGGCCGAGGAAATCCGCTTCGCCCACGGACACTCCGCCTGTTGAGAGAATCAGATCGACGCCCTGCAGATTCGCCAGCGCAGCGCGAGTCTTGTCCAGATCATCAGGCAGGATGCCTGCATCCACGACCTCGCATTCCAGTCGTTTCAACCAGCTGCACAGCAACACCCGGTTGCTGTTGTAGATCTGCCCCGGCCCCAATGGCTGACCGGGCTCAATCAACTCGTCGCCCGTGGACAACACCGCGACCCGCACGCGACGAATGACCTCCAGCTCGGCGAGGCCCAGCGAGGCCGCCAGACCCAGTTCGATCGGACCCAGCCGCGTGCCGGCGGCCAGCACGGTATCGCCGACCCGGGTTTCCTGGCCTTGCGGACGAATATTCTGCCCGGCGCCCAGCGGCTCGTTGAAGCGCACACGCTGATCCGCCTGCACCTCGGCGTTTTCCTGCATCTCGACGCAGTCAGCGCCTTCAGGCATCGGCGCGCCGGTGAAGATACGCGCACAGGTGCCAGGGGGCAGAGGCTCGGGGGCCTGACCGGCGAAGATGCGCTGACTGACGCTCAACGGCTCGCCGCGCCAGTCCGCCACGCGCAAGGCATAACCGTCCATGGCGCTGTTCGGCCAGGGCGGCAGATCCAGCGTGGAGACCAGATCGACTGCCAGTACCCGGCCCTCGGCATCGGCCAGCGAGACGCGTTGGCGCTCGGTGATCGGCGTGGCTTCGGCCATCTTCAGCAGCCGTGCAATGGCGTCTTCAACAGGCAGCAGGGTTTTCGGCTCGTGGCTCATGAGCACTCAACCACGGGTCGCACAGGGCTCGGCCTGCTTGAGGTGAGGCACAAAGTTGCAAGGCCGGAACCGCGAATCCAGCTGTTGGGCGAGAATGCCGTCCCATGCCGTGCGCACCGCATTGGTGGAGCCCGGCAGGCAGCACACCAGCGTGCCGTTGGACAGGCCGGCCAGCGCGCGGGACTGAATGGTCGAGGTGCCGATATCCGGCACCGATATCTGCCGGAACAGCTCACCGAAACCATCGACCTGCTTGTCCAGCAGGCAGGCCACGGCTTCAGGCGTGCTGTCACGGCCGGTGAAGCCGGTGCCACCGGTGATCAGCACCACCTGCACCTGATCGTCGGCAATCCAGGTCGCTACCTGCGCGCGGATCTTGTACAGGTCATCCTTGAGCAGCACGCGCTCGATCAGGCCGTGGCCTGCGTCGGTCAGGCGGTCGACGAACATCTGGCCCGAGGTATCGGTTTCTCGGGTGCGAGTATCGCTGACGGTCAGTACGGCGATATTAAGGGGTACGAAAGGTGTGTCAGCCTTGGCTTTCATGGCCTCATCCAGTTGTTAAGAAAACAGGCGGGTGTTATATCACAGCCCTCCTTTTGACTGCCCGACGAGTGTTCGATGAATGTTCCTGCCCCACTGCCGCCCTGCTCTATTCTGCTGCTGGCCGGAGGCCGGGGACAGCGCATGGGCGGGCGTGACAAGGGCCTGATCGAATGGCAGGGCACTGCGCTGATCGAGCACCTGCACCGGCTGACCCGGCCACTGACCGACGACCTGATCATTTCCTGCAATCGCAATATCGATCGCTATGCGCGTTACGCCGATCGACTGGTGCAGGACGACGATACCGATTTCAACGGGCCTCTGGCCGGAATACGTGCCGCGCTGCCTCTGGCGCGACATCGATGGTTGCTGATCCTGCCCTGCGACGTACCTTTGGTCGATGCAGCGTTGCTGCGCGCATTGCGTGAAAAAGCCTCTGAATACCCGGAGCGACCGATAATGGTGCGTGAAGGTCAGCACTGGCAGCCGCTTTTAGGTATGATCCCTGTCGCTCACGCCGCAACGCTGGAAGCCGCATGGCAGGCCGGCGAGCGCAGCCCGAGACGGGCTCTGGAGCCGCTGCAACCGGTCGCCCTGCAACTGGAAGCCGGCGATCCACGCCTGGCCAACCTGAACACTCCCTGTCTGTTGACCGGGATCAGTGAAAACCGCAACAAGTGACTGGTCATTGAAGTTGCTGCGGGTGTATACGGAACTTGCTGACGGTGTATCCGTCTGAGAGTTCAGCAAATCAAGAATCCATCTGGAGACACAGTAATGAAACAACGGACCCTTCCCGCTGCCTTCCTGCTTGCACTGAGCATTGCCTCCCTCGCCGGCTGCGCATCGCCCACTGTGATCACCTTGAATGATGGTCGTGAAATCCAGGCTGTCGACACGCCGAAGTACGATGAAGACTCGGGCTTCTACGAGTTCAAGCAACTTGACGGCAAGCAGACCCGCATCAACAAGGATCAGGTACGTACCGTCAAGGATCTGTGATCCGGGCGTCGCGTTACTGATTTGAAAAAACCCGCCGAGTGCGGGTTTTTTTTGCCTGTCATTTCACTGTCCCTGTACTACCAGTCGAGCGTCAACAGGCTCTCGAAGTGGCGCTGCTCGCCACTGAGCGGATCGACGAAGCGCAAGCTGCTGGCCAGCAGCTTCAAAGGATTTTGATAGTCGTCCACCGGGTCTTTCACAACGTCCGGGTAAAACGGGTCGTTGCAGATGGCAGCACCCAGTGCAGCCATGTGTACACGCAGCTGATGCTTTTTGCCGGTCACCGGGTAAAGCCCGTAACGCCACAATTTATCCTGCCGTTCGAGCACCTCGATCTGCGTGCGGGTGTTGCTCGCGCCGATACCTTCCTGCATGCGAAAGAACGGTTCGCCCTCGACCAGACGGCTCTCGTGCAGACGCGGAAACGCCAGCCCCGGCAGCGCTGGCGCAATGGCTTGGTAAAACTTGTCGATGCGCCGGGTGGGAAACAAGGCCTGATAAGCCGAGCGCGTCTGCCGGTTGGCGGAAAACAGCACCAGCCCTGCGGTGTGCCGGTCGATGCGGTGCAGCGGCACCAGATCAGGATTGTCCAGGCGATGGATCAAGCGGCGCAGCAAGGTTTGTTCGACGTACTCGCCTGCGGGTGTCACCGGGAGGAAGTGCGGCTTGTCAGCCACCACCAGATGCTCGTCGGCGTAGAGGATCGTTTCAACTACGGGGATCGGCGTTTCGTTGGCAACCTCACGAAAGTAGTGAACCCGCAGCCCTTCCCGGTACGCCAGATCAGGCGCGATGGCCTTGCCGTTTTCGTCCAGCACCCGGTCGCGAGCAAACCGATCCAGCCACTGTTCGCGGCTGATGGCCGGAAATTTCGCGCACAGGCAATCGAGCACCGTGGCCCACGAGCCGGGTGGCAGGTACAACGTACTGGCTTGCTGCTGTGCGGCGCTGAAGACGGACTCGGACATGCAGGGACTCGAACTCGTGTAAGCCTGGAGCGGCTGGCCGTGGATTATCACTGATTAGTGCGATCACCGCACAACATCGCTGCGTGGTAATCGACTCCTGCCTGCGGCACTATTAACCATCTGGTACATTCCGTTTAACACCTGCCGCCAACCGGGCAGTGACACAAAAACAAGAGACGTATTTTATGACTCATGCTGAAAAACCCTCCATCCTCGCCGGCCTGATCGGCTCGGGCATCCAGGCCTCGCGGACACCTGCCATGCACGAGCATGAAGGCGATGCACAAGGCATGCGCTATCTGTATCGGCTGATCGATATCGACGCCCTGCAAGTGGACATCCACGCCCTGCCCCAGCTTCTGGAAGGCGCCCGACAGTGCGGTTTCACCGGCCTGAATATCACCTTCCCCTGCAAGCAGGCGGTCATCCCGTTACTGGACGAGCTGTCCGACGAAGCGCGCGGTATCGGCGCGGTGAATACGGTGGTGTTCAAGGACGGCAAGCGCATCGGTCACAACACCGACTGCCTGGGCTTTGCCGAAGGCTTTCAGCGCGGCCTGGACAAGGCCCCACGCCAACAGGTAGTGCAGATGGGTGCAGGTGGCGCGGGCGCTGCCGTGGCTCATGCGCTGCTGAGCGCAGGCGTCGAGCGCCTCAGCGTGTTCGAGGTCGAGCCGCAACGCGCCCAGGGGCTGGTGGACAACCTCAACCAGCACTTCGGTGCCGGACGCGCGCAGGTGGGTACCGACCTGCCTGCGGCGATGGCCGAAGCCGACGGACTGGTCAATACCACGCCGGTCGGCATGACCAAACTGCCGGGTACGCCGTTGCCGGTCGAGTTGCTGCGGCCTGAACTGTGGGTGGCGGAAATCATTTACTTTCCGCTGGAAACCGAACTGCTCAGGCATGCCCGCGCACTGGGCTGCCGCACCCTGGATGGCAGCACCATGGCGGTGTTTCAGGCGGTCAAGGCCTTCGAACTGTTCAGTGGCAAGTCCGCCGATGCAGAGCGGATGATGGCGCACTTCCACACGTTGTAAACATCAGCGCTTGAGATAACGCAACACAGCGTCGCAGATCATTGCCTTGTGACGCTGTTTGACCTCTTCGCTCCACAGCTCGATCTGAAAGATTTCGCTGAAGGTATGGCGGTTGGAGATCCGGTAAAAGCAGAACGAGCTGATCATCAGGTGCAGGTCAACCGGATGAACGCCGTCACGAAACAGGCCGCTGGCTTCACCACGACGCAGGATGCCGTCGAGCGCCCTGATGATGTTCTGGCTCTTGGCCTGAATCGACTCGGACTGTTTGACGTTCTCGCCGTTATGGATGTTTTCGATGCACACGATGCGCACGAAATCGACATTGCTGTCGTGGTGATCGAAGGTGAACTCGACCACGCGATGAATCGCTTCCACAGGCTCGAGTTCGGACAGATTGAGCTGGCTCTCGGTGTTGCGAATCGCGCCGTAGAGTTTTTCCAGCACTTCGACGTACAGCTGCTCCTTGCTGCCGAAGTAGTAATAGATCATCCGTTTCGAGGTCTTGGTGCGCTCGGCAATGGCATCGACACGCGCACCCGACAGGCCATGGGCGACAAACTCGGCAACGGCGGCCTGCAGAATGTCTTCGCGGGTCTTTTCCGGATTGTTCTTGCGCCCTTTCGACGCAACGGCAACGGAGTCGTCAGTTGTTTTCATTGTTGGCTCATGACCACGAGTGATGCGCGGAGTATGAAGCCGACCGGCAACCGAGGGAAGCCGCGAGGGCGTCGAACCCTCGCAGCGGCTCTGCAATCGGATTCGCCTTACAGACGCGCCTGACGTGCTGCCACATTGCGCGCCTTGGCCATCGCAGCCAGACGCACCGGGACGTTGGCAGCGCCATACCCTGCGTAACCGTTCTTGCGCTGCAGGATTTCGAAGAAGAAGCGCCCGTCGAACGCATCGGTGTAGACGTGGAACAACTCGCCACCCTGCGCATCGCGGTCATAGAGCACGTTGTAATACGCCAGTTCGCTGAGAAACTCCTCGTCGAAATCGAAGCGTGCCGCCAGGTCATCGTAGTAATTGAGCGGGATGTCCAGCAACGGCACGCCCGCTTCCTTGGCGCGGCTTACCTCGGCAAAGATGTCTTCGCAGGAAAATGCGATGTGGTGCACACCCGAGCCGCGATAGCTCGACAGCGCATGGGAAATGGCCGTGTTGCGATTTTCGGAAATATTCAACGGCAAGCGCACGGTGCTGCAACGGCTGCGCAGCGCCCGGCTCTTGACCAGGCCGTAGGGGTCGGGCAAGACCACTTCGTCGTCAGCCTCGAAATCCAGAATGCTTTTGTAGAACAAAACCCAGCTGTCCAGACTGTCGGCCGGCAGCGCCATGGCCATGTGGTCGATACGCTGCAACCCGCCCTTGGCGACGGCTTGCGGATCGACGACAAAATCGCTGTCGTAAATCGATTCTCCCGGTGCGGCGTTATCCACCAGATAGATCAGGCTGCCGTCGGGCGCGCGGACCGACGGAATCTCCCGTTCATTGGGACCGACCAGGCCACGATAGGGCTGGCCCTTGAAAGCACGCGCGCGTTCCAGCGACTGATGACCGTCGTCGACGCGCAAGGCGGTGGCGCACAACGAAGGGCCATGCGCCTCGAAAAAACTGTGGGCGAAGGAATAGGGTTCGGCATTGAGCACAATCCTGATATCGCCCTGCCCCAGCAAACTGACCGCCTTGGAGCGATGCTGACCCAGCTTGGCAAAGCCCAGCCGTTGCAGCCAGCCCGACAGGCGAGCGCCGTGGCTCTCGTCAACGGCAAACTCGAGGAACTCGACGCCATTGTAGGTACTGGCCGCAGGCGGATTGAAGAGGATTTCGGGAACCGCGGCCGGCTCGTCACGCGCCATCAGCTGGCGGGTTTTCTCTTCAAGATAAAGCAGCGAACGCAGACCGTCCGCGGCATTGGCGCGTGTCGGCGCTGCACGGAAGCCATCGTTGAACACTTCCAGCGACAACGGCCCGGTATAGCCACTGCGCAGGATCGGCGCGAGGAAGCCGGCCAGATCGAATTCACCCTGACCCGGGAAGCAGCGGAAATGGCGGCTCCACTCCAGCACATCCATCGCCAGAAGCGGCGCGTCGGCCATCTGCACGAAGAAGATCTTGTCGCCCGGGATCTGCGCGATGGCGCTCGGATCGCCCTTCAGCGACAGGGTATGAAAACTGTCGAGCAACACGCCTAGTGCCGGGTGGTCGACCTGGCGCATCAGGTTCCAGACCTGTTGCCAGGTGTTCACGTGCTTGCCCCAGGCCAGCGCTTCATAACCGACGCGCAGGTGACGGGCACCCGCGCGCTCGGCGAGCAGGCCCAGGTCATCGAGCAGAATGTTTTCGTCGCCCACCGAATCGGCAGACGCATTGCTGCAGACCAGCACCAGATCGGTGCCCAGCTCCTGCATCAGATCGAATTTGCGTTCGGCACGGTCGATATTGCGCTGCAGACGATCACGGCGGCAGCCTTCGAAATCGCGGAACGGCTGGAACAGGGTGATGGCGATGCCCAGGTCGGCACACATTTGCCTGATGTTGCGTGGGCTGCCGTCGTAATACAACAAGTCGTTTTCGAAAATCTCGACGCCGTCAAAGCCGGCTGCGGCGATGGCTTCGAGCTTTTCGGGCAGAGTACCGCTCAAGGATACGGTAGCAATTGAACGCTGCATGCTTTTCAGCTCCTGGATGAACGCGACCTGCTTGGATCGCGACTGGACAGCACCGCATTCCTGGCCTTTCCCGGCCTTATTCAGAGGTGCGAGTAAAGTATTTGCCTGTGAAAATACTACAGCAACATAAAGTGTACGAACCGGTTAGTTTTACGTTCGATTATCGAACAAAAGCCGTTTTACTCAATTGACGCTGTATCTCGCAATGCTCAACATCAGCATCACATTGCAGGATAGACCCGCAGCCAAACATTTTGATCTTCGCTTCATCAGCAGCAAACCCATAACAATTCAAAAAACAGGAACATTGCTCATGTGCACCCTTCTCGCTTTGCTCGCCCGATCGCCCGTCCGTCTTATCAGACGACATGTTCGACGAACCCACCCGGCCAAAAGCCCGGTCTGGGTCCGCGTCGCCTGAAACATTCCAACACACTTACGCGGCTCAACCTGTAAATTGTCGGCCCGACGGATCGTTTCGAGGACAGCCTGAGTCTAGAGGCCAGTCGAATCGCGGTTCTAAGACTTCACTTTACCTGCACAACGCCTGCATCGAGTGGACTTCTCAGTCCGACTGTTGCCAGCAGCACAGTCCTGGAACGGATGGTTAGAACATCATGCTTAACACCCAGACCAACCCTGTCGCCCAGGCCGCCCGTGCCGGGATGGGCGAAAAGATCCGCGGCGCACTCGCCGTCGGCAAGACTCGCTGGGGCATGCTCGCCCTGGTGTTCTTCGCCACTACGCTGAACTACATCGACCGTGCCGCGCTCGGCGTCATGCAGCCCATCCTAGCCAAGGAAATGAGCTGGACGGCGATGGACTACGCCAACATCAACTTCTGGTTTCAGGTGGGTTACGCGGTCGGCTTTGTGCTGCAGGGCCGCTTCATCGACAAGGTCGGCGTGAAGCGTGCATTCTTCCTCGCGGTGCTGCTGTGGAGCCTGGCGACCGGTGCTCACGGCCTGGCCACTTCCGCCGTGGGCTTCATGGTCTGCCGTTTCATTCTGGGCTTGACCGAAGCCGCCAATTACCCGGCCTGTGTGAAGACCACCCGCCTGTGGTTCCCTGCCGGTGAGCGTGCAGTGGCCACCGGTATCTTCAACGCCGGCACCAACGTTGGTGCCATGCTGACCCCGGCCCTGCTGCCGGTGATCCTCACGGTCTGGGGCTGGCAGGCCGCCTTCGTGGCGATGGGTTCGCTGGGGCTGCTCTGGGCTATCACCTGGCGCCTGAAGTACTACAACCCCGAAGAGCATCCGACCGTCAGCAAGACCGAGCTGGATTACATCAATCAGGAAGTCGAACCGGCTCCGGTCAAGGTGCCATTCACCGGCATTCTGAAGATGCGTGGCACATGGGCGTTCGCGCTGGCGTATGCGATCACTGCTCCGGTGTTCTGGTTTTACCTGTACTGGCTGCCGCCGTTCCTCAATCAGCAATACAACCTGGGGATCAGCGTGACGCAGATGGGTGTTCCGCTGATTCTGATCTGGCTGACGGCCGATTTCGGCAGTGTCGGTGGCGGTATCCTGTCGTCCTGGCTGATTGGTCGTGGCATGCGTGCGACGACTGCGCGGCTGTTGTCGATGCTGATCTTTGCCATCACGATCTGCAGCGTGGTGTTCGCCGCCAATGCCAGCGGGCTGTGGGTAGCGGTACTGGCCATTTCGCTTGCCGTGGGTGCGCATCAGGCCTGGACAGCGAATATCTGGAGCCTGGTGATGGACTACACCCCCAAGCACATGATGAGTACCGTGTTCGGCTTCGGCGGCATGTGCGCAGCCATCGGCGGTATGTTCATGACGCAGATCGTGGGTGCGGTGCTGACCGCCACCAATAACAACTACAACGTGTTGTTCACGATGATCCCGGCGATGTATTTCATTGCCCTGATCTGGATGTACTTCATGGCCCCTCGCAAGGTTCCGACGCTCAGCGAGTAATCGTCTGACGCAGCCCGAAAACCCAGAATGGCTATCGTCCCCACGCTCCGCGTGGGGATGCAGTTCGTGACGCTCTGCGTCACACAGCGGGTTTTCTCTGTCAGGTGGATTGGCGTTCGGCTCAGGTCACCTTTAACTCTCGTTCCTCACGCTCCGCGTGGGAATGCAGTTCGTGACGCTCCGCGTCACACGGCGGGTTTTCTTTGTCAGGTGGATTGGGGTTCGACTCAGGTCACCTTTTCGCCCCTCGGCGACCTACTTTGATGGGGCCAAAGTAGGCA